>NZ_KV791662.1:0-295379 GCF_001807955.1 Morganella sp. HMSC11D09
CCGCACACACTAATTCAACATTCCGCACAGCCATTACCTGCACTGCGCGGCTCTCACATTCTTCGAGCGTATAAATATCATCGGTAACAGGCACAGCAGAGCCGTGCATCACCAGTAGTAATACAAATCCGATTGTCATGGGTTGTTATTTCAGTGAAGTTGTCCGCATGAAGTCATAATGAGCAGGGTGGTTTTTATTAAACTCATCCTCTGTCATGTTATTTTCAATTAATAGTGACAGGAACTCTTTTGGTGAGTCCGTATAAAATAAATCACACTCAGCATCCCATGAATAATATTCCTGGTCTATTTCGTTGAATATATTCAGACCATTCATATTTGAGTAATCAGGCTTGATGTTATTGTCATACTGAAACTGGTCGTATGCAGCCAGGGTTTCCATTACTTTCACTGCTTCAGTAACCGACTCAACATCGACATTGAATGCTTCCCCAGGAATCTGTGGAATGTGCCACACCTGTAATTTTGGTCTGTAAATTTCGTTATCCATCACCCCTCCTGAATCTGCTTAATTAACCTTGTTAGCTGAGAATGTTGGCTCATATTCGCGCTCAACTTCAAACATGCCGATATATTTACCGTCAATCCACAGCATGAATAATAAAGGCCAATGACGCTCCCACCCGTCGCATCTGTCGTGAAAATCTTCTGCGCATGTTTCTATGCAAAATTCGAAGTCGTCATCATCAGCGCTGAAATTATGGTCGTCTGATAATTCACAGCGGAGATTCTCAGTGACGGATGCCGGGTCTTCATCTTTTTTACACGCAACGCAATACTGAATTATTGCCATATTCAATCCTCTGTTATCAGCATATAAGCCCTTATGAATTCTTCCGCGACCGGCGCGGCGATGGCATTTCCGTAGGCGCGGAGTTTTCCCACTCGACCGGCAATCCCATCAGCCAGCGGGAATGTTCCGGATTCAACTGGCCGCCACTTGTCATCCCGGCAGAGTAACCAGTCAGCATCTCGCCAGTAGCCGTTCGTCGGACTGGCAGTGTCATTTTTGACTGCTGCGTCAAGCTGCTGCCCGTCATTCCCGGCGTTATTCCAGTTCCTCCCCGTTCTCCATCCGAGGCGCTCGCTGTTGTCCAGCCTGCCAGCTGCGCGGCCGTTTGAATATTCATTCCTCCCTGCCTGCCGCTTGTTCCAACTCCGCGCCCGCTTCCCGCCAAAGGTATCGGCCACCCAGAACAATCTTTGCCTGATATGCGGCGCACCGAAGCCCGCAGCGCATAAATCAACTGCGCCGACGGCGTAGTTCTCTGTTTCCAAGTCAGTCTGAACAAGGTCGAGCCATCCGAGGCCGTCTTTACTTGCAACCTGTTCACCAAAGATAACGCCAGGCTTGCACTCGCTGATGAGGTGGAAGAATGCAGGCCAAAGGTGCCGCTCGTCAGCAAACCCATTTCCTTTGCCTGCCGCGCTGAAAGGCTGGCACGGACAACTTCCTGTCCAGACTGGTTTATCATCCGGCCATCCTGCACGGCGCAGGGCGAGTGACCACACTCCGACACCGGCGAAGAAGTGGCATTGTGTGAATCCGCGTAAGTCATCTGGTGTGACATCTTCAATACTCCTTTCGTCCACTACACCCGGCGCTATATGACCGGCAGCAATGAGATTCCGTAACCACTGAGCAGCGAACGGGTCGATTTCGTTATAGTAAGCAGTCATTGTTATTTCCTCAGCATCCCTGCATTACGCTTCATCCTGAAACGGTGGGGTTATTGGAAGGGGATACAATCAGCTGCCGGGTATCACCATCAATCACGCAGATAACGCCGCTGATGGCGCACCAGAGTGCGATTCCGTGCAGTGACAGGGCGACACTGTTGATATCAATAATCATACGGTTATCTCCGTGTTAATGATTTTGGCGAACAAGTCGATTCGCATCGATGGCATTATCCGGTTTAACCCGGTTGCGCATGCGATTAGCGACCCACTGCCGGACTTCGCTTTCTTCCCAACGGACCGCTCGTTTCGAGAAGTAACTTCTCTTTGGAAAATCACCTGCTTTTTCCAGGTGGTATATGGTGGTTCTGGATAATCCGACGATGCGCTTCACTTCTTTGAAGTCGATAGGTTTTTTTAATGGGATCATGGTGTGTTCTCCGGGCGGGGGATTTCTCCCCCGGTAAAAATTATTGATATTCAGGCTTCATATCACTCAGCGTCATACTGAATTGCTCATACAGTTCAGCGCCGAGCTTCGTTTTACGGGCATTCAGCAGCTGTTCCACTTTCTGAAATGCTTCTGCGGCTTCCGGTGTGCCGGGTTCCGGCAGAGAATTGATCTCCGCTTCCAGCAGGTTGCGTGAATCAATAACGTGATATGCCTGAACCGCTTTGTTTTTCAATTCGGTGAACAGGGTGATGCCCATGGCCTTTTTACCTTCATCAATCCGGCTACGGATATCTTTCACAGCATCCAGTGTTTCGGCGGTATCGATAGCGCGGCGGATTGCCTCAGCGTCGAATTCTTCAACCAGTTCACCGGTGACTTCTTTTACCGGCTCCGGCTGCTGTGGCTTTGTCTGCTGGTGGGATAATTCGCTGAGTGTTACGCGCTCTTTCGGTGGGGTGACGTCTTTCATGGCGCGTTCCTGAATCTCGTCCGGTGTGTAAACGCCCATAATCACTTCCGGGCAATACAGGCGTGACCAGTATTTTATTGCCAGATAGGCGATCTGCTGCTTCGGCATATTTGTCCAGAGCGGTGAGTTGCGCGTCTGGACATCAGCCAGATAAACCGGCTCACCCCAGGTTATTTCACTGTCACCACGCAGCACAGCGCCAACTTCAACATAGAGGCCAGACTCATCGCGGTTTTTGTCTTTTTTCCCGACAATTTTTTCCCATTCGCCGCCGTAGCGGTAATGGAACCGGCCATCAATAGCGGTTGAACTTGTGATTGCGGCATTGACCAGTTGAGCTTCGTAACCGAGTGTTCCGTTAATAACATGGGTTTTCTGACCAACAACGAAAGGGTCCATGCCCCAGCGGGCGGACTGCATTGTTATTGCCAGGCAATCAGAGGGTTTACCCTGTAAATGTTTCGGTACCGTCACGGTGCCGGACGCCATTAACTCGGCAAAGCGCATCAGGCGATCCATTGAATCCGGATTCATCAGCAATGAGGTGTTATTCATAACGGTCGGTGGTGTACTGGATTGAACAGTTGTTACTTCTGACATAGTGAAATCTCCGGCCCGGCTATTGCCGGGCATAAAATAGAGTGGGTATTAAGCGGCATCCATTTGCAGCGATTCCAGGCGGCGCATATCGAAATCGCTCAGGCCGATAGTGAGCGTGGTGGTGACCGGTCCCGGCCATACATCGGTGTCCATAGCCTGGCGGATATCGCGAAGTGTCTTTTTGTATTCCAGGCGGCCGAGTTCCAGTAAATCCGGAGAGGCTTCGACTACCGCGACCCAGTTGTAATTTTCGTCTTTGTTGACGAAGATCCAGAAGAACTGGTCGAGTTCGGCAATATCGCAGTACATGGCCGCACTGACGTGATAATCGCGGTTGAGTATTTCCCGGCGGATCATGGCTTCGATGGCATCCTGCTTGAAACGTCCAAGTGATACCGATTTCATGTCGAACCCGATACGGCTGTCCGTGGTGGAGATTTCAAGGTCTGGCCGGACACGTACCTCAAGGCCGGTATCTTCATCAATACCGTAATAACTGACTTCTACGGCGCGGCCCGGATGATTAATCAGCGGTCTGATTTCAGGGTGTTGGTAGACAGCCTCCTGCATGGCTTTGCCGAGCTTTAACTGATCACCGGTGATTCGGATACGTGATTCATCTGCCTGCCATGCCTGCATTAATTCATCAGCGAAAACGGTTTCCGGGGATACGGCTTTGATTCTGGTGATAAGGTCCTCTTTCTTACCCGAGGTGAGCAGTGGGTCCGGCTTACTGCGTTCTGCTTCCACCAGCTCAGGGTTTATCGCTTCCAGTTCCCGAATCATATCGATACGTCCGCCGGATGTTTTCAGCGGTACCGGCAGGGTGTTATTGAACATTTTTATGCAGGCTTTCATTGCCGCGGCGGTGTGCTTTTCGTGCTCCGGAATGGTACGGAAAGCATCAGGCAACGCAACATAGAGAGAACCGATTTCTTCAGCGTTACCGGACAGAGATAACGGCTGCGGCAGCGTGGCGTTATGCGCCTCAATCTCTGCTTTCAGTTCGTCGTTGCTCATCACCGACGCCAGACCGGCGTTATAACTCTCTATCCATTTTTTCATAGAGTCGGTATTGGTCAGTGCATCAGCCGGGATAACCGGCGGCAGGCTGAATTCCGTGTCCAGCTTTTCCGGCTCCAGCACCAGAGTATGAAACAGGCTACCGAAATCCAGCGCCTCTGAGCGTTCACGCTGAATCACTTTCGTGATATGGCGGCGCTGGTAATACATCAGGCTGATCCGTGCATCTTTCAGCATGGTGCTGCTGATGCCGTTCGATGCGTGATACGTTTCGTTAGGGATATCAGGATAGCGGCCCGGTTCAAAGTGTGGTGGCTCTGCGGCTACCTGACAGTCATTATCGGTCATCACCTCATCCTGTTGATAAACGGTTTGTTTATCATTTTTTGCAGCAGAATGATCAGCGGCCACGCACAGTGATTCAAAATACTGCTTTTTGTCGCTGGTGGCAGGGTACTTATCCATATTCATGATGACATGTGCCAGCGCTTCAATGCATTGCTCATCCGGCAGTGATTGTAAGCAGGTTGATGATGTGGCAGCGAGGCCAACACGGAAAATAATGTTGTCGTATTTCTCCAGTGCCTGGTTCGATTTATCACCGTTTATACGGGCAATCAGGTCTGTCGTTGCTTTCACTATATCAATGCATGTCTCGCTGCTGGCCAGCATTATCGCCGCAGCTAAATTGGCGTCCATACGTTCTTTATTGGTTGTTGCCATTGTGCTCACCTATAAGTTGATCTGTCCGTGCGGCGGTTTTGGTGGTGAAAGCCCACTTAATGCCAGCGCGGAATGATTTAAACTGCTGTTGTTTGCCGCACACGATAAAAACGTGCAGGCCGTTGAGAATAAAAAATGTCATGTTACCCACCATTTGAATAAACCATTTGTTTATGTTTTGGCGTATAGCAAAACCGGCGGTTATCGCCAGTTCATGTAATTTTTCACGTTCCGATCCCGCGTTCCGGTTCTACGGGTTAGCGAGGACATTCTGCTGCATCAGAATTAGGGATTGTGTTGCAGTCTCGATTGTTAAAGAGCATGACCAATATGGTCAACTCGATATGAATAATAACCCGTAACTGGACGTTGTCAACAATAAAAAACAATAAAAGATAAACAAATTGATTATCATGACAACGAAAAAAAGCCAGCTCGAGGCTGGCCAATTTCGCATCTGTCTGAGTTTATTACCGGTTTTTCTTTATGATGAACTCGATAAAGTCCTGGATCTGTTCTTTCTCTGCCGGTGACAGTGCGGCATACCGTTTCTGGTCATACTTAATGACGTCGGTATCGTTGGACGGGATCAGCAGCTCATAGGCTTTACGGCCCAGTGCCTTGGCAATGGAGTCCACGCTGTCCACGGTGGCACTGGTTTCATTCTTCACGATACGGTTAATCGTTGACTGGCCCAGCCCGCTTTTAACAGACAGCTGAGTCTGTGACTTCACGCCGTCTGTCAGCATAAAGGTACTGATGTTATCTGCCAGTATTGCGCCGATCTCGGTCGGTGAATAGATATCGTCGGTGCTTTCTGCCGGCCGGTTGTAATGGTCGGTATCCATCCAGTATTTTTGCACCCGCGTGACATGTTCTATCTTCCTGGCAACCGCGTCACTGATATTACGGTGGCTCTTCAAATCGGATGAGGAAAGATAGCGTGAAATGATGTTCGGGGCGAAACCCAGCGCATCGGCCAGCGCTTTCTGTCTGCCGTCGTAATACTTCTCCAGAATGAAGATGAGGTTATCTCTCCTTATCTCATTGATATTTTTCATATGGGTTGCCTGATTAAAATGTATTCGTAAATGTTTATCTGATTCCGCCATTAAACAGAATCATGACCTTGTTGGTAAATGACCATGTTGGTTATTATTCTCAGAATGTTTAACGATAGAACAGGAAAAATATGGAAGATTTCAATTTTCATGCATTCTGGAATGGTCTTAACAAAGAAGATCGTGTTGCGTTCGCAGAGAAAGCCGGAGTAACTGTCGGTTATATCAGGACACACCTGAGATACGCCCGCAGACAGCCGGGACTGAAAACTATCAGGCGATTACACCAGGCATGTACTGAGCATGGTGCAGCAGTGACAATGGAAGAGCTGATACGGTTCTTCGAGTGATGAATATATGAGGCCGCCTTGTGCGGCCTTTTTACTTTCTGGTTATATGCAATAAACAATTATGCATTTAAGGTTGATCTATTTTTAAAATATGACTAGCATTTACACATACACACAATTCAGCGGGGTAATGATGGAAATTATCAGCAGGAAAGAAGCGGCATCAAAAGGGCTTAGTAAGTTTTTTACGGGCAGGAAATGTAAAAACGGCCATGTTGCAGAGCGCTACGTTTGTAACGGGGTATGCGTTACCTGCAATTTTGAAAACTCGACAACCTATCGCTCTGTATTAAAGCAGTTAATCAACAGTGCTAAGTGAGTGGTGCTTTTATGCGTGACTACGGGAAAGTTTCACCACAATTCTGGATAGGGAAGACCGGTAAAGAGATCAGGGAAAAAGGTCACGAAGCTCTTATTGTTTCTATGTATTTGCTTACAAATCCTCATGCCAATATGACAGGTATGTATTACCTCCCGGTCATTTACATGGCGCATGAAACCGGGCTGGGTTTGGAAGGGGCTTCGAAGGGGCTTCGAAGGTGCATCGAAGCGGGGTTTTGCCACTACGATGAGGATGCCGAAGTGGTCTGGGTGATTGAAATGGCAAAGTACCAGATCGCACCGGCGCTTAAAGCATCGGATAACCGCTGTATTGGCATACAAAGAGAGTATGACAGTCAGCCTAAAAATCAATTTTTATCAATGTTTTATCAGAAATATAAAGATTGCTTTCATATGTCGTCTGAAAGGAAGCCATCAGAGAAAAAAGAAAGGGGCTTCGAAGGGGCTTCGGAGTCCCTCGGAAGCCAAGAACAAGATCAGGAACAAGAACATAAAACAACTCTCTCTGGCGCGCGCGAAAAAAGTTTCATTCCGGATCCCGATGTGGAAGAACCACCGGCAGGGAACTGGTCAGATTATCCGGGTAAGTTCGCGATGACCGGTCACTGGCAGCCGGATCCGGATTTCAGCCGCAAAGCGGCACAGTGGGGAGTGATGCTGAATGAGCCGTACCGGCCTGAGGAACTGGCCGAGTTCATCACGTACTGGCAGGCGGAAGGGAAAGCCAAACACCATGCACAGTGGGAAATGGCGTTCGCAAAAAGCATTCATCAGCAGCGCATGAAAACCAACGGGGGAAACAATGGGACAAATAAACACAATCAGACCGGCAGTCCGTTTGCCGGAAAATCCAGAGCCATGCAGAAATTCCTGCAAAGCGTCCACGACAACCACGGACCAGAGGCTGTTGCAGCTCTGGTGGAAAATGATCGAGCTGTACGGGGACAAATGGACCAGGAAGAACAGCGAGGAACCGTCATCGATGTGGAAGCGAGCAACCGCCGGATTGAGTGATGACCAGTTTGAGATGATATTCACATTCTGCCTCGACCGCTGCATGAACGGTAACCCGTGGCCGCCTGAACTTTCTGACGTGATTGTGATGCTGTCGGATAAGCTGGTGGATTCAAATGCATTCGGGATCCCGTTTGACGACATGCTGCGTGACTTCCTGAAATACCTGGCGGAGCGGGGATATTACCGCAGTGCTGAGATGTACCCATTCAGGCACCCGGTGCAGTACTGGATCTTCACGGAACTGAGAAACAAGGTGCATGACCTGCGACTGACTGAGCCGGAAGTTGAAAAGCGCCTGGCAAAGATGATCCGGCAGTGGGCGGACCGTGTAGACAAAGGCGAACCGATACCCCGTCCGGTTCTGCGTGTGGAAGATAAAACCCGTCCGCCTCCTGCGTGGATGGAAATGCTCGAAAGAAAAAAACAACGATCTGCCTGAGTGCATGAATCATCAAAATCGTAAGCCAGTACAACGCAGCGAGGTTTTAACTATGCGGTCAGTACGTTTTCATGATGTGGTTTTAAAAGTCTCTCATAATTCGATACAGGGCTTTTTAACCGCATGCGGCATATTGGTATTTTTATTCTTGAAAAGATAAACAAGATGGTTATATTTGCCTGTAAGGTAATTACCATGGGGGCTATATGCGGGTTCAGGACTACATCGTGCTGGTTCTTGCGGATAAGCCGGATCTCACTGCCATGCAGCTGGTGGTCGCCATCAGGAACGACCACAGACGGAAGGTCGGAATATCTGCGGTGCGGTATGCGCTCGACCAGCTGTATCGCTGGAATGTGATAGGGCGCAAAAGAAACTCATACAACTTCGTCCACTGGCTTCGGTATGACCACCGGGAAGGGCTTGAAAATCAGGCGCAGACCAGGCGCGAGAATATCGCTAAAGCTCTCAGGCGCAGCCATGAGCGCAGCGAGGAAACAGCGGCGAAACCACGGGTGACAGAGCGAAAGCCGAGAGTACGCCAGCCGATTGAGCAGTATGGCGAACCAGCACGGATGCAGAAACTGTTTGATTCACTACTGAAAAAGGCCAGGAACAATGCGGGTTAACGAGTTCGATATCACGCCGGTACCAAAGCCGCGTATGACACAGCGGGACAAGTGGCAGAAACGGCCTGCGGTTATGCGTTACAGAGCATTCTGTGATGAAGCACGGTTGCGCCGCATAACGCTGCCGGAATCTGGTGCTGAAATCGTTTTTCAGATGCCGATGCCGAAAAGCTGGTCTGGAGTGAAGAAGCGCAGCATGGACGGGCAGCCGCACCAGCAGAAGCCGGATGTCGATAACCTGCTTAAAGCCCTGATGGATGCCTTGTTTGATGATGATTGCAAGGTCTGGAATGTGGCGGTTTCCAAGGTGTGGGGTGAGGCCGGGAAGATAACGGTAAGGTTACCGGAATAACGGCGGAATCGTGAACTTATTACCATCGGGTAAGTAAGTGATTGAAATTGTTAATTGATAAATGAATAGGGTAAGAAATTATGAGCCGGAATTTACGGTGCCGGAGATGCAGAAAAATGACTCAGCGCTCCGAGCTGGCACTGGTACAGCGAAAGCATTATATCGAGTTGGTCTGTCCGTCCTGCGGCTGTAGAAATTTTGATGTAGTGATTAATCGTGACATGTCACGGCAAATTAATTAACTGCCGGAGGGGTGATGGAAACAAAAATTATCCACGTAAATTTCAAAGACGAAAATAAGCCGGTACTCAGTACCGAAGTGGAAGATAAAAAATCCAGACCACAGGAGATCTGCCGTCACCACGGTGTGACCATAAATGAGCAATATCGCCAGGTAACCTGCAAGCACTGCAATTGTGTTGTTGATGCATTTGATGTGCTGCTTTCCCGCGCGAAAGATGCTGAACATGTTGTCCGTGAAATTGGTGATCTGATGGATAAACGTGCGGAACTTCGTAAGTCAGTTGATGAACTACTGAAAGCGGAAAAGAACACCAAGGCCAGATTACGCAGCGCCAGAACCGATCTGCTTTTTACTGAAAATAAAATGGCTCAACTTAAAGGGGAGGTCGGATGAAAACTGTAAAAACGAGTGAGCTTTCAGGCCGGGCGCTGGATTGGGCTGTGGCGCAGGCAATTGGTATGCAGGTTAAAATAGGCTCTGAGTACATCGTTGATGCCAATAAATGCGTTTACGTGCCGTCAAGGTCGTGGGTTATCTGTGGTGAGCTCGTTGAGAAATACTCTATTGAGCTTGTAAACGAGCTGATCCCGGATGAGCAATGGGGCGGGCGCATGGTCTGGTCAGCTTCCTGTAATTACGTGCAGGATGGCTATGAAGACGGTGATACACCGCGTATCGCAATATGCCGTGCTGTCGTGGCGGTGAAGATGGGGCGTGAGGTTCGTGTGCCTGAGGAACTGCTGAAATGACAGCCAAAACCCCCGCCGAACGCAAAGCCGCACAGCGTAAACGCCAGCGTAGCGCTGGCATGGTAACCCCGCAGTGGCAGATTGAGGCCGAAGAACATGAGATGATCAAGCGTAACTGCGCTCTGCGCCGCGCCGGTCGTGAACCATACGACGAAGCCGAGTATATCCAGATGCTGATACGCAACGACGATGCACGGCTTAAGCGTGAGATTGCTGAGTTGTCAAAGCGCTGCTGTGGTAAGTGTGGTGAGGCGTTGCCGGTCGCTGAGTGCTGCCTGTCCGGTGATGCAGAATGTTGGAACACCAGAGGGTGGCATGAGATGAAATTGAAGGTAGAATAACAATACTTAGAATAAGGAGATTATATGTCATTGGAATTAACAACGCTACCAACCACTGCTTTGATTACATCAACAATTGCTGTGTCATTGTTTATATTAAAGGAAATATTAGAATATATAAGAAAAAAGAAGGAGAAAAAAAAGAATATTAAAGCAATAGATGCATTGATTGCAATACAAGGAATTAATATAATAAAACAATTGCTATTCATTGTTTATTTGTCAAATCAGGTAAAAGTTAATTCAAAATATTCTTTTTCAACTGATTATCTTGGAAGAGTTAATTTTGTTAAGTTTGATGAATTTGAACAGTTAGCTGTACCTGGTAATATAGAAAAATTCAGTCATGACACGATATTGGATGTTACAAGAATGGCAATTAACAAATTTCATATACTTGTAAATGTTAACGGGGCTAATGAGTTATTAAGTAATTCAATAGATGCATTTCTTTGCCATATAAAGAATGAGAAGGTTGATATGCTTTCAGATGAATTAAGCCATAAGGAATTTACAAAAAAAATAGTCAAAGATTGCCGTGAAATATTACAACCAATAGAGAGTGTAATGAAAATAAATGTATCCTATGAGAAGTTGATTAATTGCTTAGATGATGAACTGAAAAAACTCTGATGAGTTGAAGTTTACTTTTTTAGTGGTCATAATAAACAAAAAGGTAATTATTATGACCATCAAAAGACCCCGCAAACTACCAGCACGAAAGCCTACACCGCTGAACGCTCAGATGGAGCGTTTCTGTCAGGAATATCTCAAAGCGCCTGATAATCAGACTGATGCCGCCATTTCTGCCGGGTACGCTCCTGGTAGTGCCTGTAAACGTGCATCGGTACTGATGGCAGATCCCCGCATTCAGGAACGTATCGCCCAGCTTATGCAGCAGAGGAACAAGCGCACCAAGATGAGCGCCGACACCGTTCTTAAGCGGTTGGTGGATATGCTGGACGCGGATATCGCGGACATTCTCACTGATACTGGGGATATCAAGCCTATTAAGGATTGGCCTGCTGTGTGGCGTAAAAGTATCGCATCATTTGAAATTGCAGTCGTTGATGAAAATGTCACCGTTAAAAAGGTGAAGCTGCTGGATAAGTTGCGCGTACTTGAGCTGGTAGGTAAGCACGTAGACGTGAATGCCTTCCGGGAGCGCGTACAGGTTGACGTCAATATCTCGCTGGCGGATAAATTGGCCGCAGCACGGAAACGGGCAGCAGAGGGTATTGAGTAATGACAGATGCCGCCACCACGTCACCGGAAGAACAGCTGATTGATGATATTGCCATGTTCACGCATGACCCGCTCAGTTATGCGCTGTACGCATTTCCGTGGGGCGAGGCGGGCACTGAACTGGAAACGGCCGGCGGTCCGCGTCAGTGGCAGGCAGAGGCACTGGGTGAAATAGGTCAGCATTTGCGCAATCCGGATACGCGGCATCAGCCGCTGCTGCTGGCACGCGCATCCGGGCACGGCATCGGCAAATCGGCATTCATTTCCATGGTAATTAAGTGGGGCATGGACACCTGCGAAGATTGCAAAGTCGTCGTCACCGCCAACACCGAAAACCAGCTGCGAACCAAAACATGGCCGGAGATTGCCAAGTGGCAGCGTCTTTCCATCACCCGCGACTGGTTCACCTGCACCAAAACAGCTATCTATTCCAACGATCCGAACCATACCAACGCATGGCGGGCTGATGCCGTGCCATGGTCAGAGAACAACACCGAGGCATTCGCCGGGCTGCACAACCAGGGCAAGCGCATCATTCTGGTGTTCGATGAGGCATCCAACATTGCCGATCTGGTGTGGGAGGTTGCCGAGGGGGCGCTGACGGATGAGAACACGGAAATTATCTGGATTGCCTTCGGGAACCCGACCCGTAACACCGGGCGCTTCCGTGAGTGCTTCCGCAAGTTTAAACATCGCTGGCGCACAAAGCAGATAGACAGCCGGACGGTGGAAGGCACCAACAAAGAGCAGATCAAAAAGTGGGAAGAAGATATGGGTGAAGACAGCGACTTCTTCAAAATCCGTGTGCGCGGTATTTTCCCGTCAGCATCTGAAACTCAGTTTATCCCGACCGGCCTTACCGATGCTGCCATGAAACGGACGGTAACCGCTGCTGAGGTGGCTCACGCGCCGGTAATCATCGGCGTTGACCCTGCCTATTCCGGTGCGGATGATGCGGTGATCTACATGCGACAGGGTCTGTACTGTAAATGCCTGTGGACGGGTAACAAGACCACCGATGATGTGGTGATGGCAAAACGTATCGCGGATTTTGAAGACAGCCTCCAGGCGGACGCTGTGCATATCGATTTCGGCTACGGTACTGGTATTTACTCCGTTGGTATGAACTGGGGGCGCGACTGGCAGTTGGTACAGTTCGGCGGAGCCTCCACCGATCCGCAGATGGCTAATAAGCGCGGTGAGATGCACAACAGCGCTAAAACGTGGCTTAAGATTGGCGGGGCATTGGACGACCAGGAAACCGCTGATGATTTATCTGCTGCGGAATACAAAGTCCGCCTGGACGGAAAAATACTGCTGGAATCCAAAGACGATATTAAAAAACGCATAGGCCGCTCCCCAGGTAAAGGTGATGCGCTGGTGCTGACGTTTGCTTATCCGGTCACCAAAAAAGATCCGCAATTTAAACAGAACATTTCTCACGGCTCAGTTGTGGCTGACAACGATTACGATCCCTACGCCTGAATAACAGATAAAAAAATGCCCTCACGAAGAGGGCAAAAGCTGTAGCACTGGCAACACCTGTTATGGAGGGTAAAGAGAATCACGGCTGAGTGATAAACAAAATGTTAGTTATGTTTATTTCAAATGTCAATTAACATGATATACAATCCATATAAAGTAATTTTGTTTATCTTATTGAGGTGTGGATATGTGTGGATTCAGTAAGCCGAAAATCAGTACGCCGCCACCGGTTCAGGCAGCACCACAGGAGCAGGACGAAGCTGTCACCAGCAGCCGTGATGAAGAAATGCGCCGCCGCCGTGCAGCATCAGGCCGCAAGTCAACCATGCTGACCGGTTCTCAGGGTGCCACCGGTGCCGCGTCCACCAGCGGTAAAACGCTGTTAGGCCAGTAATCACAGGGGCGGATAATGTCAGATAGCCTGAAGCAGCAGTTAAATAAGCAACTCTCTCAGCTGAAAGCCGAGCGACTCTCTTTTGAGCCGCACTGGCGTGAGCTGTCTGATTTCACCCGCCCGCGCAGTACCCGCTTTACCGCCTCGGAAGTTAACCGAGGTGATCGCCGCAACAGCAAGATTATTGACCCGGCTGCCGTTATGGCGGCGCGTACCTTATCCAGCGGCATGATGTCCGGCATTACCAGCCCGGCGCGTCCGTGGTTCCGCTTGGCAACACCTGACCGTGATTTGATGGACTACGGTCCGGTGAAACTCTGGCTGGAAACTGTCGAACAGCGCATGAACGAAGTGTTTAACCGCTCCAATCTCTACCAGTCACTGCCGCTGATGTACGAGGATTTAGGTACGTTCGCCACCGGTGCAATGGCTGTTGTCGCTGACCCGCAGCGGGTGATCCGTACCGTACCGTTCCCGACCGGCAGCTTTTACATTGCCAACGGCGCGGATCTGAGTGTCGATACTGCCGTCCGTGAATTCAGTATGACCGTGCGTCAGGTGGTCACTGAGTTCGGTACGGATGCGGTCAGTGACACAGTGAAATCACAGTGGAACAGCGGTCAATATGGGCAGTGGGTGAATGTAGTTCACGCTGTCTATCCGAACCTTGATCGCCAGACCGGCAAACTGGAAGCGAAACACAAGGCGTACAAATCCGTTTATTACGAGGCTAACAGTACTGACGACAAGCTGTTGCGTGAATCCGGTTACGACGAATTCCCGATCATGGCCCCACGCTGGGAAGTGAACGGCGAGGACGTTTACGGTTCATCCTGTCCAGGCATGGTGGCACTCGGTAGTGTGAAAGCTCTGCAACTTCTGCAGCGCCGCAAAGCGCAGATGATCGACAAAATCACCAACCCGCCGTTACAGGCTCCGGCCTCTATCAAAAGCCAGAGAATTTCTACTATCCCCGGCGGGATTAACTATCTGCCGATGGCTGACGTGAATAACCAGATCAAGCCGCTGTTCCAGATACCGGCTAATGGCACCAATGGCCTGCTGGAAGATATCCAAGACACCCGCCAGATTATCGATCACGCCTATTTCGTTGACCTGTTCCGCATGATGCAGACCGTGAATACCCGTTCAATGCCGGTCGAAGCCGTGGCGGAAATGCGGGAAGAAAAACTGCTGATGCTGGGGCCGGTATTACAGCGTCTGGATTCCGAGCTGCTGGATAAGCTGATTAACCGCACGTTCAGCGTAATGGCTGAGAACAACCTGCTGCCGGTACCGCCGGATGAGATGCAGGGTATGCAGCTGAAAGTCGAATATATCTCAGTGATGGCACAGGCGCAGAAAGCGATCGGCGTCAGCAGCATTGAGCGTTTCATTGGCTTCACTAGCGGCATAGGTCAGTTCAAACCGGATGCCCTAGACAAAATCAACGTGGACGAAACTATCGATGCCTACGCGGCATCAATCGGTGTTCCGCCGTCCGTGGTGGCAACCAATGAGCAGGTGGCGCAAATCCGCGAGCAACGCGCACAGCAGCAGGCGATGGCACAACAGATGCAGATGGCGCAGGCCGCTGTCGGTGGCGCTCAGACGTTGGGTAATACGCCGCTGGATGATAACAGCGCATTGGTTGCGCTGGCCGGAGGTGGTCAGTGACAGACGCACAGGAAACCTATCTGCTCACTCCGCAGGAACAGGCCGCACACGATATTGCACAGCGCGAGCAACAGAAACGCGCTGATGATGACCTGAAAGCGGTTATGTCAACAGAGGAAGGCCGCCGGTTTATGTGGCGGTTGCTGGGTGAAAGCAATGTGTTTGGCTCATCTTTCTCAGCAGATCCGTATCTGACAGCCTTTAAAGAGGGCTGCCGTAACTTTGGTTTACAGATGTTTGAAGGGCTTCATCGTGTCTGCCCTGAACTCTATGCACTGATGGCTGATGAAGCCGCGAAACAACAGGAGAAACAATCATGAACTTATGGCAGCGCTTAATGATGCGTCGCTTGTGTGAAGAGCAGAGCGCGGAGGGTGGTGACAATGGCGGAGCGGCTCCGGGTACAAAAGGCACACCGGCTGGTACAGAAACACCACCAGCGAATAGCGGCGGTACTCCTGCGGGTAATGAGCAGGATAAAGGTACTGAGCAACCGGCCAAAGACCCGAAAGCAGATCTCGGTAAACCCGCTGTAGCGGCCCCGGAAAAGTATGAATTCAAACCCGCAGAAGGTCAGGAACTGGATGCTGAAGCGGTAAAAGCTTTTGAGCCGATCGCCAAAGAGCTGAACCTGAGCAACGAGCAGGCGCAAAAGCTGGTGGATGTGTACGGCAGCAAGATTATGCCGAAGCTGGTTGAACAGCAGGCGGCACAGTGGCAGCAGCAGATCGAACAGTGGGCTGAGCAGGTTAAGGCAGATAAAGACCTCGGTACCGATGCTTCCATTGGCGCAGCGCAGAAAGCCATGGATAAGTTCGGCTCACCAGAGCTGAAACAGTATTTGAACGAAACCGGCCTCGGAAATCACCCGGAGCTGGTGCGTATTTTTGCCAATATCGGCAAAGCCATGTCAGAGGACGGTCTTGTCACTGGCAATAGCGGCGGCACGAAGAGTGCCGCTGATGTGTTATTCGGATAATTAAGGGGAAACCATGCCAGCACTTACGCTACTTGACTGGGCTAAACGACAAGGCCCTGACAGCAAACAGGCGAAAATTGTCGAACTGCTGAATCAGACCAACGAGATCCTCGACGATATGCTGTTCGTTGAAGGTAACCTGCCGACCGGCCACCGCACTACGGTGCGTACCGGTTTGCCGTCAGCCACATGGCGCTTACTGAACTACGGTGTTCAGCCGAGCAAATCAACCACGGCACAGGTCACCGACACAGTCGGTATGCTGGAAACCTATTCCGAAGTGGATAAAGACCTGGCTGATCTTAACGGTAACAAAACAGAATTCCTGCTTTCTGAATCCCTGGCGTTTCTGGAGTCCATGAACCAGGAGATGGCTGAAACACTGATCTACGGTGATACCACGGTACACCCGCAGCGCTTCACCGGACTGGCTGCCCGTTTTAATGATTTGGGCGCCAAGAGCGGCGCTAACATCATCGACGCTGGAGGTACCGGCAGTAACCTGACCTCTATCTGGTTGGTGGTATGGGGTGAAAACACCGTCCACGGCCTGTTCCCGAAAGGCTCTAAAGCTGGCTTACAGCAGGAGCACAAAGGACAGGTGACGCTGGAAGATGAGAACGGCGGCCGCTATGAAGGTTACCGTACCCACTTCCAGTGGAAAAACGGCCTGACCGTCCGTGACTGGCGTTATGTGGTGCGTATCGCCAACATCGATATGAGTAAGCTGAAGAAAGACCCGGAAGCGGCGGACACGCTCGACCTGGTTGATCTGCTGATTCAGGCGATTGAGAAGATCCCTAACCTCGCTATGGGTCGTCCGGCAATCTACTGCAACCAGGCTATCCGCAGCTGGATGCGACGCCAGATTAAAAATTCCAAGAACGTCAACATTTCCATGCAGGAAGTGGCAGGGAAGAAAGTCGTGTCGTTCGATGAGATCCCGGTGCGCCGCGTCGATTCCATTCTGGCGACAGAAAGCCAGGTTAAGTAACCGCGTATGCCGGACGGCATCAGCCTCCGGCAACCTTTTAACAGGGGTAACACAATGATTTTAGATAAAGAAGCGATGTTCTCCGTCGATCAGGCGGTTACAGCATCAGCAGCCGGTACCGGCACTATCGACCTCGGCCCGCTGCGTAATGATTTCCGTGATATCGGCATCGGTGAGCCGCTGGAGCTGTTCGCACAGGTGACAGAGCAGGCCAAAGCCGCCGGAGATGCCACGGTGCAGATCAAACTGGAAACCGCGTCTGATAAGGCATTCACAGATGCTAAGGCTATTTTTCTGTCTGAGGCTATGCCGATTGCATCACTGAATGCCGGTAAGCGCATTGTTGCCAAAGTGCCGCAGGGCAGTCTTAAATTCCTGCGTCTCCAGTACATCGTGGGTGATGGCCCGTTAACGGCGGGTAAGTTCACATCAGGCATTATCCTGAATGTGGATGCTCATCTGGTCTATGAAGCTGTCAGTAATTAAGGTGTGACATGTCACGATATAAAGTGTTGAAGAAATCCTTTATCAATGGCCGCCTGCTTTATCCCAGTGAAGAAGTTGAGTTCACAGGTATGGCCGGAAGTAACCTGTTTCTGATTGAAATCGGTGAGCGCGTAGCTGCGAATGAAGGTGCCAATGCCGGTGACGATAATCACGATGGCGGTGCCAGCACTGAATTAACAGCGCTGCAGGATCAGTACCAGCAGTTGTTTGGTAAGAAGCCGCATCACAATGCCGGTGCCGAAAAACTCCGCGCGGATATCGACGCGAAACGTAAAGAGCTTGGGGTTTAACCCCCGATTCCAAAGGGGGCGAAAGCCCCTTTTTTATTGGAGACAGACAATGAAAATGGTCAACCTGAAAACCAGCACTGAAACCTACGAGAACGCCAGCGGCAAGAAAGAAACCCGTGATGAATACCCGTACGGCCTGCGCATTTCCCTGGAAAACGACACGATAGAAAAACTCGGTACCGCCGTGCCGGATGTTGGTGAAAGCATTGAGCTGCATGGCGTGGCTAAAGTTCTGTCGAAATCCGTCAATGAACGCGAAGGAAAGAAGTCTGTTTACGTTGAGCTTCAGATAACAGATATGGCGTTAGGGTCCGGCAGCGAAAAAACAGCGGCTGATGTGTTGTTTGACGGAGGTGAATAGTGGCCTCAGAAATCGAAATCTGCAATATCGCGCTCAGCCGTATCGGTAACAGCCGATCTATCAACAGCATGACCGAGGCCAGTAAAGAGGCCAATCAGTGCAGCCTGCACTATGAGCAGTGCCGCGACGCGGTTCTGTCAGACTTCCCCTGGAACTTCGCTGTTAAGCGCGTGGCGCTGGCTGATACCAATAATCCGCCGCCTGAATGGAAATATGCCTACCGTTACCCTACGGACTGCATGAAAGCCATTGCGATTATCCGTCCCGGTGAAAAGTATCACCGCCCTGATACCGCGATTCATTTTCAGGTCGGTGCTGATGAAGAAGGTACCGGGAAACTGATTTATACCGATCAGCCGGAGGCGTGGCTGCAATACACCGCCCGGGTGACAGACGTCAACATGTATGACGCGCTGTTTAAAGATGCACTGGCGTGGCGTCTGGCTGCTGAACTAGCGCGACCTCTGGCATCAAATGCTGGTATCGGTAATGAGGCTCTGCAACTTTACCAGATGACGATCGCCGGTGCGGCAGCTCACTCCCTGGGGGAATCATCAGAGCCGGTCGATTACATGGATGAGTTTACCGCAGCGAGGTTATCGTAATGGCCTACAGTATTATTCAGCCGTCATTCTCCGGCGGTGAAATCGCCCCGAGCTTATACGGACGCGTCGATATGGCGAAGTACGCTACAGCATTGCGCAAGTGCCGTAATTTCATTGTCCGGCAGTACGGCGGGGCAGAAAACCGTCCGGGTACACGTTTCATTGCTGCAGCTAAATACGGCGACAAAAAATGCCGCCTGATCCCGTTTCAGTTCAGTACGGTTCAGACCTATGCGCTGGAGTTCGGCGATCGGTATATCCGTGTGTTCAAAGACGGCGGGCAGGTGCTGTATGCCGATGGTGAGCACAAAGGTGAAGTGTTTGAACTGGCGACACCATATGCAGAATCTGAACTGTTTAAGCTGAAATTCACGCAGTCTGCTGACGTAATGACCATCGTTCACACCGATCACCCACCTATGGAACTACAGCGTTACGATCACGATGACTGGCGGCTGGCGGAAGTGGAGACAAAGAACGGCCCGTTTGAAGACATCAACACCGACAAGGCGATCAAAGTGTACGCCAGCGCCAGTACCGGCACAGTAACGCTGACAGCGACACACAATATCTTCGGCGGTGAACAGGTGGGAAAACAGTTTTACCTGGAACAGCGTGCTGTTGATGAAGTGCCGGTGTGGGAAACAGATAAAGAAACTGCAGTTAACGATCAGCGCCGTGCCGGCAGTCACTATTACCGCGCCAATACCGGAGGTAAAACCGGTACGCTGCGTCCGTCTCACACTGAGGGCATGAGCTGGGACGGATGGGGCGGTGATAACGGCATCCAGTGGGAATACCTGCACAGCGGGTTCGGTATTGTAAAAATTGAATCTGTCGGCAGTGACGGTAAAACCGCCACCGGGAAAGTCATTTCTTATCTGCCGTCCAACGCCGTCACAGCGACCAATGCCAGCCACAAATGGGCACGGGCAGCCTGGAATAAAGAGCTGGGTTATCCGAGTACCGTGACCTATTACCAGCAGCGCCTGTTCTTTGCCGGATCCCGTTCACAACCACAGACCATATGGGCCAGCCGCAGCGGCGATTATAAAGACTTCGGGCGCAGTAACCCTATTCAGGATGACGACCGCATTATCTACACCTATGCCGGGCGGCAGGTGAATGAAATTCGCCACCTTATTGACGTCGGTTCGTTGGTGGCGCTGACCTCCGGCGGAGAATATCAGGTTACCGGTGATCAGAATAAGGTGCTCACCCCGGCCAGTTTCTCTATGTCGTCACAGGGTGCCAACGGATCCAGTAATCTGCCGCCGATTGCCGTGGCGAACATTGCGCTGTATGTGCAGGAAAAAGGCAGCGCTGTCCGTGACCTGGCGTATTCATTCGATGTGGACGGGTACCAGGGCACAGACTTAACCATTCTCGCCAATCACCTGTTCCAGAAACACCAGATTGTTGACTGGGCTTTCTCGACTGTTCCTTACTCCGTTGCCTGGTGTGCCCGGGATGATGGCGAAATGCTGGCGTTAACCTATCTGCGCGAACAACAGGTTTTTGCCTGGGCGCCGCAGCATACCGACGGTGAATTTGAATCTGTATGTACCATCAGTGAGGGTGCGGAAGATGCGGTGTACTTCGTGGTGAAGCGCAAAGTCGGTAAAAAGACGGTCCGTTATGTCGAGCGCCTGGCGAGCAGGTTATTCACCAGGACGGAAGATGCGTTCTTTGTGGACTCCGGCCTGAGTTATGACGGCCGTAATACAGATCCGGATAAAACAGTCGTTATTACCGGCGGTGATGGTGACTGGTCGTATCAGGAAGAATACCGCCTGTCTGTGCTGGCTGACAACGTGTTCAAAGAGAGCGACATCGGTAACGAGATCCACATTGATTACACCGAGGATGATGAGAACAAAATACTGAAATGCCGCATTGTCGAAGTCATTAATAGCAAAGAGGTTACGGTGTCACCTAACCGTAATGTGCCACCAGCGTTACGCAGCACGATGACAGAGGCGTGGGGCTTTGCCCGTAAATTCTTTACCGGTATCGGGCACCTGGAAGGAAAAACCGTGAATGTGCTGGCAGATGCCAATGTAGCGCCGTCGGTTGTTGTCTCCGGTGAACGGGTGGAAATCGACACGCCGTCAGTAGTAGTGCATATCGGTCTGCCGGTTACCAGCGAACTGGAAACGCTGGACATCCACATTAACGGGCAGGAAACGCTGCTGGATAAAAAGAAACTGGTGAAAGTTGCCAGCCTGATCGTTAATTCCAGCCGCGGCGTGTGGGCCGGTACCGACAAAGATCACCTGTATGAATACCCTCAGCGTGAGTTTGAGTATTACGACAACCCTGTTGATGATGCGACCGGCATTGTGGAAATCAATCTGGATTCCAACTGGAGCAAAAACGGGCGTGTCTTTATCCGGCAGGAAGATCCGCTGCCGCTGTCCATCCTTGCGGTTATCCCGCGTCTTGATGTCGGAGGGTTTTAACCGATGGCACACGTACAGATTATCCCGGCAACGGCTGAGCATATTCAGCAGCTTCTGCCTTATATACGCCAGGCTGATCATGATGAGTTCTCGGCATTCTCCGGTCAGACGGCAGAGCAGGTTCTTACCCGTGGTGTTACCTGTTCGACAAAGGCGTGGTCTGGTCTGATTGATGGTCAGGTCGTTACAATATTCGGTGTGGCTCCGGGGTCTATCCTGAGCGGTGTGGGGATCCCGTGGCTGGTGAGTTCATATCACCTTGAAACGCATCAGAAAATATTCCTGCGTCGCTGTAAACCAGTACTGAAAGCCATGCTGTCGATCTATCCGTCACTGGAAAACTATGTGGATGCGCGTAACCACGTTGCGAAAGCCTGGCTTCACTGGCTGGGTTTCCGGCTGGAACCGGCGGAACCGGTCGGTTTAATGAAACTGCCTTTCCATCACTTCACCATGAGGGCGAAATAATGTGCGAACCAACCATGCTGGCGGCCGCCGCAATCGGTACCGGCGCTATGCAGGCATACAGCCAGTACACATCCGGTAAATTTAACGCCGATGTCGCAAACCAAAATGCCAAACTGAATGAAGCTGCAGCGGATGATTCCATTAACCGGGGTAATGCCGAGGCAGCAAAACAGCGCTCACGCGCACGGCAACTGGCAGGGACTCAGGCGGCCACTATGTCGGCCAATGGTGTTGATCTCGGTGCTGGCGGTGCGCTGGATATCTTCGGCGATACTGCGGCCATGGGTGAACTCGATGCGCTCACCGTGATGAACAACGCTTCCCGCGAAGCATACGGCTATAAGCTGCAGGCGGCTAATGACCGGCTCAATGCGAAGATGTCACGCCGTCAGGGCAATATTGGCGCAGTCGGTACGATACTGACCACGCCGCTGAATGCATGGGGTGCGTACAAAGTGGCAGGCGGTACCGGCAGTATATTTGGCTCAGGTGCGACTAAAGCCGCATCTGGAACTGGATCAAACCTGTTTGATGTGACCCGCCAGACCGGCAATTACGGACGATTCTTTTAACGGAGGGCGCTATGCCGACAGTACCAACCTATAACGAAAGACAGGTCAGCAGCAGCCCGTTACCTTCAAACGGATTCAGCGCACAGTCATCACCTGAACACTTCGGTGCCGAGCTGGCACAGGCCGGCGATCAGTATATCAATGCTTTTGCAGAGGCAAAGCAGCGCGCTAATGTGGCGTTGTCGCAGGATGCACTCCTGCAGGTGCAGGAATATGCAGATGATTTATTTAACAATCCAAACACCGGGCTGTATACCAAGCAGGGTAAAAATGCCGTTGGTCAGTCAGATGAAATAATGGCGAGCATTAGCGCTAAAGGGCAGGAGCTTTTCATGCAACTGCCAGAGGGATCGCGCGAAGATGTTGTTAAACAGTTCAATGTTGTGAAGCGCCAGTATGCGAATCAGGCGAAATCCTATGAACTGAAAGAAATTCAGTCGTTTGAAACGAGCAGAAATAACGGTGCTGTCGCTGGGTATGCGAAAAGCGCCTCTGATAATTTCAATAATCCGCAGGCATTTATCAGTTTTATGGCTCTTGGCCGCCATAACATTATTGAGTTTAACCGCTCCCGTGGTGTGAGCGAGGAAGAAATATCGGCAAAAATCGCCGAATTTGATAATCAGGTAGCATGGACTGCGGCACAAAACGCAATGGCTACAGATGCCATGGGAACCATTGGTGCTGTTGGTGAGCCGTCAGACCTTGGTGGTTCGATGCGTGTTACCGGCGGGCCGTCAGGTGATCGTGGTTCACGTAATAATAACCCCGGTAATATTCGTATCTCAGATAATAACTGGGAAGGTCAGGTCGGTGATGATGGTGAGTTTGTCCGGTTTGCCAGCCCGGAGCATGGCGTCCGTGCGCTGGGGAAAAACCTTATCACCTATCGTAATAAGGGCGTTGTTACTATAAATCAGATCATCAGCCGCTGGGCACCCAAGAAAGACGGTAACGATACAGAGGGCTACATTAAATTTGTCTCTGGAAAAATGGGTGTTGATCCGAATGTGCCGATTGATGTTACTGATATTAACACTCTGAAAAGTATCACTACCGCGATTATGCAGCAGGAAGGTAATCACAGCATTAGCGGCGAACAGATTGACGCCGGATTGCAGGCTGCTCTCGGGCTGACAAGACTGCCGGAACCGGACCCGTCACAGTATCAGTCGCGGGGGCAAACCGGAAAAGCGGTTAATGCTGGTGGTAATGCATGGTGGCCAATGCTGACGCCAGTTCAGCAGTATCAGATCAGAAAGCAGGGGGAGGCGATTGATAAAGAGCAGCGGCGCGAATTAGCAGAAGATGTTTCTTTGACTACAGAAAACATATATGCAGCAACCAACGAGGGATTACAGCCAGAGAATGTGCCAAGCGAGTCCACATATATCAGAGCCTTTGGTTTGAATAAAGGCCAACGGGCGTATGCTGATGTGCAGGAACAGCTTCGGTATGGAAGTGTAATCAGTGCCGCAAGGGATTTAAGTCCGGATGGACGGGTTGACGTTTTGGAACAGCATCGTCCTAAGGATCCTGATGCCCCTGATTTTGCCGCTGCACAGCAACGATGGGAAAGGATGCGTGTGAAATTTGACGCATTTGATAAGGAATGGGAAGCTAAACAAGGCGTTGAGATGGTTACCAATGCTGTTAATCATGGCGTTCCCCTTGATCCGAATAATAAAAGCAATAAAGCGGCCACTGATAGCTATTATGCTGTTAATTTCAGCAACCTTGATTTGAAAGATGAAAATCAGGTAGCGGGGGTAATTAAGCTGGTCGGTAGTACAGGCATCATACCTACACAACTTTTATCAAACCTCAACGCTGCGGCAGTAACACAGGATCCTAAAGTGGTACTGCCTGCTGCTGACCTCGTCAGTCGTTTATATGAAAAAAACCCAACAGCAATAACCGGATTATCAAATGAAAAGCAGGCCTTTTATTTGAATATAAAGCAATACCAGGATGCTGGGGTTGATGGTGAAAAATCGATAGAACTTGCATATAACCTGGCCTATAACCAAACCGATGCTTTGAAAATGCAAATTGCTGCGGAACAATCAACGCAACCGTATAAAAAAGAACGAATGAATGCGGCGGACGATTTCGTCAGTAAACAATCATCTATTTTTAGAATTGATCCTTCCGCAACAGATACGACACCAGAGGCAAAAAGATATCTCAGTGATTATGAATCATTATTTGATATCAATTTTAGGGTAACTGGTGGCAATGCCGATATAGCAAAAAAAATGACACATCAACAGATAGCCAGGCGATGGTCAATTACCGAGGTCAACGGTAAAGCCCAGCTAATGAAGTATGCGCCAGAATCTCTTTACCCCGGAGGACCAGCGGGATGGCAGGCAAGGCAGTGGGAAGAAGAAAAATGGAAACTGAAATATGGTGAAGAAAAAGAGAAGCTTCGTTCTATAAAAGGGAAAACCAGTGAAGTAACTGGTCGCGTCATTGGTATTTCTGATGATACACCAAAGCCGAAAATTGGTGGCGATATTATCCTTATTGCAGATAAAGACACGCCAAGAAATGGTGATTATGCAATTTTCATTAGACAGGATAAGGACGGCATACCTAATGATCAGCCTTATTATGATCATGCTGGGAAAAAGATGAGATACAAACCAGATCTTGAAAGCTACCAGCCTTATCAGGAATTAGTTGCACAACTTAATGAAGAAAAAATTAAGTCGATGCAAAAAGGGGCTGCGCGTCGTGAGTTTTATGATCGTCATGATGAGTTAGATAAACAGTATCAGCAGGCACATGAACAGCGTGTAGAAAAACAGAAAAATTATTTCTCATGGGGAGGCAATAAATAATGCCTGTTTATTCAGAGCCAGAAAATATCGCTAACACTTTCAGTGTTCCGTATTCAGAGGGTTGGGATACACCACATCAGGAGGGCGTAAATCCACAACCACAAACAGAAGATCGGTCAGTGCTTGGTGCCGCGTTCCGTCAGTATAATATTCTTTCAGGTCTGTTTAACCCAGCGCCTGACTTTGAACAGCAGGACGATTATAACCCTTATACTGACCCCGCCGAGTTAAATGGATATGAGACATGGGGTACTAAGTTTGCTGACTCACGGTCACCTCAGGAGACAGCATGGATAAAGCAGCAGATAGATAACGAAAATCAGGATCGGCAGTTTCTGTCTGAATCTGGGTGGCAGGGGGTATTCGCATCATTTTTTGCTGGTGGATTAGATCCGGTGACATTGGGTAGCTTTTTCATTCCCGGTGCGCAGGGAGGTTTTTTAGCCAAGGTGTCTTCTATGGCTGCCAACGTTGGGTTGAGTACAGCCGTCGGCGAGGTGGTTTTACACCAGCAGCAATACACCCGTACAGCGGAGGAAAGCCTGATCAATACAACTGCCGGGGCTTTATTTGGCGGAATGATAGGTAGTGCGTCACACCTGATAAGCGCCAAAGCAAAAACAGCAGCAACCAATGAAATAGCAGATTCGCTATCTATGGCAGTATCTGGCGGTAGTGTCGGCGCTCAGAAAGTCGGGGAAACCACCCTGGCTCAGGAGGCCATGCGCGGGCCGGGATGGGCTAATTCCGTGATGAAAATGACGCCTATAGGACGAGCCATGAATTCAGAGGCAGTTACGGTAAGGCGGGTTGCTCAACAACTGGCGGAAAATAACTTCACTACAGAAAAAAATCTTGAGGGAATAGCCACGCCTGCGGCCGTTGAAACAAAAGTCAGAACATGGATGAGGCACGAGGCTGCTGCTGTCGTAACAACCAACAGCGGGTTTGCTAAATACCGAGCTCAGGGCGGCACAGGTAAACGCTTTGATTTTGCCTCAGACGTTGGTAAGGCAATGAGACGCGGCGATAGCAGTACCAATCCGGTTGTTCAGGAGACAGCAAAGGCGCTGCGGCCTATTCTGGATAATGTTCGGGATGAAATGCAGGCTGTCGGGCTGCTGGGTGCTGATTTAAAGGTTGTTGGCGCACTAAGTTATTTTCCGAGAATGTACCGTGTGGGTGAAATATTATCCAAGCGCGATCAGTTTAAAAATATTCTGATTAATTACTGGTCAAGGGGGAATCAGGTAGCGAAAGAAGATTTAGATATAGCGGCAGACGAGGTTGTCAATAAAATCACCGGAGCGCTCAGGCCGCAGGATTTCACCAACGCTTTTTCTGTAAAATTACCGGGCTCAACAAAATCGCGCTCACTGACCATTCCAGACGAATTAATAGAAGATTATTTAGAGTCGGATGTTCGATATGTTTTACAGCACCATATCCGTGACGCGGCACCGAACATTGAACTGACACGGGAATTTGGTGATTCTGCAATGACTAAGGTTATAAAAAGCATTGAGGATGAATATGATGACCTGATGAAGGGAAATCCGGCACAACTACGCAAGGATCTTGAAATAAAGTTTTCTGATAAAAAAGCAACAATGTCAGAAAATGAGTATTTTAATTTCATTAATAAAGAACTAGATATTGCCCAGGATAAGGTCATCAAAGAGCTGGAAAAATCAGGCCGGATGAGGAAGCTGAGTAAACAAAAAAAACAGGATCTCGAGGATATCATGGCCATGCGTGACCGTATGCTTGGTATCTATAAGCGGCCAGATAATCCGTCTAATACATTTATTCGGGCCGGAAATGTTCTTCGCAACCTTAATTACCTTACTAAACTTGGCGGAATGACAGTATCTGCAATACCCGATGTTGCCAGGGCAATAATGGTGCACGGATTTACAAAAACCTTCACTGCCTATGGAAAATGGCTTTCCAGAAGTCCAGCATGGAAAGCTGGGAAAGAAGATTTGAAAAAAATGGGTGTCGGCCTGGATATTGTCCTTTCTGATCGTAGCAGGGCAATAGCTGATATTGCTGATGGATATGCGCAGCGGTCTGCGATTGAGGCTGGCTTGGACTATATGACAGGCAAATTTGGCAACCTGACATTAATGAACCAGTGGAACGCATTTCATAAATCAATTAACGGTATCAATACAGCTGATATTATTCTTGGTGCGGCCAAATCAGATACCCGTCTGGCTAAGTTGGGTATTGATGAAAGTATGCTGAGTCGTATTCATCAGGAATTTGCGAAGCACGGTGAAACGGTCGACGGATTGCGAATCAGTAATAGCAACAAGTGGGAAGATCCGGTTGTACGCGGTGCTTTTGAGTCAGCAGTAATGAAGGATGTGAACAACACGATTGTTACTCCGGGGGTTGGCGATACTCCTTTATGGTCAAGCTCTTTGTGGGGTAAGCATGTGTTTCAGTTTAAATCATTTATTTTCGGGTCATTCAATCGCGCCACCATCGGTGGTATACAGGCGGGTGAGGCGCAGTTTTATTATGGTCTTGCAATGCAGATTATGCTTGGATCTATGACTTATGCTATCAAAGAAACATTGGCAGGCCGAGAAGTCGATTGGTCTCCGGAGAAATTAATTATCGAAGGCATAGACCGATCGGGTGTACTGGGTCCGTTAATGGAGTTCAATAATACTATTGAAAAGGTCAGCGAGGGAACGATTGGACTTGGCCCTGCGCTGGGTACCGGAACACAATCCAGATATGCCAGCAGAGGCGTCCTTGGATCGATAGCTGGGCCAACGTTCGGCACGCTGGAAAATCTGCGGGAAATATCCAGTGGCATATTGAGTGGCAACTTTGACAGTGGACCTATCAGAGCCACACGGCAGTTAATACCTGGTCAGAATCTATTCTGGGCAGCTCCGATACTGAACAAGGTTGAGGATAGTATCAAGTAATCAGTGTTTTTTACCCCAACAGTAAAAGAATATCATTAACACGATTATACCAATTACGCCGGCGGCTATAAGAAGGGAAAATTGCCCCGGCGTATCGATACCAAGAACTTCACGTCGTGCATCAATTCTTTTCTTAATTGCTTCTGTTTCTTGCGGCGACTGGGAAGATATAAATTTATCTGCCCACAATTCATATCCTTCAAGGCCATGTGGATCGCTAAATGGATTGTAATCATTTACTGCTTTATAAGTTGGTATAACAGCAAATGCATCACTGAGTGTCAGTGGGGGCTCCGGCGGTGCGGGGTTTACCCTCGGTTCATGTTGAGAATTGAGATTCACACCAATGGGGTCGAACGCACTATTTTCATAGCTATCCGGCGTTGGGTAAACACCGGATAATTTTTTGTTTATCTGGTCTGTTTCTGGTTTTGTTGTGGTGGGGTTGTCACAGGATGTGATTGTTACTATATCGTAAACGGAGCCATCATTGAAAATATAGTCATACTGAACCTCACCACCTAGGTTGATAAATGCACGAATTTTCCTATTTTCACATATTGTTTTTCTGCTGACCTTTTTGTTGATAGCTCTTGCTTTGGCTATGAACTCTTTGTCTCCGTCAGCCATATTGATCAGCGTGTCGAGGTTATAGGATAGTGACGCTGTCAAAATAACTCTGCGTTGTTCGGCTGTTGCTGTGGTTATTACCATGTTTTCTGTTATTTTCACAGGTAGCTCTTTTTGCATCGCCGTTGTTATTTTTTTTGCAGAAACGCACATATCTTCTTTGATGAGGTTTGGAATGCATGAGTTATTAGCAAATGCCACCGCTGGAAAAATAAATATGAGATAGAATAATGTTATTTTCATTCATTGACACCGGAATTGGGGTATGTAGTATTTTAATTATCTGATTAAATTACTGATTTACCATCTTGTTAAGGTCATTTTTTCTATAATAGTACAAAAGAGGAATGCATGGCTAATCCATTGTCCTACATTGTTTTTGGGGTATTTGTATGGGGAGTATGCAAACTTTGTGAAAAATATCAATTAGTTGGTGTGGCTGTTAGAGGTGTGCTCAGGTATCTTTTTTGCTTTATGTGGCCGATCATTTTTTTTACCACATCGCTATTATATTACGGAAAACGTTCAGAGGGCATGGCGCTGCTATTTGCGATTCTTGGTGTTGTTACTTCTGTGGCGGCGGTGGTTGTTGCGTCGAATGACCCAGGGAAAACATATCGAGCAATACGGGCGTTTATCTCTCGATTTTTCTGAAGAAAAAAGCACCGGCCTAAACCGGTGCCCGATCACATTATAACTTACTGACAGCGTGTTCAATGTACTGAGCATGGGTAATGATGGTGTTGATGGTTTTTCCCATATCGCACATATAGTCGCGGAGCCACATCAGTACGCGCTCGGCTTCTTCCACATTGTGGCCATCCCGTTTCAGGTAGGCCAGAAGCTGGTGGAGCGTGTCGTCTTCCGGCGACCGGAGGAAGTCATTGAGGATCTGCGAACGTGACTTCTTCGTTTTCGGGAAGCTGTATTCCTGCGCCACCTGCCCGGCAGGGATGAACTCACCTTCATGAATGGTACGTTGCAGTTGATCCACCAGCGCCAGCAGTTCCTCGGTAGAGGCATTGCGGGGTAATGATTTATTGATCCGACCGGTGCCGCGGTACTTGGTGAAGTAGTTGTCTTCCAGAATCTCAAATACATCCCAGGCGCGATCGGTGTCCAGCATTTTGGCATGACGGGCAGCGCCGCGTTCGGTCCAGAGGATGAGGTGACTGGCCATTTTATTGACGTAACAGTTTTGTGGTGCCATACCATTTTTAACCAGGTTACTTTGAGTAACTTGCTTCTTAAAATCTCTTAATATTGAACCAGTTAACTTGAAGTAATGCTTTCCTTCGGTAAAGCGATTTTTGTTTCTTGAGTGGTTTGTTTTAATGTTCTGGATTTCTGTTTCATAAACATCTGCGAGTAGTTCAGTAGTGATTACTGGCATATTGTTATGAATGATAGACGGAAGATTTGATACAGAGATGCTGAGGTTATTCATGATTACTGCTCCACTTAGAGTTATGTAATCACCACGAGCAACGCCAATTACTGGTGGTGAACTGTGCGGGGTTGGCGTACCAGCCTAAGTGGACACTGGCGCATCTTTCGATGCCCCCGCACAGCCACCATTGAAAAGATGCAGCTATGCTTTGACATAAAAAAACCGCTTTCGCGGTATATGCCGCCACTTAGAAAGGTTCGGGACGCCAATCCCGGCACCAGATTTTGCTGGTGCATATTCACTATGGCGCATAATTTGGGGGTTGTAAATATACCAATTTGGTCATGTTTTTGGAAGGGGAATGTGGTGATTATCTTAATCTGAGGGATGATCTTACTTTGGAATTCTTTTTGTGCTTGGGACCAGACCCATTAATTGAATCATTTATAGTCTCAAACAACTCAAAATCAAACCAGGAAATATGGGTAATTTCATCAGTTGAAAGGATTATATCCAGTTTGTTGGTTACGGTCTTTTTGGTTCTGACTGTAGGGGCTGAGCGAACAGTTTTGGTGCTGGGATAGATGTTCGTAAACTCTACCAGCAGAGTATCTTTATTACGATAACCAGACATTATCGGGAAAATAGATATAAATTTGTTGGGTCCTTCTTTTTCATTGGGATCAGATAACCCGTTTACGAGGCCAACATAAACTTTTTTGGATGATAAATTAATTAGAACGGAACGCTTTGGTTCTGATTCCAGCGCATCAAAGAGAAGGGCATCCATCGTGCCTGATGACAATGTCTGTTTCAGGATGCGGGCATTTTTAGCCTGGCGGACTTTCGTATACAGAGCACCATGCTTTCTTTTATAGCGGCATCCTTTATACGTATTTTTTATCCAGGTAATAAAAACATAAAACAGTGCGAAAACTATGGAAGTGAAAGACAGTAAAGTCAGCCAGATGTAGATCCTGTCACTATCTTCATTACCTGTAACTTTGAACTGAGTAACCAGAACTTTTACAGGGTGAAATTCGGGAAATTTCCACTTTATTAATCCGGCTATGATTGTGGATGCAATCAGGCAAAACGTACCATACGTTGCTACCTTGAGGTAAAGCAACTGGCCGTCATGCCTGTGCAACCTAAAATAATGATATGGGTTAGCAATTACCATGATGTAACCGCTAACCAAGATAGGGATTAAAAGCAGTGCTAACAATTTACATCCTTATAAATTAGCGGCTTCTTGCTTTACAGACTATTGATCTTGCGAGCCTCTGCATTTCGATAACTTCAGGAAGCTCTGCCAGCTCGCTTGAAGGAATGTGAACAGCTCCGCGCTTATCAACCCGCACAGAAGCAGTTGCGCGTCTGTGTGCGCGTACTTCTGGTTTTGAAGTACTTGATCCGCCACCCTGAGGATTAGAGGGCGAATCAGCGAAGTTTCTGGTGCTCCAGAACCAACTCCGAATTGTGCTCATATTTATCTCCTCAATAGTGAATGGCCCATGAAAAACGCCATTGTTTATGTGTGATTATCGGTAGCGATTATCGGCACAGATTACCTGTCGGGTCATTAAAGTATACACATTGAAAAGCGGAAAAGTAAAACATACGGTGTAAATTTAAGATATCCATCTATATGTAGTATTTTTTACAGAAAGGCACCTATATATGGTGCCTTGTTAATATATTAATTATTTATTTAGCTCGGATAATACAAATTCCAAATGAGTTTTTACCGTCTGTAATTGTTTTTCAGAATAGTTTACATAGTTCTTCAGCGCCACCAGTTCCGTCATCGGCCCTGATACATCATGACCATCCTGATCCATTTCCCGCAGTAACTCCTCGATCATCGATGTGATGGAAAGCTGCTTAATCCCGTCATTGTCATTTACTTTTTCTGCATAGTTTTCAGGCGACTGATACACATATTTCTGTTTCATTTCAGATTCCTTTATTGTGCATGATTGCCTTTGTTATCATATCGATATGAAATAAATACGTTTATGCTATTGGTCATTTTTTTAATAAAAACAAAACCATTATTCCGTATATGGTTTGTTTTGGCTATCCTGTCAGTATTGACCAGGAGAAAAAGCCATGACCGTATCGACCGAACTTAGCCATGAAGAGTACACCGGTAACGGTGTCACCACAGATTTCGACTTCCGTTTCCGTATCTTTGAAGCCAAACACCTCGTTGTGTCCGTAGCCGATCAGGGAGGAACAGAACGCATCCTGACGAACGGCACCGACTACACGCTGCGCGGGGTGGGTTCGTACCGTGGCGGAAAGGTAATTCTAAAAATGCCGCTGGCGACCGGCTGGAAAATCGGTATTGCCCGTGACCTGCCTGCAGTCCAAGAAACCGACCTGCGCAACCAGGGGAAATTCTTTGCAGAAGTGCATGAGGATGCTTTTGACTACCTCACCATGCTGATCCAGAAGTCGCTGGGCTTCCTGTCTCTGTGCCTGCGCAAGCCGAGTTTTATTTCCGATCACTACGATGCCAAAGGTAATAAAATTTCCAACCTCGGAAAGCCGGTAAAAGACGGTGACGCAGTTGATCTCGGTACGATGAAGGAACACGTCAGCGCGAAAGATAAACGCTCTCTGCGCGTAGCTGATAAGGACATACCGGCGCTGCCTGGTGCGGCGGTACGCGCCAATAAGCTGCTGTCGTTCGATGACAACGGGAATCCGGTTGTTATTGTGCCTGAGTCCGGTAGTGCTGCTGATGTGCTGGCTGAATTGGGTAAACCGGATGGATTCGGACTGGTCGGTGGACTGACAGAAAACTACCTTCGTGTGTTCGATAATGTCGCTGCAATGGTAGCGGAGACATCACTGCCACTTGGGGCAACAGTCAAAACGCGCGGATATTACTCCCCTGGTGATGGTGGTGAGGGCATTTACGCAATCACAAATAACCAGCCTGACGCTCTCGTAAACGTCAATCTGGATAACGGACTGACAGCAACGCTGGATGTGACAAACGGCGTTGATATCCTCTCTGTTGGCGCTCAGGCGAATACAGACATCGGACGTATTCTGGTTGGCCTTCAGGAAATTGCAGCAGCAAACACTATCCTGATCCCTAAAATGTCATTTGATTGTAACAGCCAGGTCAAGGTTAAGAAAAACTTCCGTTTTTCTCCAGGCGCACAATTTATTAACAGGTCTCTGCGTGATGACTGGTTTGTTTTTGAAACTGATAATATTGAATTCAGTACAGATGGGTATGGCAATAAGGCGCGAATAGCTGTCGATAACAACCTTACCGGCTGGAACCATTCCGTTGCGTTGGTTATTGGTAAAAACAACTTAAGGAATTTAGCTGTATGCAATGTAAATCTGGTTGGCTGCTATACTGACCACTCAGGAACAGCGCTGACTCTTCGTGCTGACTTGAGTGGAGATGGCAGTAACGATACTACCCCTAACAGGCGCTGGAATAGTATAACCTGGTGTAAATTTAATAATCTGTCTCTTGAGTATTGCAGGATTGGTCTTTCGGTGAGAGCTTTTGAGCCTAAGAAGGAAGACTCTGGCGGCGCTGAGCGATATATGTCATGGATAACATCTTGCCAGTTCAGGGATTTAAAAATAGCAAGTGCAGTAAGGGGGGTTGAGTTACTGTGCGTCCCTATAGAGACTGGAACATACCCAAAAAATACGCAGATAGGTGAAATACAAATTGACTTTGTCCAGCAGTGGATGAATGACTCAAAAGAGGCAGTGTATATAGATGGCGCTGGACAAAATAAAATTGAATTCTTTGCTTGGGACTACGATGGGTACACAACCAAACCAAGTGATGCCGTAATAGTCAAAGGTTCTGACGGTAGAGATAATTTCATTTCAGGAAATATGGCTCTAAAACACGTATTGTTTTCATCTCCTGAGAACTCGTATCAGTTACTTTACAAATCAAAAGAGCAAAATCCAATACTTCATCGTAGAATTTGCGCGATAAGGCATACCGGAGGCGGGAATTATGAAATTGAAAAATCATATAGAATACCTTTCGGGATTAATGGTGTAGAAAAAGACCCAAATGATTCGTATGCCTTGATTGTTAATTACGATAGAGGGTTTGGCGGGTTTCAAATGCCTTATATTATCTGTCAAAATTTAAATAATACTAATGGATATAGTCTTGAGCCATTTTATAACTTATCTCAATCATCAACCGGTAAGGCTAATTTTTACATAAGGAAACCAGGAGGGGCATCAGTATCACCGCTAAATGAAGTGCCAGTGGGTGCTATTTTTATCATAGAGATCATTTGCGTATAAGACTGTTGTCGGGTGTCATTGTGACACCCGCGTTATTGTACACAGCCCCCCCCCGACTAGGACGGGGGATATTTATTGCACACAGAAACCATCGTATATGTCGTGTAATATTTATTACTAAGATACAATTCTCCATCTATCAAAAAATCTAGTCACCTCAGAAAGAGCTAGGCATACAATTATCAATGTTATTGATATTAATGGTATTCCTACTAACGAGTTTATATCACTGTATGGAAATATAGACTGAATAACCAACAACAAAGGAGCGTGAAATCCATATATAGCGAGAGATCGAGAAGATAATAAATTAGTTATTTTATTCTTGACTTTTATTGATTTAAGTATGATGAATACTGACACAGCAGAGAAAAAAACCAACGGGGAATTAAAGTTATATGACACCTCTATTATTTTGTTTTCACTTTGGCTTATGATGCTGGTTGGTATAGAAATTAACGCAATTGATACTACATACATCAAGACAGATAAAGATAAGTAACTATTTTTTACTTTAATATGCTTTATGTATGCACCAGATATAGCATACAAAAGGTAAAATATGAAATCACCATCCAACATAAAGTAAAAATAAGAATTAATACCAAGGGCTGTAAAAATCAAGCTTGCTGTGTTTTTATTAAAAAATACAAATATCAATGCAATTATTAGTAATGCGCGTATTGAATCTTTTTCTCGTATTTTTACCAGGCTTGATATTATATAGATACCAATTAATGGATATAGAAACCACAAGTGATAATAAGATGGTGTTTTAAGTAAGTTTAGGTATATAGGGTATGGTGATGTACCCATGTAAATAGTTAGTAATTTTATTATGAAAATTGAAACTAGGCTATAAAAAACAATGATGATTGGTATTTTTATAAAGTTCTTAAGTTTTGGTTCTTTATTATTGAAAAATATAAACCCAGATATCATATAAAATAATGGAACAGCTACCCGGCTCATTGAGTCTACAATATTTGCAAAATTCCAGCTAACACCATATCCATTGCTCAGCATTGAGACATAATACCCACTCACATGAATTAGTACCACAGCTACAGCACCGAACGCTCGTATTGAATCGATGTAATCAATCTTAACGTTTTCTTTCACTATGTTATCACTCTTCTGTTTTCTTCGTATTGGTTTATCTATAACGAAAATTGATGCGTGAGTTTACCATTCCTGTAAAGATAGGTCAGCATGTACGTGACGTGATCACTCCTTCTAATACTTAAGAAGCAGACCCTTGGTTTAGTTATTAAACCAATAACGCATTTTTGTTTATCTTTTTTCTGATGTAGCATCATGGTCATTTAATAATCATGGTGCTACGCAATGCATGAAGACCTCTCTGTAAAAACTACGCTCAGCCTTGCCGCGTTCTTCAGCTACTTTGCCGGGCTGCCTGCCGAGGTGGTGATGGGGTCCCTGATGGGGGCCATCTACTTCATCACCGCCGCAACGGAATACACACTGCTGCGCCGGTCGATACTGGCTCTGGTCAGCTTTATTTCCGGCCTGCTGTTTTTCAGTCCGGCAGCGGCGATGTTCATCAAAGTAACCAAGATATTCGAGATCCCACCTGACGCCTACAGCATCGATAGCATCGACGCCGTGGGCGCTTTTGTATCTGCATTACTGTCGGTGAAGCTGAGCATTAAAGCGTACCGAAAAGCGGATAGTCCGCAAGGAGGCAATGATGTTTGAGAAAGTATTGATCATTCTGAATGCCGTCATCTGCTCAGTGATTTTTGTCCGGGTGTTTTCGTTCAGACGAAACGGCCGGCAGCACTGCGCAAAAGGGGCATGGATAGCCTGGATTGTACTTTCATACTCAGCGAATGTGCCGGTGCGGACGGCGCAGTTTTTCCTATTCGATTCACCTTATTACGCTGATATCACCAGCGTGATTTCAAATCTTCTTATCTGTGCTGCGGTGCTGGTGTATCGCGGCAATGTCATGTCATTTTTTAAAGCGGGGTGATTTATGCCGGAACAGGTTAAACAAAAAATCTTTAAAGATGGTTTCGTTAATACAGGGGCGCGAGGGATTCGAAATAATAACCCGGGGAACATCCGTCACAGTAATTCAAAGTGGCAGGGACTTGCAGCGACACAGCCGGATAGTAAATTCTGCGCATTCATTTCTGCCGAGTTCGGCATCCGTGCGCTGATGAAGCTCCTGCAAACGTACTCAAAGTATCAGGGAAAGCCCGGTGTCGGCTGCGGCAAGATCGATACGGTGGAAGAAATTATTGAGCGGTGGGCGCCGTCTGGTGATAACAACCACACAGAGAACTACATTAAACGGGTCTGTAAAGAAACCGGCTTTGGCCGTCACGACTGTTTAAATCTGTATGACAAAGACACGTCACTCGCAATGGCTAAAGCGATTGTTGCTGTCGAAAACGGCCAGCAGCCATACGTTGATGATGTTTTTAAACGAGCCTGGACGCTGGTCTGATGAAAAACATAGCCATTGCACTGATCGCTCTGGCTGTCTCTTTCGCTGCTGGCTGGTGGGCCAGCAGTACCCTGCATGATAACCGGCAGATGAAAGGGAAGATCGCCGGTCAGCAGCAGGATGAGAAAGATGTGGCCACAAATATCGAACTGCGCCGGGAGGCAGACGAACGGCAGCAGGTAAGCATCGGGGAATATCAGGATGGAAAAAAGAGTGATACGATACGCACAGAGGCTCTGCTTGATCGGGTGCTTAATCATTTTGACCGCATGCAGCAGTCAGCCGGTACCGCGAAAGCAGAAGTTGCAGATCCCGGCCACGCCGATACCTGCAGAACTGAGAGAGACAAAGCCGGTGAACTTTCTCGACAACTACGAAGCACACTTGAAAAGTATGGGCGTGAAGCTCAGCGGGCTGATGAGAATACCCGGCTCCTTAATCTCTGTATCATTGACCTGAAAGCGAAAGAAAAACTGCTCGAAAATTACCGGTGAAAAAGTAGACAGTTTTGTGTGTGACGGTATCAGTGACGGTATATTTCCATGTAGTTAAAAATAAATACAAATAAATCAGCGCATTACGACAATAGAATATAATTGAGTGGGAATGATCCTGCAATAAGAAATTAGCTGGCAGTGGCTGGCAAAATAATGAGTTAAGCCCATGTAAAAATGGGCTTTTTTATTTTTGGCGGTTGTTGTATCTGGTACTTATTAGCAGCGCCAAGCACAAGTTGAATGAGGTATTAAAGTCGGTATTATCGCATCTTTTTACCGTGATACTTACATTATGGCTGGTATAAAAAGATAAAATAAGAAAAGAGTGATGAAGGACAAAATGAGATATTTTTGAGGATCATCTGAATAACGAATGATCATCAACATACGACGATCAGTAGATATCATTTCATTCCGGAACAATAAAACAAAGAAAGAATTAATATGCTGTTTTTTAGTTAAACTATAATGAGCATATTGTTATAGGTGCATAAAGCGATTGCCATTTACTCCGAAAAAACCAGCATAAAAAACAATATAATCAACAAATAACAAATATCGTTCATTTTTTTTGACTTCTAAAGTCAAATTTGGCATCTGGTCATTATCCGGTGCCGGCCTATTATGTTTCCTGTCAGTGAGCAAGATTAATATTTATTTTTATCAATTTAACCAATTGAACAGGAACGCATTATGTCTAAATTAGAACTGTTAAACCCACAAAATTCTGCCGTTATTTTTATTGATCATCAGCCGCAAATGGCCTTTGGTGTGGCAAATATCGACCGCCAGCAGCTGAAAAATAATACCGTTGGCCTGGCAAAAGCAGCAAAAATTTTCAATGTGCCGACAATTTATACCTCCGTTGAAACAGAAAGCTTCAGCGGATATATCTGGCCTGAATTACTGGCCGTCCATCCTGAATCAAAACCTATCGAACGTACCTCCATGAATTCCTGGGAAGACCCGAAATTTGTCGAAGCCGTTAAAGCCACCGGACGTAAAAAATTAGTGATGGCGGCATTATGGACAGAAGTCTGCCTGAATTTCCCGACCTTAATGGCGATTGAAGCCGGTTATGAAGTTTATATTGTGACAGATGCATCCGGCGGTACCTCAGTTGATGCGCATGAACGTTCTATTGATCGTATGGTGCAGGCCGGGGCTATTCCTGTGACCTGGCAGCAGGTATTGCTGGAGTACCAGCGCGACTGGTCCCGTAAAGAAACCTATGACGCAGTAATGGGGCTGGTTCAGGAGCACAGCGGTGCTTACGGCATGGGTGTCGATTACGCCTATACTATGGTTCATAAAGCACCTCAGCGCGTTATTAAGTAACAGCGTAACAACCGGAGAGGTCGCTCTCCGGTTATTTTTTCCTATACCGCTTGCCGCAACAGTATTTGATAAGCAGTGAGTTCCTCATAAACAGGAAACACATCATCATGAATAAACGCTTCGCATCAAAAATATTTATCAACGGTGATATTCATACACTCGATCGTGAAAATCCCGTTGCTCAGGCCGTTGCTGTCCGTGACGGCAAATTTATTGCTGTCGGAACCAACGATGAAGTTATGCAGTTACGGAATGAAGAAACAGAGATTATTGATCTTAAAGGGCTGGTGATTATTCCCGGCCTGAATGATTCGCACCTTCATCTTATCCGCGGCGGACTGAATTATAACCTCGAATTGCGCTGGGAAGGTGTGCCGTCATTATCGGATGCCCTGGCGATGTTAAAAGCACAGGCTGATGTGACGCCGGCGCCGCAGTGGGTCCGTGTTGTGGGTGGCTGGAGTGAATTCCAGTTTGCCGAAAGACGGATGCCGACATTAGATGAAATCAATGCGGTTTCACCGGATACCCCGGTTTTTGTGCTGCATCTTTATGATAGCGCGCTGCTGAATAAAGCGGCACTGCGTGTGATCGGTTATACCAGAGATACCCCGAACCCGCCGGGCGGTGAAATTCAGCGGGATGAGCACGGTAACCCGACCGGCATGCTGATTGCAAAACCCAATGCCATGCTGCTGTATTCCGCGCTGGCGAAAGGCCCGAAACTGCCGCTGGATTATCAGGTTAATTCAACCCGTCAGTTTATGCGCGAACTTAACCGTCTCGGGGTAACCAGTGCGATTGATGCCGGGGGCGGATTCCAGAACTATCCGGAAGATTATGAGGTTATCGCGGAGCTGGCAAAACAGAATCAACTGACTATCCGTATCGCCTATAACCTATTTACCCAGCGTCCGAAACAGGAACTGGAGGATTTCCGCGAATGGACATCGATGGTGTCGCCGGGAGAGGGAACCGATTTTTTCCGTCACAATGGTGCAGGGGAAATGCTGGTATTCTCTGCGGCTGACTTTGAGGATTTCCTGCAGCCGAGACCGGATCTGCCGGATAGTATGGATGCGGAGCTGGAAGCCGTGATCCGCCACCTGGTTGAACACCGCTGGCCGTTCCGTCTGCATGCCACTTATGATCAATCCATCAGCCGTATGCTGGATGTGTTTGAAAAAGTAAATAAAGAGATCCCGTTTGACGGCCTGCACTGGTTTTTCGATCACGCGGAAACCATCAGTGAACGAAATATTGAACGGGTAAAAGTGCTGGGCGGCGGATTGGCAATTCAGCACCGAATGGCATTCCAGGGCGAATACTTTGCGGACCGCTATGGTCATGAAGCGGTGAAACACACGCCGCCGGTGGCTAAAATGCTGAACGCGGAAGTGCCGGTCGGCCTGGGAACGGATGCGACGCGCGTAGCCAGTTATAACCCGTGGACAGCGCTTTACTGGCTGGTGTCGGGCCGGACAGTCGGCGGTATGAAGATGTATGACGACAATAGCCGGTTAGACCGGGATACCGCGTTAGAGTTATGGACTATCGGCAGCTCCTGGTTCTCTGATGAACAGGGTAAAAAAGGGCAGATTAAATCAGGGCAGTTTGCAGATTTTATTGCCTTATCTGACGATTATTTCCGTGTGCCGGAAGCGGAAATTAAAGCGATAGAATCCCTGCTGACGGTGGTGAACGGCGAGGTTGTTTACGGCAACGGTATTTTCGGGCCGCTGGCACCGCCGTCAATTCCGGTATTACCTGACTGGTCACCGGTTATTAAAGTGCCGGGACACTACTCTTATTTACAGCAGGAAAATAAAGCTGCGATCCTGAATCAGTTACACCAGTGCTGCGGTTCGTGTCATGTTCACGGACACCAGCATGATATCGCCCGTAAATCGTCTGTGCCGGTTGCGGATGATAATGCCTTCTGGGGCGCGCTGGGCTGTTCCTGCTTTGCATTTTAATTATCGCTGTACATGTTAATACTGTGGCTGGTGGTAAAACACCGGCCATATTAAACCGGAGATCATATTCACATGACTAATCCGCAATCATCAGCCTGGTCGCCGCTGCGTAACCGTATTTTCTTTGTGTTATGGATGGCGACATTATTTTCTAACATCGGAACATGGATGAATGATGTCGGTGCGGGATGGCTGATGACCAATCTGAGTCCTGATCCTGTCATGATTGCCACCATTCAGGCGATGACCACACTGCCGGTCTTTTTATTGGCCTTACCGGCCGGGGCGATTGCCGATATTTTCGATAAGCGCAAGCTGCTTATTTTTGTCAATATCATGATGTTTTTTGCCGCTGCATTACTGGCTGTTCTGGTCTATTTCAATGTGGTCAGTATCGGCTGGTTATTGTTAATTACCTTTATTCTCGGATCCGGTGCGGCTTTTTTAGGCCCGGCATGGCAGGCGATTGTCCCGGGTATTGTGGCTCCGCATGAATTAAAAGCGGGGATCGCACTGAACAGTATGGGGATTAATATCAGCCGTGCCATTGGCCCGGCTCTGGCCGGTGTGCTGATTTCACAGGTAGGGCTTTATCTTCCTTTTATGCTTAATGCACTCAGTTTTATTGCCATTATTGTGGCGGTATGGTGGTGGAAAGGGGAGAAACACCAAGAAAATACCTTACCGGCGGAATCTGTTGTCGCCGCGATGATTTCCGGGTTGCGCTATGCCCGTTACAGTCCGGCATTGATTAAAACCATTATCAGAGCCGCTGCCTTCTTTGTGTTCGCCAGTGCTTACTGGGCGATGCTGCCGCTGGTTGCCAGAGTGTCGCTTCAGGGGGATGCAACGTTATACGGGATTTTAACCACCAGTATCGGTATCGGGGCGGTCGCCGGGGCATTCAGTTTATCTGCGCTGCGGGCCAGGTTCAGTACCGGAATATTAGTGACTGCCGGGACTGCCGGAACGGTCATTGTGCTGGTGATCTTTGCCGTGACCACATCAAAATATCTGGCAATCGCCGGCAGTATTATTGCCGGGTTCAGCTGGCTGATCACGCTCTCCACGCTGATGGTGTCAGCGCAGACAGCACTGCCGGACTGGGTCAGAGCGAGAGGGCTGGCGCTGTATCTGACGGTATTCTCGGGGTCAATGGCACTGGGGTCATTAATCTGGGGGCAGATTGCCTCACACACATCAATAACAATCGCGCTGCTTGCGGCGGCAGCAGGTATTATTGTTGTCTGGTTATGTGTGCTGAAAGTGAAAATTGACCACGACAATATCAATCTATCACCGTCTGAACATCTGACAATGCCGGAGGAATTACCGTATTCTGAGGAAGATAAAAAACCGGTGATGGTGTGTATTCAGTATAAAGTGGATACGGAACATCAGGCGCAATTTTTTGCACTGATGGCGCAATTAAAACGGATCCGGTTACGGGATGGTGGTTATTCCAGAGGGCTGTTTTCTGTTCCCGGTACGCAGGATGAATTTATGGAGACATTTATGGTGTCATCCCCGGCAGAACATCACCGTCAGCATAAACGGGCAACCGTGGATGATCGCCGGATTGACAGTCAGTTAAATGCTATTATCCGGAGCAAAACGGTTGTGCATTATCTCTCATATTCTGCGGATACGGAAAAACAGAAATAAAACAGGTTGTACAGATAATAAAAATCCGGCAATAAATAGTTATTGCCGGATGATTTTAATTAACTGAAACAGTGGTTACCAGTGGTATGAATAGCTGAGACCAATCTGCAAACCATCATTACGGTAATCCGTGGTGTGATAACCAATATCGCCGCGAAGGGTGGAGTTCTCCGTGATAAAGTAATTCACACCGGCACGGGCATACGGTTTTACACTCTGGCTGTTGCCGCGATCATAAATATAATCAGCATCGTTCACATACTGAATATGGCCGGTAAAGGCATCACGCTGGTGACTGAGTTTAATATCCGCGCCGATACCTGCATCCAGTTCTGTGCTCTTATTAAACTGATGTTTCAAATCCACGCCGAGTTGTAAATCAAGGTTTTTATTTCCGGCACGGCCATAGGTTGCCGGGAAATCAATACCATTTGATTCTGTATATCCGGCACGGGTGACATTATGATATTTAATAGCAGCCAGTGGTGTCACCAGGGTATTTGCACTCACGGTAATGCCATAACCGGTGGTGAATTTTACATAGTAACCTTTGATATCAGAATTGCCTTTTCCGGTTTCAGTGCCCCGTTGTGCCTGACGGGTGATTTCCAGACCCTGCTGTAAAAATGCAGCGGAAAGCTCACTGTTAAAGCCGGAGTTATCTTTATTTTCCTGATAACGCAGCCATGCGCCAACACCGGGATGATTATTGCCGCGGGTGTCGTAGCCATCGGCCAGACGGGTATTTACGGCGAAATTCAGTGACGCGCCCAGCGTCCAGTTTTCTGCCGGTAAACGGAATGAACCAAATACGCCGGTGGCCACACGGCTGTTCTGATGCACATTGTCATATTGGGTAAACAGGCCGGCGCAGTAATTATCGTCACCCATCTGGCAACGGCTTTCCGCGAGGTTATACAGGGCGGTCTGGTATAAATCCAGAACCTGATAACTGCTGTTTGCCAGTTTTGTTACTGTATTGCGGGTTTTAATAATATCAACAGGATCAGAGACCGTGATACCGCCGTTATCAGCCGGGTCAACCGGTGTCAGCGGCAGGATTGGTTTGACTGGTTTGACCGGCTCTGATGGCTCAAGCGGTGTCAGTGGTTCAGACGGATCAACCGGTTTTGACGGCTCAAGCGGGGTCATTGGTGGTTTATAGTCCAGTTTCCATAGAACAGCGGATGTTTCATTATTGTCATTCTGCACATAACCGGCGACCACTTTGCCATCCGCAGAAATGGCTTCCGCACTGGATTCACCTTCAAAGCTTTCCTGTAGTGGTTTCAGTTCGTACATCTTTTTTTCACCTGAAACATAGACAAAGCCACGTGCGATATCATCTTCGTTATCGGATGAACCCACAATAAATTGTCCGTCACTTGAAACAGATGAAGCACTGGAATAGCCGCTGTTATCTTTCTTCAGGGTGCCGAGATCACGCATACCGTCTTTATCGGTATGACTCATCGCATGTGTTTCATATTCACTGATATTTGACCAGCCTACGGTAACAAGCCCGTCAGCGGATACGGCATTAGCGCCGGATTCCCCCGCATTCTCTTCTCTCAGGGTGCCCAGTGAAACCATGCCTTTATCACCGGTATATTTAAATGCCTGACCACTGCCGCTGATGAAGCGGCCGACAATTACACTGCCGTCATAATTAACGCCGTTTGCGGTGGAGGTTGCTGTTTCTGACGGATCTAATAATGTAATGCCGTCCTGTCCGCTAAAGCGGAAAGCTTTTTCGTCTGCAATGCCGATAACGGTTTTACCGTCACCGGAAATACCCAGGGAAGCGACACTGGCAAATGCCTGCTGATCAGGGATATTCACCGTATCGGTATTGGTATCATAAATATACATTTTAGAGTCAGATTTATTATTTACATCAACGATATAACCGATGGCGATATTACCGTCTGCTGAAAGGCCGGAGACATAAATACTGTTATTCCCGGCTGCATATTTACTCAGATCAACTGCATTGCCATCAATAATAATGAAAGGACGGTAATTATCATTTGAGATTTCATAAGTACCGGCAACTACACGACCATCTGCTGATATAGCGGCAGACTGACCAATGTTTTTTATCTTTGAGACTTCATAATCCATTGCGGAAAATGCCAGTGTGCTTTGTGACGTCAGTAATAATGCCAGTAATGTTTTATTAAAGTGTTTTTTATGTGCGTAAGCCATGATGATATTTATTCTTTTCAGGTAATACGATGAAGTGACTTATTGCAGTGTCAGCAATAAACCCGGTGTTGAATCAAAAGTTTTGTTAAAAAATCAGATTAGTTAATTATATTAATAATATATGTCCATCATAAAAATGGGGATGCAAACCAGATCGTGTCAGGCACGCGTGTGCCGTTGCGGATGACTGCATGAAAATTTTGGGTTAAACCAATTTGATGCGTAATTTATTGGGTTTTCGATCTTAAGGCAAATGAAAATTGCGCTCAGACACATTTTTTTAGTAAAAAAAACAGATGAACTGCTTCTGGGGAGGTTGAAAGGGTATTTCCGGATTATAAATCTGGTTATTTTGAATAAGTTGAAATTAATTGCAATTGACGTTGTATTTATGGCAGATCTGTTTTATGAAAGGCATAGTGTTGTAAGGGTAAAAGCTGAGTAATAACATGATGATACCGTGTTTGTTGCGTTACGTCATACTTTCAGTGATAAAGCATTATCAACTGATTGGCAGCATCCGATGAATTGTTTCAGTTCGGTTGCGGGAATGTGTTTTTTCCCCGGTGAAGAGCAAAACGGATAAAAAATACGTCAGATCTGAATGCAGAGCGCTGCCTTGTCTGCTGAGCGGGTGACACTGATGGTCATCAAAAAAAGAGTCCGGTAACAGTATATTTATTGACTAAATGAATAAGTAATATCATTATATCGTGATGGGTTTCACATAACTAAAAATAAAATGAGTAAAATGATGGATCTTGAACGAGATGGGTAACAAACACGGACTGGTATTTCTTGAACAGACGGTGAAGGGGATATTCAGGGTATTACTCGCGGCGGTTGTAATTGTATTTTTATTTTCGGTTATTCTCTTTTCTGTGCTTTAAATAGCTCCGGTTCAGTCTCGGTACTGAGCAACCAAAACGGATATGTCACCCTTAGTTTATTCAGATATTGATATGTCGACTGAATCGACATATCAATATCTTGTATTTTATTAAGCCACACTATTTATAGTGAAGTTTATTTCTAATTTTCACTTCTTATTGGGAGGTGATTTAATTTAATTAAACTATAATCACGGTGGTGAATTTAAATATTAAAAGGTGCAGTGGTTTTACATGATTTTATGATGAATTATTATATTCTGTTTTATTACCCCTGCGTTAAAATTCACTAATGAAAACATATGTTAAAATATTTTAATTCTATCTTATTGACTTTTTTTAATAAAAAACAGACCATTTCTAATGGAGCGCATAATAATTGGTGCTAACATTATTTCTATGAATGATTTAATGTAATCTGCCAAATATAAATATGGCAGACTCCCTCAATGATTGGAGATTGGTATAAAAATGAAGTTAGGAACGTATGAACGACCAAAATATTGGGGTGTTGATGGTGTTATCGGTGATATCTACTACTATCCGGATTATACTTTATTCTTTAGATTAAAATATAATGGCAGTCCATCTGATAAAAACTGGTATTATCCGAAAAAAGAAGTCAATAATCAGTTCTGGGATTGGGTTGGGTATTACCCCGGAACGATGTCAGAGCCCAAAACTTGGCGTGAACCCGGAATCGAGGGTTGCATTTACTATGAGCCGGAATATGGTTATTTACGTTTGAAAAAAGACGGTAATCCGTCTGAACATAAATGGTATTTTCCATCTGATGGCAACTCAAATGAATATTGGGATTTTATCGACTTTAGGGCAGGTAATCCTGTGGATCCTAAATCTTGGGATGTAGATGAAGGCCAGGAAGGTGATTATTTCTATAGTGCGAGACTGAATTCTTTTTTTATTTTTAAAAAAAATGGTAAGCCATCTTCTTTTAACTGGTATTTTCCGGAAAATGGACAGGATAATACTTATTGGCACTATATGGGACCTTTGAAAAAAAATGTTGGCTGAAGTTCATTGATGGAAAATTGCCTATTAACCAGATATCATTACCCGGTACACATGATTCAGCGACAGGTACATATAGTGAAGGGATAGGTGAAGGCGGGATGGTAAAAACACAGGATGATTCTGTTTATGAGCAACTTAATTCAGGGATCCGGTTTATTGATGCACGTTGTCGTCATATAAGTAATTCATTTGCTATGCATCATGGAATAATATACTTAAATAAAATGTTTGGTGATATCCTGAATGAATGTAAGCGTTTTTTGCAGGAAAACCCGAGTGAATTTATTCTTATGTCAGTTAAACGTGAACATACAGAAGAGCAATGTACCCGGAGTTTTCAGGAAACCTTTGAGAAGGAATATTATGATTCTTATTGGTGGTTTGGGGAGGACCGTTTCCCTCTGCTGGAGGAAGTCAGAGGCAAAATTGTTCTTTTCAGCCGCTTTGGCGGACCCCACGGAATACAAACGTCCTGGAAAGATAATGCAACATTTGATATTGACGAAAGAATACATGTACAGGATGAATATAATCAAACAGATGAAGTCAAAAAATGGCATGCAATAGAAAATGCATGGAGTTTTGCAGCCTACAGAGGCAATACTGAATGGATGACAATTAATTTTACCAGCATTGCAGCCGGATTTTGGGGTACAAGGAGTATAAGGGATTATGCTGAAGATAAAAACCCGGAACTGGCTACTCATATAATGTCCCGTGGTGAATGCTGTGGTGTCGTCGTTTCTGATTTTCATAATATCGCTATGCTTTCTAATGGTGTTATTATGACTAACTTTCGGAATATGCTAAATCCGGCAAGAGGATTGTTTTTAGCTTTTTTATTAATATCATAGTGAATATGATTATCACCCTATAGAAAAAGAGCCGGTAATACCTTACCGGCTCTTCACTATAAAAATATGTTATCCCGTATATGCCGGTGTGTTACCACTCCAGGTTCATACCGGCACCATACATGACATCACCGCCGTTTGATGTTGAGGTTGCCAGGCTGGCTTTAACTGCCACATTTTTATTGAAACGGTAGCCGCTGCCGACAGCAACCGCATTTTCGGAGTTATATCCGCCGACAGCTGCACTGAGGTTAAATTTACCGACATTATACGGCTGGAACAGGTTTGACGTGGCGGCTGACATTGCAAAGCCGCGCTGCATCTTGTCATTCAGCTCATCATAACGCAGCTCCAGTTTATCAATACGGGCCGAGTTGTGTGTTGCCAGATTATACGCATTATTCGCGGTATTATTGGCTTTCTGCGCCGTGGTGTTAGCATTAATATAGTCAAATTGGCGTATTTATCCGGCTGAACTTCAGTCATTTGATGTTCATGGTAAGCAGAGTTGCGGGGAAAAAAGAACGGCGGGATGAGAAAATAAAACAGTACGGCGGACCGTACTGTTTTGGTGAATAAATAAGAGGTGTTTTGTTATTTTTTACTGCGTTCGTTGTTATCTTTTTCGACTTCAGATTTCCATTCGGAAGTAATTGGTTTTGATTGCTGTTTTACTTCAACTGCTTTATTTACGGCGTCATACGCTTTGCCGTAACCGGCTTTATCCTGCACATAACCGGTGGCGTTGTCACTTTTAATCCCGATATTACCGGCTTCTGCGATAGCATCAATATTGGCGCCGAGGAAAATAAAGTCCCACTTATCTTCTTTCTCTGCAGAATTAATCATTGATTTAATCTTATCACGACTATATTCATTGCTGCTGTTTTCTGCACCGTCAGTAATAATCACAAATAACACATTATTATTTTTGGTAATTTTGCGGTTTTCACGGATTTTATCAATAGTAATACCGACAGCGTCCAGTAACGCGGTATTACCACCGACAGAATAATCATCCAGTGTCAGGTTTTTGACTTTGCTGATAGGCTCGCGGTTATGCAGCGTACTGTTTTCGTGGTTGAATAAAACGGTGGTGACGTAAATATTGCCTTCTTTTTTACGGTTTTCGGCAAGAACGGAGTTATAACCACCGATGGTGTCCTGTTCAAAACCGGACATGGAACCGCTTTTATCCAGAACAAAAACCAGATCCAAATCTGCCGGTGCCGCAGGCTTGGTTTCGGCTGCCGCAAACAGCGAGGCGGAAAATAACAGCAGGAGTGGTGCAATAAAGGTGCGGGAGAGTCTGAACATAGATATTCCTTATACTATTTCTGACAGGGTTATACGACGGATAATGATGTATTCTGAGGTGAACAAAAAATATTCACAGCAGATTTATCTGATTAACTATCACGCGGTTTCTTCCGTCCGCTGCAAAATAGCAGTGAGGTGCCCGGTGTCTCCGTGGCGGCGCAGATAACGGGAAACATCCTCTTCCCATGAACGGCCGTCGCCCAGTATTGCCCGGCTGCGGGTGGAGTGCCGCCCGTAGCGGTTCTGATACAGGCTGATTAATGTCTGGTTGATCCCGCGGATATCCGGATGCGGATTTTTATCCATCTGATGCGCTATTGCCTGCTGCACTTTTGCAATCGCGGCAGGATCCGGCTCATAGCTGCATTCATGGTACTGGCTGAGCACAATAAAGGAAGGCGGAATATTTTCGTCATACGCCGCCTGCAACCGCAGATGGCCATCGAGTATAATGTAGGATGCCAGGCCGCTGATGTACCAGATCAGCACCGGCGGCAGTTTGCCTTCGCGGGCAACTTTACGCCAGTATTTCAGGCGGCTGCTCTGCGGCTCAACCGCGTAACGCGGCAGCAGCTGGTAACCGCCGAACCACCAGTCCGCAAATATAACCCGTCCGGGGGATTGCAGATCCGGCAGGTCTTCGCTGTATAACAGCCAGTCCGCATTACTGATATCTTTGGAGGACGGTGAACGGAAACACCATTTTTCCCGGGGACAGGGGGCATTGACAACATAAGGGGCGGACGGCGGTCTGATATTCATCGGGCGCAGCAGCCACTCTCCGGCCGCAAGCAGCGGGGAAGGGCGCTCCTGCAAATCACGGGCGAAGTAACGGCACCACTGCGGGGTTTGTTCTTCTGCCGGCAGAGCGGCGATTTTCTCAGCCTGTTGTGAGCGGAGCGGCGATAACAGATTCTGCTGAGCCGGATGGTCCTGATTATAAATCAGCCAGACACCACAGTGATCTCGCAGTACGGTTGCCCAGAACAGCGGATAACCACGCAGCTGCAGCTGCATCCGGCTGTTATGGCCGCTGAGCAGCGCAGGGGCATCGTCATTTACCGCTTCAGGATTAACCCTGACAAGCAGGCTGTGCCATTGCTGATAATCATTAATTTTATCCTGCCACCAGTAGGTTTTCATGGTATGGTTTCGCCTCAGATTTTCCGTCACCGGCACAGGCCGTTGCCGGTTGCACCCTTACATTATTTCACAGTGAATGATTATGTCTTACCAATGTCCGCTTTGCCAGCACCCGCTGACGCACCGCCCCGGCAGTTACAGCTGCGAAAACCACCATCAGTTTGATCTCGCGAAAGAGGGGTATATCAATCTCCTGCCTGTCCAGTTCAAGCGCTCGAAAGAGCCGGGTGACAGTAAAGAGATGATGCAGGCGCGCCGGGCATTTCTGGATAATCACCATTACCGCCCTATGCGGGATCAGGTAATCGCGGCATTTGAACAGCATTTACCGGCACAGGCGGAGCAGGTACTGGATATCGGCTGCGGCGAGGGGTACTACACCGGGGCACTGGCGGAAAGCCTTGCGGCACGGCAGGTGACGGTGTACGGGCTGGATGTGGCGAAGGTTGCTGTCCGCTACGGCGCAAAACGCTATCCACAGGTCAGCTTCAGTGTGGCATCCAGCCAGCGGCTGCCGTTTGAGGATAACAGTCTGGATGGGGTGCTGCGGATCTATGCGCCGTGTAATCCGGATGAGTTAACCCGTGTGGTGAAACCGGGCGGCATTGTGATTACCGTGACCCCGGGGCCGCGTCATCTGTATCAGCTGAAATCCCTTATTTATGATGAAGTTCATCTGCACCCGCTGAAGGAAGAGCATTTCCCGGGATTCGGTCCGGCACAAGAGCAGCAGGTGGCTTACCCGATGTTGCTGAACGGTGCGGACGCACTCGCGCTGCTTTCAATGACACCGTTTGCCTGGAAAGCGACAGAGGCTGTGAAACATCAGTTGGCAGCAGAAACCGCCTTTTCCTGCGAAACAGATTTTCTGATCCGGGTTTACCGCCGGGAAGCCTGATTCAGAAACAAAAAGACCCGCCGGAGCGGGTCATCAGAAGTGATTAAGCGATTAACCAATATGTTCATACAGAATGGTAAATCCGATCAGGATCAGTACAATCCCGCCGACAATTTCTGCACGCTTACCCAGCATCGGGCCGATATAACGCCCGAGGATCATCCCTGTGGTGGCCATAATCATGGTCATCAGCCCGATAGTCATCGCGGTATGGACGATATTGACTTCCAGAAACGCAAGGCCGACACCAATCGCCATCGCATCCAGGCTGGTGGCAACCGCTGTGGTGGCAAGATGTAATGCACTGTGGCGCTGTGGTTTTTCATGGCGGGCGCAGCAGTCATCACCGGCGGTGACGCTGTTGTAAATCATGCGGGCGCCGAGAATAAACAGCAGTGAGAAGGCAATCCAGTGATCCCATTCCATCACGTAGCGGCTGGCGTAAATACCGATAGCCCAGCCGATCAGCGGTGTCAGGGCTTCAATCACACCAAAGATAAATCCGGTGCGCAGTGCTTCGCGTAAAGGTGGTTTGTGCAGGGTAGCGCCTTTGCAGACAGCAACGGCGAAGGCATCCATAGACAGGGCCAGGGCAAGGACGAGGGTGGCGTAAAAACTCATAAACTCAGTCTCGGTCGGGTAGCTTATCCATATACACACAATCCAACCCCGACCTCCGGTGAACTGCGTGTCTATGGTCTTGCCAACCGAAACGGCATCCGCACCATGCTGATATAATATCACGCAAGTATGTTGACACGGATTTTCTGTTATTTCCCTGAGAGGTTAATAACAGAACAGGCTACTCCCCAATGACGTGACCGGAAAGATATCACAGAAAATAAAAAAGGCAAGAATATATATTTTAGTTTTAAAAGATGCTAATGAGAATGATTTTCATTACATGGTATTTTAATAAGATAATAAAGACTAATATCATCATTAGTCTTTATTTCTGTAGGGGGATAAAAAGAAGGGGTTATTATTTATTATTAATCATAAAATTATAAATTTTTTGTAAATCATCAAGATGCGTGACTTTGATGTAAATTTTACGATTTTCCAAACCCACAAGAAGAATGCCGTCTTCTGATAAATTCATTGTTTTTATTCTATCATATTTAATATATGCATTGGCGTAAAAAAATCCGTCCTGCTTAAAATATAACTTCGGTGAACGAATAAAAGCCAGATAAATAGCAATGATAATACAGCCGGAAAGTAAATAAGTTGTTAACGGGCTGCCGTGTCCGGTTATATTATTATAAATAACAATACCGATAAGAAGGATAAAGATCACAGCGTCAGCGCGGTGATTACGGCGCAGTTTTATCCGCAACTGTGTTTTGCCTTTCAGTGTGTTCACAATAAATTCGTCGTAGACGGCAAACAGCAGCATCAGCACAATCACAGCCAGCAGAACAATATCATTTACACTCATTGTGGTTCTTTTCCCCTGAAGTGAAACAGAAAACGGGAGGCGAGCCTCCCGTTTAAACTACCATACTCTTTCTGAAAATACGCGTTCGTCAGAACGTATTTTTACCGGTTACAGTCCCAGGAAACCAAAGACATAACCCAGAATACCCAGTATAAAGAAGCCGATAATAATCAGCAGGGCATTCACTTTATGACGCAGCAGCCACATACAGCCGAATGTCAGCAGCAGCGGCATCAGGCCCGGCATCAGCTGGTTGAGGATGGTCTGAACAGTGGTGATTTCCATCTCGCCGGTGGTCGGGTTTTTAATTTCCGACACCACCAGCGGGATATTCACTTTTGTCCATTTGTTCACCAGCGCACCCATAACAAACAGACCGAGGATTGATGCCCCCTCTGTCAGTTTCTGCAGGAAGCCGCCGCCCATATCCTGAACAATATCCAGGCCTTTTTTGTAGCCGTAAGCCACGCCGTAGTAACGGGTTGCCAGGCGGACCAGGTTAAACAGGAAGAAGAACAGTAACGGCCCGAGCAGGCTGCCGGTCATGGCAATCCCCGCACCGAGGGCGGCGAAGACCGGACGCACGGTACCCCAGAAAATCGGGTCGCCGACACCGGCCAGCGGCCCCATCAGACCGACTTTGATACCGTTGATGGCACCGTCGTCGATAGCCGCACCATTAGCACGCTGCTCTTCCATCGCACAGGTTACACCGAGGATAGGTGCAGCCATATACGGGTGGGTGTTAAAGAACTCCATATGGCGTTTGATAGCCTGTCTGCGTTCTTCATTATTTTCCGGATAAAGACGGCGGATCACCGGTACCATGGAAAAGGCGTAGCCCATTGCCTGCATACGTTCAAAGTTCCATGAACCCTGAAACAGGTTTGAGCGGATGAAGACACCCCGGATATCGCTCTTTCTTAACTGTTTTCTGCCGGTTACGTTGCTTGTAGTATCAACCATGTTGCTCACCTTCTTAGTCTAACTCGTTATCCAGGTCGTTTTTGCTGCCGGCAGCGACAACGACTTCCGATTTGTTGTATTTCGGACTGAGCTGAATATACAGCACAGCCATAACCGCACCGATGACACCCAGCGCAACCAGGTTGAAATCAGTAAATGCCGCGGTAACGAAACCCAGATAGAAGAATGGCATCAGGTAGCCGGCACGCATCATGTTGATAACCATCGCGTAACCGACCACAACAATCATGCCCCCGGCGATATTCAGACCGTTGGTGACCCAGTCAGGAATCGAGTCAAGCATTTCACGGACAACATCAGTACCGACAGACACGGCCACAATAACCGCCGGAATAGCGATACGCATTGCCTGTAACAGCAGGGCACCGACGTGGATCATCCCCAGCGCGGTGAGATTTCCCTTATCAGCCGCACGGTCACCCATGTGCTGGAAGGCCACGGTGATGGTACGGACGATAATGGTCAGCACCTGACCGGCAGCCGCCAGCGGAATAGCCAGCGCGATACCGGCACCGATGTTCTGGCCCCCGGCGATAACCAGGATAGTGGAAATGATGGATGCCAGCGCCGCATCCGGTGCCACTGCCGCACCGATGTTCATCCAGCCGAGTGCGATCATTTCCAGCGTACCGCCGATCATGATCCCGGGTTTCATATCACCCAGTACGATCCCCATCAGCGTACAGGCGACCAGCGGGCGGTGGAACTGGAATTCATCGAGGATTGACCCCATACCTGCAACACAGGCAACGATGAAGACCAGGACGATTTGTACAACGGAAAGTTCCATTGTGTTTCTCCTTTAACCAGTCATTTTGCAGACAACAAATTTTGTATTGAGTAATGGGTCAAATTAACTTTCAGCTTTGCTGATTAAATCCATCATTTTTATTTTTGAATCGGTGGAAACTTTGCGGACTTCCAGCTCGATGTTGCGGTCATTCAGCGCTTTGAATGCCACGATATCGTTTTCATCGATAGAAACCGCATTGTTAACCTGTTTTTTACCTTCGGGGAAAGCCATCCCGCCGATGTTGACTGATTTAATCTCCACGCCGTCTTCCACCAGGCGCAGAACATCTGCCGGGTTGGTAAACAGGAGCATGCAGCGGTCATTGGCGTATTTCGGGTTATTCCAGACACGCACCATTTTCGCCACATCCACCACGTGCGCGGTTACACCCGGAGGAGCGACCTGCTTGAGCAGTGTTGAGCGGACGGTGTCTTTGGCAACCTCGTCACTGACGACAATAATGCGTTTGACGTTGGTTTCTTTGGTCCAGCGGGTGGCGACCTGGCCATGGATCAGACGGTCATCGATACGGGCGAGGGCGATAGTCATGTGTCCGCCCGGGCCTGCCGGTGCCGCCGGTTGTGCGGCCGGTTTTGGTGCAGGTGCCGCTTTCGGAGCTGGTTCGTCCTGTGCTTTCAGGGCGCGGATCCCTTCACGGCCGGTTTCCAGCGCCACCGCAACCAGTTCCTGCAATGACGGATTATCATCACGGCACATAAAGGTCTCGACCAGCATCGGCACGTTAACGCCTGTGACTATCTCATAATTGCTGTTGCCGCCTGCGGCCTGATCCTGCTCAGTCACAATACGGTTTGCTGCGTTGAACGGGCTGCCGCCCCAGGTATCAACGAGGAATAATACCCCGTCAGCGGTTGATAAACCGGGCAGCTTCTCATTGTACTTCGCATATAGTGTGTCGGCATTTTCCCCCGGTACGAAATCGATGAAGGAGACGTTCTCCTGTTCACCGATCAGCATTTCCGTCGTGCGCAGTAACTGCTCAGCGGCTTTGCCGTGGGTGCCAATCATAATGGCTATACTCACCTCTGTTCCCCCTTAACATCAGTCAGGATGGTTCTTGTGTATTACACAGAATCTTTTATGGGTCAGGAAAAAACCGTAAGACTCCGGTGTAAAGATAGTCTCAGGCCCGTGATACCGCTAATTATTTACGTTTAAACAGCGATAATTAATTTCGGGGCACTAATTAAATAGAAGGTTAACATTCTATGAAGGTAAAAAAACTTGCTTTCCGTCAGAAAACAACAAAACAGAAACATTAAACACTTAATTATAGTTAATTATTGTGTTGAATGAGCTATTTGTCAGAGTGATGAGGTGTTGTTTGATTATTTTACAGAGTTATATACTATGATATTTTACATATTATAAACATTTGCATCTGAAAATATCACAAATTGATTGAAAAGTGACCGGTGCTGATGCGCTTCAGGTAAAAAATATCCCTGCAATGTTGCAGGGATATTAATGTCAGCGAATTATGTTTTGTGAGTTAAATCACGAAATCAGTCGCACTGAACCTTGATTGCAAGACCGCCGCGTGATGTTTCACGGTATTTGGCGTTCATGTCTTTCCCGGTTTCATACATGGTTTCGATGACTTTATCGAGAGAAACGCGCGGTGCGCTGGTACGGCGCATAGCCATACGGGCGGCGTTGATCGCTTTCACTGAGGCAATCGCGTTACGTTCGATGCACGGTACCTGAACCTGACCGGCAACCGGGTCACAGGTTAAGCCCAGGTTGTGTTCCATACCGATTTCAGCGGCCACACAGACCTGTTCCGGGCTGCCGCCGAGGATTTCAGTCAGACCGGCAGCCGCCATTGAGCAGGCCACGCCGACTTCGCCCTGGCAACCGACTTCCGCACCGGAGATAGACGCGTTCATTTTGTACAGAATACCGACCGCGCCGCAGGCGAGGAAGTAGCGGAGATAGGTTTCCGGAGTGACTTTCTCGATGCAGTGATCATAATACGCCAGTACCGCAGGGACGATCCCGCAGGCACCGTTTGTCGGTGCGGTAACCACACGGCCGCCCGCTGCGTTTTCTTCGTTGACAGCCAGAGCAAACATATTGACCAGGTCAACCACGTTCATAGGATCTTTGGAGAGTTTACCGGCGGAGTTGATCAGGCGGTTCAGTGCAGCGGCACGGCGTGGTACACGCAGCGGCCCCGGCAGAATGCCTTCGGTTTCCAGACCGTGAGCGATACAGTCAGTCATGGTTTTGTAGACATCGGCAAAATACGCGTCGATCTCTTCACGGCTGTGCATATCCAGCTCATTTTTCAGCATCAGAGAGGAGACGGAAAGCCCGGTCTGATGGCAGTGATTCAGCAGCTCTTCCGCTGAGGCATACGGGTAGGATACCGGTGTTTCGTTGGCGTTATCCTGACCGAAATGCTCGGCATCGACGATAAACCCGCCGCCGATGGAGTAATAGGTTTTGGTGTACAGCTCTTCATCACCGGCAAATGCGGTGATACTCATGCCGTTTTCGTGCAGCGGCAGGTTACCGGTGTGGAAATTCATGCCGCCTTCACGCGGGAAGTCCACAGTCTGCTGGCCATTGGCCAGGGACAGACGCTCAGTCTCTTCGACATCGCGGATAAAACCGGCGATACCATCGATATCGACAGTTGCCGGCAAGTTACCGGCCAGACCCATAATGATAGCGATATCGGTATGGTGACCTTTCCCGGTTAAGGAGAGTGATCCGTAGACATCAACAGAAACGCGGGTCACGCGGGAAATCAGACCTTTTTCAACCAACTCATCAGCAAACTGCTTCCCGGCTTTCATCGGCCCTACGGTGTGGGAGCTGGAAGGACCAATCCCCACTTTAAACATGTCAAAAACGCTAATCACGTCAGACTCCTTAAAAAACAATGTAATAGTGATTTATCGTAAAGCGCGTTACTTTACTGTTATTTGCTCACACGGATAAAGTAGTTTATCGCATTTTTCACTGCGGAACAGCGCTTTCGGATAAAATTCGGGCATACCTGATGAAAAAAAGCAGGGGGAAATAGGGCAGAAGTGTGAATTCGGTTACAAATCAATCATTTTTCACTTGCGTTGCGAGGCGATATAAAATACCCGCTGTTAACCCCCAAATCATCCGTCCCTCATATAAGTAAAAATAGAGGCGGCGCTCCACAGTATTGCGGGTCATATCAATGTAGCGGTAGCGGCTCAGATCGAGGGCGGCATCCAGCGGCAGCTCAAAAATATCCGACACTTCCTGCGGGTTACCGGCCAGCGGCAGATATGGCGGAATAATCCCGACCACCGGGGTGACCCGGAAGCCGGTAACACTGTCCACCGGTGCCATTTGTCCCAGTACCTGCACGGCCTGTGGCGGAATGCCGACTTCCTCACGCGCTTCGCGCAGTGCGGTGGCGATGGGGGAAATCTCGCCCGGATCTGCCGCGCCGCCGGGCAGGGCAATCTGCCCCGGATGAGAGCGCAGCGATACCGCCCGTTGTGTCAGCAGGATCCCTGGCCGGGCTTTATTGGTGATAGGCAGCAAAACGGCGGCCCGGCGATCCCGCTCACCGGCAATTTCTGCTTCGGAAGGGCGGGTTAACTGAAACCGGGGAATAAAGCGCTCAAGCGGACTCATAATATTTTCTCCGGCAGTACCGTCAGTATGCGGCCCAGTTTATCGAACGTTTCCTGGTATTCATCTGCGGCACGGCTGTCTGCGACAATCCCGCCGCCTGCCCGGCAATAAAGGTGATTATTTTCCGCAATCAGGGTTCTGATCGCGATATTGGTATCCATGGTGCCACAGGCGCTGATATAACCGACGGAGCCGCAATAGGTGTGGCGGCGGACAGGTTCGAGCTCTTCAATAATTTCCATCGCGCGGATTTTCGGCGCACCGGTAATCGAACCGCCCGGGAAGCAGGCGCGCAGTAACTGTGCTGCCCGGCATGCCGCCGGTAACTGTGCGGTGATGGTGCTGACCAGATGCCAGACTGCCGGGAACGGCTCGACCGCAAACAGTGACGGCACACTGACCGAGCCGGGAAGTGCCACCCGGCCGATATCATTGCGCATCAGATCCACAATCATCAGGTTTTCCGAGCGATCTTTCTCTGACGCGGCCAGCGCCTGTTTTTCTGCTTCGTCGGCCTGCGGATCAGCGGGATGACGCGGACGGGTGCCTTTAATCGGGCGGGTTTCTGCGGTGCCGTCTTTCAGCCACAGAAAGCGCTCCGGTGAAACCGACAGAATGGCGGCTTCCGGCAGACGGAGAAACGCGGAAAACGGTGCCCGGTTTTCGTCATTCAGCCGCAGAAACGCCTGCCATTCATCCCCCTCATACGGGGCGGAAAAACCCTGTGACAGATTGACCTGATAACAATCACCGGCCTGCAGATAGTCATGAATACGGGCAATTTTTTCGTGATATTCCGCTTCGGTCATATCGGACTGCCAGTGGCCGGTCAGGGCGAAAGGCAGACTCTCCGGTGCCTTCTGATTCTCCAGCCAGTGCAGACGCGCGGCGGGATCGGTATAGGTAATTAATGTGGCGCAGCGGCGCTGGTGGTCAACAATCACCGCCCAGTCGTAAATGCCTATGGCCATATCCGGCACCGACAGCTCATTACGTGCCAGTGACGGCAGAGACTCGGTACGCCGCCCGAGATCATAGCCCCATAATCCCATCGCGCCGCCCGCAAACGGATAGTCATCGTGCGGTTGCGGATCCAGTCCGCACTGTGTCAGCGCCGCATCCAGTAACTGAAACGGGTCATCATTTTGACGGAGGCGCTGCCCCCGGCTATCTTCAGTTAAGGTCTCATCGCCTCTGGTGGTGAGTGTCATCAGGGGATCGGCGGTCAGAATATCAAAACGGTTATGCTGATGCTGAGCACTGCCGGAGTGCAGCAGCATGGCCCACGGCTGATGCGACAGCGGGGCAAACAGGGTCAGGGCGAGACCGGGATGGTAATCAAGTGGTGTCAGTACAGGTACGGAATGTGATGTCATAATTCAGTCTGTCAGTAATCTGTGTCCGGAAACTGCCGGTTATCTTATCGGAAAACAGGCGGATGCGTCCCGCCATCTTTATGAGTATAATGTGTTTTTTACTGAAATGTTATAGAAGGTGATTATGTTTACCGGAATGCCCGCGTTAAGTCATGAAGAACAGCAGGCCGCAGTTGAGCGGATCCACACCCTGATGCAGGAAGGTATGAGCAGTGGTGAGGCTATCGCACAGGTCGCGGCGGAGTTACGCGAACGGCATCACGGCGGTGAGCAGATCCGCGCGCTGTTTGATGAGGAAGATGACGACAGCGAAGAATAGAAACAAATATTTAACAAGTGTCACAATTTCCTGATAATAAATATGTTACTTTGCAGCAATAAGCATTAAGTGAAATTTAATTAAGCGCTATTGTATAAAAATGACATTTAGTCTCTTTCGGGATTAAAACAGGAGGTTTTATGAAGGCAATGAATCTGTTCACCCGTACCGGATTGGCAGGGGCAGGTATTCTGCTGGCATTCACCGTCAGCGCACAGGCTCCGGCCACGGCGGAAGTCAAAAATGAGCGTATGGTGACTTTCCCGGCGTGTGAATCGCTGAATAAAGATCAGATAGCGGCACAGGTAAAATATGACTTTGTGCAGAGCCGCTACCCGCGCTGGCAGGATGATAAAGCGCTGCTGGGCAGCAAGCCGGTTGCCTGGGTGAATGTGGCGGAAGTGACTGAGAAAGACGGTAATTACAGTGTGCCGCTGGTTGTGCGCGGCTCGAAAAAACAGGTCAGTTACACCGTTGATATCAATTGTGCGGCGAAGACCATGACATACAGTCTGCCGCAGTAATGATACTGGCTGTTAAACCGTAAAAAGGCGTGCTCAGGCACGCCTTTATTATATTCAGCGTTTGGCATTCGGCTCATACGGCAGGCGGGAAAGCCCGGCACTGCGCTGGCGGTAAAATACCAGACGTTCGGCAAAATAGGCGCGCAGGGATTCAGGCAGTGTCTGCTGCACCTGCTCGGCGATCACCGGCATGTTATAGCGCTCTTTAAAGGCGACACCGGATGCGGCTAAGTCCGCATTGATTTTATCCATCTCTTCCTGACTGAGTTCGGCAAGATTATAACTCACGATATGCTCCTGTAACGGCTGACGGCCTTAACTTAACTGAGCTGCCGCCTGACTGCAAGCCCGGATTGACGTGTATTCGGTATCCTCATAAAGAGAATGCGATTAATTCTGATTATCTTTACAAAATCATTTTGTTTTCAATATGTTGTGAATTTATTAAATAGCACTTTTCTTCCCGGCAGGAGTGTGCATAATGACCGCAGATGATGAAATAAACGACTGACAGGAGCCTGTATATGTTAAAGCCGGATATGGTCAATCAACTGAATGCCCAGCTGAATCTTGAATTTTATTCCTCAAATTTATATCTGCAGATGAGTGCATGGTGTGCAGATAAAGGCTACGAAGGTGCTGCCGCATTCCTGAAAGCGCACGCAGCGGAAGAAATGGAGCATATGCAGCGCCTGTTTAATTACCTCAGCGATACCGGCGCGATGCCGCTGCTCGGGGCCATAGATGCACCACCGTCAGAATTCAGTTCAGTGAGTGATATTTTCACCCTGACGCTGGAACATGAAAAATTAATTACTGATGAAATTAATAAGCTGGTTCATGCTGCGCTGACCTCACAGGATTACTCTACCTTTAACTTCCTGCAGTGGTATGTGGCTGAGCAGCACGAAGAAGAAAAACTGTTCAAATCTGTGCTGGATAAATTCGCAATGGTGGGTGATAGTGGTAAGTCGCTGTTCCTGCTGGATAAAGATCTGGGCCGTATGGCAAGCGAACCATCCGCAAGCTGATTATTTCTGACAGCATTATTATTTATAATATAGCCACACAATTATCATAATATACTGATATTTGTGTGGTTTTTATTTGTGTTACCGATCACAAAAAACACTCTCCGGCCTGTGAAGGTTTCCGCAATGCCCCCGGTTGCGCTAGTATGTCCCGCATAATTACATCACCTGCAAAAATGAGGCATACCATCATGTTAACCAACCTGACCGCGCACTGGCGCAAATTATCTGCTGTTGTTGTTTTATTTGTCGGTTTATCCGGCCAGCAGGCGTTTGCTCACGCTCATGTCAAAACCCTGGTTCCGGCGGCAGATGCGGCGGTGACCGGTTCACCGGAAAATATCTCTCTGGATTTTTCAGAAGGGATTGAACTGAAATTCAGTAAAATCAGTGTGAAAGATGCACAGAATAAACCTGTCGCTGCCGGAAAACCGGAGCTGGCGGAAGGGAATGATACCCGCCTGATCCTGCCGCTGACAGAAACGCTGCCGGCCGGTATCTATCACGTTGAATGGAAAGTAGTTTCTGTTGACGGGCACAAAACAAACGGTGACTATCAGTTTACGGTGAAATAAACCGGTTATGGAACTGACACCGGAAGCGCTGTTGATTATCTGCCGCTTCATTCATTTTACGGCCGTGATGCTCCTTGCGGGATGCGGCCTGTTCTCTGTTCTGCTGCCCGGTGACCGGGTGGCGCTGCTGCTGCGGGCCAGACTGCGTTATACCGCCCGCAGTGCAACTGTGTTCACGGTCCTGACAACGTTCCTCTGGCTGCTGTTACAGGCGGCACTGATGGGGGACGGCTGGGCGGATATGCAGGATCCGGATATTATCCTCGCGGTGCTTTCCACCTCTTTCGGGGAGATCTGGCGCTGGCAGCTGGTGCTTGCCGTTATTCTCTGCGGCGGACTGCTGCTGCCGTCCGGACGGGCGCAAAGCAGTCTGTTTCTGATCTGTGCTGCGGCGATGCTGGCGCTGCACGCCTTTACCGGCCACGGCATGCTGCACAGCGGCTGGACAGGGCGGCTCTATCAGTTTAATCAGGTTGTTCACCTGCTCAGTGCCGCTTACTGGTTCGGCGGGTTGTGGCCGTTTCTGGTCTGTCTGCTGATCCTGTTGCGGCGTGACACACTCGCGCAGGGACTGCCGAAAGAAGTGGTGGCAACCCTGATCCGTTTTTCAAACCTGGGGCATCTTGCTGTCTTTCTGGTACTGGCAACCGGTCTTATCAGCACCATGCTGCTGTTGCCGGACTGGCCGCAGTGGAGCGGCAGTGATTATCAGGCACTGTTATGGCTGAAAACCGGGCTGGTGCTGACGATGGTGCTGCTGGCGGTGATAAACCGTTATGCGGTGGTACCGAAAATCGCACAATCAGGCCGCTTCCGCCTGTTGATGATTAACAGCTGGGTTGAGATAATTCTCGGCACACTGGCCATTTTAATGGTGGCGATTTTTGCAACTTATCAGCCTGCATAACTCCGGACAGGCTGACAACCGGGACACACTATGAAGAAAGCTCTGGCATTTATTCCTCTTTTACTGGCAGGTGCGGCACAGGCTGCGCCGCTGAAAACCATCAGCAAGTTTGAGTTTGGTGAAAAGTGGCCGTTTACCCGTGAGGAAGTGATGATCAACTGCCGGGACGGAAATGCACTGTGGGTGATTAATCCGTCGACACTGATGTCGTATCCGCTGAATGATGTGGCGGCACAACAGGCAAAAGAGCAGAAAATAAAGGTGACTGATCTCTCAGTTATCACATTAAAACAAACCGGAGACACGGAAAAAGGCATGGATCTTACTCCGATCATTGAGGCTGCCGGTGCGCTGTGTGGTGATAAATAACACATATTAATTATGAAATTTAACGATTAATATTCGGTTATTAATTAACCATCTGAAATATAAGCCATTTAAATCAGATATATGTTAACGATTTGATAAATAAATATTTTGCATATGTAACCAAACCGACTAATCTTAATCATGTAGGTTGTACGATATTTTCAATGGCAATTTTAGCGCACGGCTCGCTATGAGCCTTTTTCCCTGGACCGGATAGAGGACTTTATCCGGTCTCTTTTTTATTCCCGCCGTTCTTCTCCCTCATTTTCACGAAAAATGCGAAAGGATTTGTAATAATCCTATAGGGCTGCCCCGTTATTTGATATAAATTAAACATTACTTTAACCGGATAATTAACCCGTAACTGTAGTGTGACACATGAATAAACTCGCGTTTTATCAGGATTTAACCCGCCGTTTAACATCGCTTATCAGTGATGAGAAAGATGTCATCGCGACACTGTCCAATGTCAGTGCCGTCCTTTTTGACGAGCTGGAACAGATAAACTGGGCCGGATTCTATCTCCTTCAGGGGGATACCCTCGTGCTGGGGCCGTTCCAGGGGAAAGTGGCCTGTGTCCGCATTCCGGTTGGTCGTGGTGTCTGCGGAACTGCGGTTGCTCAGGGGCAGGTTATCCGTGTGGATGATGTGCATGATTTCGCCGGACATATTGCCTGTGATTCGGCCAGTAACTCAGAAATAGTGTTGCCGCTCGTGGTAAATGGTCAGATTGTCGGCGTACTGGATATCGACAGCCCGGTTTTTAATCGTTTTGATAATAATGATGAAATTGGTCTCAAAGCCTTGAATGACGCGCTCTGCGCACATCTGGCAACGTGCTTTATGCCGAAATATCGTGAAATGATCGCAAGTTAGGCCTCCGGGAGCATAGCATTTGTCTGTAACACTATTATAATGACGCCTGTTCATGCCTGCTGGTTGGCAAAGCACCGTTGTAATCAGGAAAATTCATGGAAAATCAACCCAAGTTGAATAGCAGTAAAGAAATTATTTCATTTTTGGCTCAGCGCTTCCCGCAATGCTTTGTGGCAGAAGGCGAAGCCCGTCCGCTGAAAATCGGCATCTTCCGCGATATCGTCAGTCGTATCACTGAAGAAGATGGTATCAGTAAAACACAGTTACGTACCGCACTGCGGATGTACACCTCCAGCTGGCGCTATCTGTACGGCGTCAAAGAAGGGGCCAAACGTGTTGACCTGGATGGTAACGATTGCGGCGATCTGGAAGCGGAACATGTTGAACATGCCCGTACCCAGTTAGCGGAAGCGAAAGCCAGAGTCCAGGCGCAGCGCGCGCAGAAACGTGAGCAGGACGGTGAGAAAAAACCGCGTCCGGCAGATAAAGCCGCCGCTGACTCCTGCCGCAGCCGTACGGATAAGCCTAAAGCGCCGCGTACCGGTAAAGCTCCGTCGCCGAAATCCGCTGATGCACCACGTAAACCACGCGCACCACGTCCCGAATCTCAGTCTGAACTGACACCAATCACTGATATTCAGGCACTGAAGGTGGGGCAGCAACTGAAGGTGACAGTCGGTTCCGGCGTTATGGATGCGCAGGTTCTCGAGATCACCAAAGACGGTGTACGTGTTCAGCTGCCTTCAGGGTTGGCAATGATCGTGCGTGCGGAACACTTAAAATTCTGATACGGAGTCAACCGAGGCATGAACAAATTTTTACCCCTGGCGTTGCTCATCGGATTTAGTTTAACCGGCAATACGATGGCAAAAACCGGCACCTCTGTGCTGCCGGATGTCAAAATCAGCCAGCTGCCGGATACTCAGCAGGCACCGGAGCACTCTACGGTCAGTGAGCGTGTGACGTCCCGGTTTCTGCATTCCCATTACCGTCAGTTTCAGCTGGACGGCGAATTTTCAGCGAAAATTCTGGAGCGTTATCTGAATCTGCTGGATTACAGCCATAACGTCTTTTTGGCGTCTGATGTGGCGAAATTCAGTAAGAACAAAGCAGATGTCGGCAATTATCTCCGCAAAGGGGAATTACAGCCGTTATACGATCTGTTTAATCTGTCACAAAAACGCCGTTTTGAGCGCTTTCAGTACGCGCTGAACCGCCTGAAGCAGCCGATGAATTTTGACGGCGACGATGTCATTGATGTGGACCGGAGCAAAGCACCGTGGCCGCAGACAGAAGCCGAGCTGGATAAACTGTGGGATGCCAAAGTCAAGTATGACTGGCTGACCCTGAAACTGTCCGGCAAAGATGACAATGAAATCAAAGAAACCCTCACCAAGCGCTATACCTATGCTCTGAAGCGTCTGACACAGACGAAAAGTGAGGATGTTTTCCAGCTGATCATGACCGCGTTTGCCCGCGAGATCGATCCTCACACCAGTTATCTCTCCCCGCGCAATACCGAGCAGTTTAACTCAGAAATGAGCCTGTCTCTGGAAGGCATTGGTGCCGTGCTGCGGATGGATGATGATTACACTGTGATTAATTCACTGGTCGCCGGTGGTCCTGCGCTGAAGAGCAAGGAACTGGCGGTCGGGGATAAAATTCTGGCTGTTGGTCAGACCGGCAAGCCGATGGTGGATGTGGTCGGCTGGCGCCTGGATGATGTGGTATCACAAATCAAAGGTGCCAAAGGCAGTAAAGTCCGCCTGGAAGTGCTGGGTGATACCAAAGGGGCCAAACCACGTATTGTGACCCTGACCCGTGAGCAGATCCGTCTGGAAGACAGAGCGGTGAAAATGACCATCAAACAGGTCGGCGACCAGAAAGTCGCAGTGCTCAATATTCCGGGTTTCTATGTGGGTCTGACCAATGACACCAAAACCCAGCTGCAGAAACTGGCCAAAGAGAAAGTGGATGCGGTGATTATCGATCTGCGCGGTAACGGCGGCGGTGCACTGACAGAAGCGGTTGATCTGTCCGGCCTGTTTATCACCAGTGGTCCGGTGGTGCAGGTGCGGGATAACAACGGCCGTGTCCGTGAAGATGCGGACAGCGATGATGTTATCTACTACAAAGGTCCGCTGGTGGTGATGGTTGACCGCCTGAGCGCATCCGCGTCTGAGATTTTCGCAGCAGCCATGCAGGATTACGGCCGTGCACTGATTGTCGGTGAACCGACCTTCGGTAAAGGTACTGTGCAGCAGCATCGCCCTGTCAGCCGTATTTATGACCAGATGCTGCGCCCTGAATGGCCGGATCTGGGCTCTGTGCAATATACTATCCAGAAATTCTACCGTATTAACGGCGGCAGTACCCAGCGTAAAGGGGTAACGCCGGATATCATTATGCCGACCGGCTTTGATAACGACGATATCGGTGAAAGCTTTGAGGATAATGCATTACCGTGGGACAGCATTGCCCCGGCGCAGTATTCACAGACAGATATTATCCGCAAAGCGGTACCTGAACTGGCTCAGAAATATCAGGAACGTTCAAAAACCGATCCGGAATTCGCTTATATTTATGAAGACCTGGCACGGTTTAAAGCCAATAAGCCGACTCAGTATATTATTTCCCTGAATTACGCGAAGCGTGATAAAGAAGATAAAGAACTGGAAGGGATTAAGCTGAAACGAATTAATGAACGTTATGCCCGTGAAGGCAAGAAACCGCTGGCAAATCTTGAGGCACTGCCGAAAGATTATGAAGGGCCGGACGCGTATCTTGATGAAACCGTTAAGATTGCCGCTGATCTGGCAAAAGTGCCGGATATCAGTAAGAGTGCGCAATAACCTGTTATTTTACGGAATAACATCAATAAAAAAATCGACAGCATTCAGGCTGTCGATTTTTTTTGTGCCGCATAAACACAGTGGCACCGGCAATTCGTCGCGTATTAATTAAAAGAAGCGCGGTACAGAAATTGTCATAACTGCAGTGGTAATACGATCAAAAGTTGTTTTTGTGGATTTAATTAATTTAGCCATAACAATTCCTCCATTATTTCTGAAAATAATGTTCAATACTCAGGTGAACGTGTTTATCTGTTAATCTAAACTGGTACAGTTAATGTGCTGTATCGTTGGGATGTACTTTACTCATTAGTGTGAGTTCAATCAAGTTTTCACTCAAAAGAAGTTGAGCGCAATAAAATCAATTTTAACTCATAAAATATACGATCTTGTAAAGAAAACGGTACACCTGACAGTGATACACGAAAAATAAAGGAATTCTGATGATATTTCGTACACAATTCAGCACGGTACTGGGTGAAATGTCGGCAGCGGCAACAGAGCAGGGTGTTTGTTTTCTGGAATTTACGGAAGACAACCGCCGTGAAGATACCTTACAGCTGGTTTCTTCCCGGCTGAAAATGGCGGTAACAGACGGAAATCATCCTCACCTGGCGTTGCTGGAGTCACAACTGCAGGACTATTTTGCTGGTAAACGGATGATATTTACCGTTCCGCTGGTGCTGCCGGGAACGCCTTTTCAGCAAAAAGTCTGGGATGCATTATTGTCTGTGCCGTTTGGCAGCACCGTTACTTACAGTATGCTGGCGGTGTCATTATCCTCACCGCGCGCTGTCCGGGCTGTCGGGCGGGCCAACGGGATGAATCCGGTTTCCGTGCTGGTACCGTGTCACCGCGTTACCGGCAAAAACGGCGAACTGACCGGCTATGCAGGAGGAACGGACCGCAAAGCCTGGTTACTGGCTCATGAAAAACAGGTTAAAGGAGCATCAGCATGATTTTCTGTAAACGGGTTTATGATGAGGTCGCGGAAAGTGACGGTTACCGGGTACTGGTTGACCGGTTGTGGCCGCGCGGAATTAAAAAAACCGATCTGAATTACGATGAATGGAATAAGGATGTTGCGCCGGATACGGAATTACGCAAGTGGTTCCACGCTAACAGTGATCAGTTTCCGGAGTTTGAACGGCGTTACCGTGAAGAGCTGGAGAGCAGGCCGCAAAGCTGGCAACCGCTGGTGGCCAGAGCGGTGCAGGGCAATCTGACACTGTTGTTTGCGGCAAAAGATAAAGAACATAACCAGGCTAAAGTGCTGAAGGCATTTCTGGAAGAAAAATTATCCTGATGACATATCGGCGGCCTGACTGACGCGCAGGTACAGGCAGACAGGCGAACGGAAAACGTAAGCGCCACGGATGGCGCGATCCGAGCGTACAGGGATGTATTTACAGCGTTTTTTCGTTCTGTCTGCCTGTACCGGAAGCGTCACAGCACAAAAAATCCCGGCGAACCGGGATTTTTCAGCAAAGAAGATAATTCAGCGTATCAGCTCAGGATCTTATTCTCTGCCAGGCTCAGGGCGAAATAACTGAAAATTAAATCTGCCCCGGCACGTTTGATGGAGCCGAGAGTCTCCAGTGCAACGCGGGTTTCATCAATAGCACCGGCCTGTGCAGCCAGTTTGATCATCGCGTATTCACCGCTCACCTGATAGGCCGCCAGCGGCAGATTTGAACGCTCGCGCACATCGCGCAGAATATCCAGATAAGCTCCGGCCGGTTTCACCATCAGCATATCCGCACCTTCCTGCTCATCAATCAGGGATTCACGGATAGCCTCGCGGCGGTTCATCGGATCCATCTGATAGGTTTTGCGGTCGCCTTTCAGGCAGGAACCGGCTGCATCACGGAACGGGCCGTAAAGGGCAGAGGCGAATTTGGTGGAGTAGGACACAATCCCGGTCTGATGGAACCCGGCGGCATCCAGTGCCAGACGGATAGCCCGTACCTGGCCGTCCTGGGCAGCGGAAGGCGCGATGAAATCAGCACCCGCCTGTGCGGCAACCACCGCCTGTAACCCGAGGTTATGCAGGGTTTCGTCGTTATCGACCACGCCGTCATGCACCACACCGCAGTGTCCGTGGCTGGTGTATTCACAGAAACAGGTATCGGACATCACCACCATCTCAGGCACGGTCTCTTTGCAGATACGGGACATCCGCGCAACCAGACCATCTTCCGCCCAGGCATCACTGCCGGTTGCATCCAGATGATGTGAAACACCGAATGTCATGACGGATTTGATACCGGCTTTGGCAATCCGCTCGATTTCGTAGGCCAGACGCTTTTCCGGAATGCGCATAACGCCGGGCATGCTGTCGATGGCTTTATAGTCATCAGCGCCTTCTTCGACAAAAATCGGTAACGCGAGATCATTGAGGCTTAATGAGGTTTCCCGGAACAGATCACGCATCTGCGGGGTCTGACGAATTCTTCTGAGACGCTGGATGTCATGTTGCATAACGACAGTTGCTCCTTATTTCATAAAAAATAATGCGGTCAGTATAAACCTTTCAGAGGAGGATGGGGTACAGGCAGAAAAAAATAAGGCTCCGCAGAGGGAGCCTGAAAACGATGTGCGTTTATCTTCAGAATATAATACGGGCGATTTTATTGAGCTCTGAGATAAAACGTCTGATATTTTTTATTGCAGGTAACATAATTGCGTTCTTGTTTATTGCGTTCTCACAATTCGATGACATAACTTTAGCACTTTGTTGATGAGTGTCAATCTTTCTCACAAATTAAATTTAACATTTAAACTAAATTTGATTTGAACCGATACAGCTCAAAAATGCTCAGTCTGTCCGTCAGAGACGGTTACGGTAAAATGCGACCACACAGAAGGACGCGGTGACGTTGTCTAACTCTTTTAAGAAGCGGGCTAAAAATCGCATAATGAGTGTCCTTATATTGTTGTGATCTGTATCTCAAAATTGCCTCTTTTTGTGATGACAGTCAATATTTAAAAACCGGAAAAATGATTTTCAGTCAAAACAGGTGTGAAACCAGTGTATCCGCAGATGTTTCCGGTGTTTTAACAACGGATTAACGGGACAAAACAGCATTTTATGGTATTTGTTAAATACCCGGATTTATTCACCTGATTTTTAGCAGCATAACAGGCAGTATGTGAGATAACGGAAATTAAAAATTGTCTACACTCTAAGTTAAAGACTGAAAAACAGGATAAACATGGATTCATTACTCTTCTGGGGTTTTGTGTTAGTGGCGCTCATTGTTGTGACGCCGTTTATTGCTGTTGCGGCGCTGCGGCGCACAACGCTGCTGAAGTTGCAGGTCAGTGTTCTGACTGAGGAAACGGAGTCACTGCGCCGCGAGCTGAATGCCCTGACCGGCGGTCAGCCGGTGGCGGAGATCACCGTTCAGGCCGCTGCGCTGTCTGAAACGATCCCGGTACAGCCGGCACCGGAAATGCAGTATGAACCGGAATCTGATCCTGTTTCTGAACCGGAACCTGTTATCGCGGCGGCAATACCGTTCCCGGCGGATACGGCAGCAGCGGAGCGCAAAAGCCCGGCGGCCAATATTCTCGAATGGCTGCTTAACGGCAACCTCCCGGCCAAAATCGGTATTCTGCTGCTGTTTATCGGCCTCTCCTATCTGCTGAAATTCAGTATCGAAAATAATATCCTGACACCGGAAGTCCGTCTGATCGGCGCGGCAATCCTGTCAGTGACACTTTTTGTTGTCGGCTGGTGTGTCCGCCATAAAAACCGGCTGTACAGCCTGATTGTTCAGGGCGGCAGCCTCGGTGCGTTTTATATCACGATATTTGCTGCCTATAAGCTTTATGAGTTCCTGCCGCTGGCCTTTGCACTGCCGCTGATGGTGGTTATCTGCCTGGCATCTGTTTTCTTTGCGGTGATACAGAACGCGGTCAGCCTGGCGGTCCTGGCTGTGATCGGCGGCTATGCGGCACCGGTGCTGCTCTCCACCGGCAGCGGTAACTATATCGCGCTGTTCTCCTATTATCTGATGCTTTCCGTCTCCATTCTGATCATGAACTACTGGCAGGGCTGGCGGGTGCTGAATATCGCCGGTTTCGCCTTTACCTTTGTGGTCGGTGTGATCTGGGGCGTGGATAACTATCAGCCGGAGTATTACCTGAACTGTCAGATCTTCATTATTCTGAATCTGGTGGTCTACGGGCTGCTGACGCAGCAATATGCACGGCATCATGTCCGGACAGATGACGGGCGAAAACAGCTGATGGTGGACTCGGTGCTGCTGTTTGCGCCGCCGGTGCTGGCGTTTTCCCTGCAATATGCCATTACGGAGCCGTTCTATCTCGGTACCGCAATGTCATCGCTGGCCTTCGGGCTGATTTATCTGCTGCTGACGGTGGTCAGTCTGCGTCGCTTCCGTGCTGACGGGCAGCGCCTGTCGCTCGGTTTCCTGCTGCTCAGTATCGGCTTTATCTCGCTGGCGGTACCGCTGGCACTGTCGCCGCAGTGGACATCCGTGGCCTGGACGATTGAAGGGCTGGCGATACTCTGGTTCGCCTGTCTGCAAAAACAGCGGATTGTCGGCTGGAGTGCTACCGGGCTGGTGCTGCTCGGGTTTGCATCTCTGCTCTACAGCATGGACTTTATTTACTGGTCAGAACAAAGCATCTGGATGTATATCTTCCAGTGGGGCGGATTGCTGGTTGCCGGGGCACTTCATCACCATTTCCGCCTGATGAACCGCAGCAAACTGATTTCCGGACTGCTGATTATCCCGGCCATGATCACCTGGCTTTCCTGGCTGTGGATGCTGCCGTGGTTATCACCGGCCGGTGAATTACTGTCCGGTGAGGAGTATGTGCTGACCGGGCTTGTGATCTCGGTCTGGAGCTGGTTCTTCCTGGCGCGCAAAGTGCAGTGGACTCAGCTGTATTACTGCATCAGTGCGCTGTGGATAGTGAGCCTGCTGATACTGTGTGACTATATTCTTACCGGAACACATGCGGCCGGTTCGCTGTACGGCGGCTTTATCTGGCTGCTGGTTATCGGCAGTATGATCACCTTTATCCGGCTGCTGCCGGAACAGGCACCGCGTATTGTCAGCAATCTGATGCATGGCGCGTCACTCTGGACCGTCATCGGCCTGGTCGCCGCCGAAGTGATGTGGGCAGAAATGCAGCTGCCGTGGGGTATGGAAGAGTGGGGTTACTTTATTGCCATGCTGTCGGCGTGCGGCGTGATTTTCGTGCTTTACGCCATGCAGCGCCTGCACCGGCCGCCGATGGACAATCATGCCGCGCTGTACTGGCAGAGTGCCTATCCACTGGCTGTGTTACTGGGGCTGGCGCTGTTTACCGGAAATATGCAGGATGGTCAGCTGTCGCTCTGGCAGTATGTGCCGCTGCTGAACCCGCTGGATGAAGCCGGGCTGTTCGGGCTTGCTGCACTGTGGTGTCTGCGTGATGCGCTGATACGGACCACACCGGCAGTGCATTTCCGGGCAGATGTGGTGCGCGGCCTGGGTATTGCCATCGCTGTGCTTGGTATCTGGTGGGCGAACGGTATTCTGATCCGCGCCCTGGCCTTTGTGGACGTCACCACATGGACAACCACCGGGCTGCTGCAGTCCCGTCTTATTCAGACCACGCTGGCGATTGTCTGGGCACTGACTGCCGTGATCCTGATGACCTCCGCAACCCGCCGGCATAAACGCCATCTGTGGCTGGCCGGGGCGGCCGTCTTTGCCGTGGTGATTATTAAACTCTTTGTGGTTGATATGAACCAGAGCAGCGGGCTTGCCAGAGCCGGTGCATTTATCGGGGTGGCACTGCTGATACTGGTTGTGGGATATTTCTCGCCGTTACCGCCGAAAACAGGCACTGACATACAGAATAATAAGGAAGATAACTGATGATCACAGGTAAAAAGGCGGCACTGCGCCGCAAATGGCATACCGGGGCTGTGCTCCTGGCGGCGGTGCTGACATCGGTGACGACCCTTTCGCGGGCGGATACCCCGGCGAAGACACTGAATGATTTTAATCAGGGGGCGGAATTACAGCTCCGGGCGGAGAATGCCCCATTTTACCGGCTGACAGTCCCGGATAATGTCTGGCTCAACAGTGCCTGGCCGGATCTGCGGGATATCCGTATCTTTGACAGCTCCGGTACGCCGGTGCCGATGTCACTGACGGCGGCGAAGCAGGTACAAGATGAAAGCGCGCGTGTTCGCTTCGTTATCTATCCGCTGTCACAAAGCCGGACGGAAGAGCAGGATGGCAACCGCAAAATCCGCCTGAAAGCGGATAACGGTACAGAACTGACGATTTACAATGATAGTGCGGACAGCCTGGCGCGTCCGTCCACCGCGACTTACCTGCTGGTGCCGGATAACAAACAGCAGCTCCCGCTGCCGCTGCGGGAAGTCACTCTGAACTGGCCGCAGCAGACCGGTAATATGCAGGCCAAAGCCTCACTGTTCAGCAGTGATGACAAACAGAACTGGTCGCCGGTGATCCTTGATGTGCCGCTGATGGATCTGAAATCCGGTGAGGATACGCTGCTGGCACAGCAGATAAAAATTCCGGGCTATATCAGCGGTGATGAAAGCAGGGCGAAATACTGGCTGCTTTCCGTTACCGGAGATAACAATCAGGCACCACCGCAAATCACCACCGCAGAAGGGATGAGTTCCCGGACTGTGGAGCGCCGTGAGGTGAACCGTTTTGATTTTGTGCCTGCGGAGGACACTGACGGCAGTATGATTTACAGCCTGCCGAATACCCAGAGTCTCAGCCGTCTGGATTTTCATATTGACCGGGAAAATACGGTGCTGCCGGTACGGATAGAATACCGGAGTGGTACAGAAGGGAACTGGCTGCCGCTGGATAATAAAGTGCTTTATTCACTGGTGTCGGATGATGCGGAAAACCGCAACAGTAACATCCGGCTGAATGATCTGCCGGTCCGCCAGGTCAGACTGACGGCAATTAACAGCAGCTGGCGTGAGACACCACCGAAGGTTACCGGGGTTAAATATGCACAATATCTGACCTTCAACGCCCAGGGCTCTGCGCCGTATCTGCTGGTGTGGGGAGCGCATGATGCCAGTGCGGCATTTTTACCGCTGTCCCAGCTTCTGCCGGGCAATAATCTGAATAATCAGGATGCGATTCCGCGGGCGGATGTGTCAGAAAAAGTGGTCACACTGGGCGGGGAAGCGAAGTTACTGCCTGAACCGGAAGCCCCGCCGCCGTTTGCCTGGAAAACCTGGCTGTTATGGGGTGTGCTGGTGGCTGGTGTGGTAATACTCGGATTATTTGCTGTCCGCCTGCTGAAAGAAATGAAAACGGAACAGAAATAACCGTACAGCATAAAAAAAGTCCGCACGTTGTATAACAGCGTGCGGACAGAAACGAAAATAAAAAAGAAAGGGTATTTAGTACAGGAACATCATCCTGACACAAACAGCGGCCTCTCTCTTTAGCGATTCGTTGCATTATCCCCGGACAGCATTAATTGCCAGGCCGGAAATTATTTCCGGTACTCAGTTTTAATCTGGGCAATGGTATTTTTAAAGGTACCTGACAGATGCTCATCATCAATTTCGCTGATCTGGCGTTCCATATTGACGATAATACGGCCGGCATCCGCCTGACCCACCGCCTTCAGTAAATATGTCACCAGTGCTTTTAAGCAGGTCACTTCCGCAGCCAGTGTTTCAGTATCGTTTTCAGTTTTAAATGCGTTATTCATGGTTAACCTCAACCGTTATATTTATCAGTCCCGGATATATCAGCCGCAAAGAATACCAGATCTGCCCGTCACTGCTCTACCTTCTTTTTTATTTTCCCGTTATGCTGATAAACAGGGTGCGTTCATTATCCGCTGAAAAAGGCAAAATAATCAGATGAATATTATTGATATCAATGCCATAACCCGCGATTACCCGGTATTAAAAAGGCCGGATCCGCAGGACAGCCATAAAGGTACATTCGGTACCCTCGGGATCACCGGCGGGGCTGCCGGAATGACCGGTGCGATTATTCTGGCCGGATGCGCCGCACTGAAAACCGGGTGCGGCAAAGTGATCCTGGGATTTAATCAGCCGCAGTTGCCGGTGCCGTTTGTTGAGAATGCACCGGAGCTGATGCTGCGTACTGCCCGCGCCCTTGCGGATGATCCGGCGCTGACCGCACAGGTTACCGGTCCGGGACTGGGGCAGAGTACAGAGAGCCGGGCGCTGGCGGAAGCGGCGTTTATGCAGATCGGTAAACCACAGGTGCTGGATGCGGATGCACTGAATATTCTGGCCGCCACGCCGGGCATCGCGCTGGATGATAACTGTGTGATAACCCCGCATCCGCAGGAAGCCGCCCGTCTGCTGCATACCACCGTGGCTGATATTCAGGCGGATCGCCCGGCGGCAGTGCTGGCGCTGGCAGCTCAGTATCACTGCTGGGCGGTGCTGAAAGGGCACCGCAGCCTGATTGCCTCACCGGACGGTGAGCTATGGTGTAATCACAGTGGTAACCGCGGGCTGGCGACTGCCGGCAGCGGGGATGTGCTATCCGGTATTATCGGTAGTCTGCTGGCACAACGGCTGCCGGTGCAGGAAGCGGTTTGTGGCGGGGTCTGGCTGCACGGCGCGGCGGCAGATGAATGTGTGGCCGCCGGTATCGGCCCTGCCGGATTAACTGCTCATGAAATTATTGATTATGTGCGGTTAATCCGTAACCGCCTGATAACAGAAATGCCGGGTAATAAGAGTTAACGGTATCAATCTCACAGATATTTTTCGCTCTGTTTAATATAGTGACAATATATCGCATGATTTATTCAAGGAGGCAGTATGTATAATACAATTTTGGTTCCTATCGATATTTCAGAAGAAGAACTAACCAGTAAGGCTGTCCGCCATGCACTCTATCTGGCGAAAGAAACAGGGGCTAAGCTGCATATTGTCCATGTCCTGCCGATCTCATCCGCGATTATTAATGCGTATGCGCTGGGTTATATGGAGATAAAAGATAAAGCGACCATTAAAGCGGAAGAAGATCTTCATATGCTGATGGATTCTATTGATCTGCCGCCGGAGCGTCTTGCTTACACTATTACGTTCGGTTCGCCGCGTGATGAAATTATCCAGGCAGCGGAAGAGGTAAAAGCCGATATTATTGTTATCGGCTCCCGCCGTCCGAATATCTCCACTCATCTGCTGGGCTCGACTGCCGGCGGTGTTGTCCGTTACGCACCGGTTTCAGTAATGGTTGTCCGCTGATGTAATCTGTATCCGGTGGTATCGATGATGCCACCGGTATTTTTTGTTCTTCCTGCCGTCATCCCCGCTACTCATAAAAGAATCATTCTCTTCTTGCTGGTTATCTGCCTGTCTCATACGAAAATACAGAGGAATAATACGTGGTATAGCCGGATTTTTTTCCGGATAGAAAACACAAAATCATAAAAAGGCAGTGAAATTTTATGATGCCCGGCACGGCAGTTTCCTGTTTATTGCCTATACTTAATTCAAATACACATTGAACTGACAATGAGGGATGGTATGTATAAAACGATATTAGTTCCTATTGATGTGACAGAAGATGTACTGACGAGTAATGCCCTGAAACACGCGATTTATCTGGCAAAGATGTCACAGGCGAAACTGATGTTGTTTCACTCTGTACCGGATATTTCGAAATTCTCAATAAGCTATAATTACCACTATGAATTGCTGAACTCATTTGCGGAAAAAGCCGTTGCCCGTTCAAAAGATGAGTTAAAAGCGATTGCCGAAAAAGTGGATTTACCGGCAGAGCAGGTCAGTTATTTTGTGGATTACGGCACGCCGAGAGATAAAGTGCTGGCAAAAGCAAAAGAGATCCATGCTGATTTGATTGTTGTCGGTTCGCGTCACCCGAGTATTTCAACCCATCTGCTGGGGTCAACCGCCTCCGGGATTGTGGCACATGCGCAGGTTTCCGTACTGGTTGTCCGCTGAATATTAAGTATAACGATAAAAACCAAAAGGTCCGCAAACGCGGACCTTTTTCGTGAAAACAGAATTACTGTTTTGCCATCGATGCTTTGAATTCCTTCAGTGCATCAAGGCCCTGCTGACACGCCATGTCCTGAGTCTCTTCCGGTACAGATTTAATCTGTGTTTTTGCGGTTTCCAGCTGCTGTTTCATGGCAGTGATCTGTGCAGTCGCATCAGCATCACCTTTGGCTTCCTGCTCTGCCAGTTTGACCATTTCGTCGATTTCAGTGAAATATTCATCACAGACTTTGCTGGCATTGGCAGCAAAAGCAGTAACAGAGAACAGGCATCCCAGGGTAATTAGTGTCAGCTTTTTCATTATAGACCTTATGTTGTAGGCAGGAACGGATATGAATAATTAATCAATATGCCCCGAAATATCATGGAATATATATAAGAATAAGATGAATCTCAGAATAATTACTTACTTTATGCATAAGAATAACACAGCCCGGCACCTGCGGGCAGATAATGCGCAATTTGTGCTGATGCAATTGAAACGCATTCTTATTTGTTGACAGGTTTCTGCCGGAATAATAATGTACTGATAAATACAAAAAGGATTACGGAGTTATTATGTCAGCAGTTAATTTTGTTCATATGGATACAGGCGCCTTCCCGGTGGTGATAATGCAGTCATTCCCGGAAAATATGGCACAAACAGAACAGTGGGTGAAAGAGCTGGATGCGCTGCTGGACAAGCAGACACCGTTCGCATTAATTTACCCGCCGAAAGACGGGCCGGAAAAGCCGGATACACAGGAAGATATGGATGCGCGTAAGTATGTCCGCCGCTGGCTGAAAACCGGAAAAGAGAAAATGGCGGCATATTGCAATGTGATGATCCTGACGGTCAATCAGGAAACCGGGGATAAAGCGGAGCTGGAGAAATTCGCGCCGATGGCCGGTGCAGTCTACGGTGTGCCGGTGTTTGTTGCTGATGACATGGCAGCGGCGCGGGCAAAGGCGGCAGAAGTGACCGCCTGAAGGGAGATGCTAATGATAACCGCTGCTCATTGGGGGGTTAATGTGTGGCGGAGGTAACAGGCCGTTATCTCCACAGATAACGGCAGCTGTTTTTCAATAAATTCCGCCGTTGGCTTGTTATGACGATGACTGAAAACCGGCAGATACAGGTCGGCTTTCAGCATTTCCAGAAAACGGGCGGCAACGGCCAGCAATGTTTCCTCAGTCGCGGTGATGCCGGGCAGTGCTTTCAGCCCGGCCGCCAGTTGTTGTGCGGCACGCAGCGGACCGGCGCGGTAAAATTGTTCACTGATTTGCGGGAAGCGTTGTGATTCCGCCAGAATCAGCTGATATAAGCCGAGTGACTGCGGGTGAACAATACTGTACAGGTAGCGTCTGCCGCTGGTGTATAACAGTGTCTCTGCATCGGGTGCTGTTTCCGGTTTTTCCTCTTCATTATCCTCAAAAATTCCGCTGATAAGATGGTCTATAACGGCCAGAAACAATGCTTCTTTCCCGCCAAAAGAGGTATACAGAGTGGAACGTGACCCGCCGGATTGTTCAATTATCATATCCAGAGTCGTGCCTTCGTAACCATGGAGGATAAAAACATCCGCAGCGGCGGTGAGAATGGCATGACGGCGGCGCTGCCCTTTCGGGGTTAATGGTGACGGGGTGGATGACATAACAGATACAGGCTCCTGTGACAGTGATATGTCCTGATTTAACCACGCCGCGCAGGATTGCTCAATAGCCTGTTTCCCTGCCATACTGCAATTACGGCATAGTAAGACTATTTATTATCAAACTATTGATCAAACCCAGTGAGTTGTTAATACAAAGAATTAGAATAGCGGGAAAGTCGGACCATCAACGGTTAACGGTAAAGTTATGGGACAGGGGAAAGAGATTACACAGGATATGCAGCGGACTATCACCCGCCTGTGTATCGAGTGCGGGCTGCTGCTGTTACAGCACGGTGCGGAAAGTATGCTGGTGGAGGAGCTGGCGGGACGGACAGGGAAGGCTCTGGGAGCTGACCAGGTGGATTGCGCCATCTCGGCGAATGCCATTGTGCTGACCACGATCATTGACGGGCATTGCCTGACATCCACCCGCAAGGTGGTCGATCGCGGTATTAATATGCATATCGTCACAGAAGTGCAGCATGTGGTGATCCTCGCGGAGCACGGTCATCTTGACTGCAAAGGGGTGCAGAAAAAATTCGCTCATATGAAACCACTGCGCTATCCGCGCTGGGTGATGGTGCTGATGGTGGCGCTGTCCTGTGCCTGTTTCTGTAAGCTGAATAACGGCGGCTGGGACGGGGCGGTGATTACCTTTGCCGCCAGCGGTTGTGCGATGTATGTCCGTCAGGTTTTGACCGCACGGCATATGAACCCGCTGATTAACTTCTGTTTTACGGCGTTTGTTGCCACGATGGTGGCCGGAATGATGCTGAAAATTCCGCTGTTTTCGGCAACGTCCGGCATTGCTATGGCGGCGAGTGTGCTGCTGCTGGTGCCGGGTTTTCCGCTGATCAACGCGGTTGCGGACATGTTCAAAGGGCATGTTAACACCGGCCTTGCCCGCTGGGCGATGGCAAGCCTGCTCACCCTGGCAACCTGTATCGGTATTTTTACCGCGATCACACTCGGCAGCCTGAGGGACTGGATATGATGACGGTACTCTCTTTTCTGGCTGCACTGGCGCAGGATATGCTGCTGGCAGCTATTCCGGCGGCAGGGTTTGCCATGGTATTCAACGTGCCGAAACGGGCACTGAAATACTGCGCACTGCTGGGGGCGATAGGTCACGGCAGCCGGTTTATGCTGATTGCCGCCGGTTTTGACATCGTTGCCGCCACATTCTGGGCATCGGTGCTGGTGGGGATCATCGGTATTCAGTGGTCCCGCTGGTGGCTGGCACACCCGAAAGTCTTTACCGTAGCGGCCATAATCCCGATGTTTCCGGGTATTAATGCCTATATGGCAATGCTGGCGGTGATCAAACTGTCACAGTCCGGTTTTACCCCGGAACTGCTGGAGATGCTGGTGAGCAATTTCCTGCGGGCGGGCTTTGTGGTCGGCGCGTTGTCTATCGGGCTGTCTGTTCCCGGTTTGTGGTTGTACCGCAAGCGTCCGCGCGTTTAACTGATACGGGTCAGATTCAGGATAATGTCCATAACCGGTTTATCGGTCACACTAATCTGAATCTGCACCCGGTTGCGGCTTTCCTGCACACGGACATCAACCTCATTATCATCGTAGGCACAGGCGGTGCCGACTATTTCTTCTATCATCTCATCGACCAGCGGATGCATCGTTATTCTCCGGAATTCGTATTGATGGCTGCGTAGTATAACGTTTTGAATTAAAACCATTCTGTAAAAAAACACCCTGAAATTGTCTTATCCGGCGGATTGACAGATTAATAAAAAATCTGTGGCGATAATTCCCGCACGGCGTGGCATAATTGCCACCCCTGGTATTCTGTTGGTTTATGATTTATATGCGTATTTTTCAATCATTTCGTGTTTCATTATTCTTGTTGTGTGTTATTACGTCTGCGGTATTTGCAGCTGCGCCGGAACGGTTTGACGAGGCCAAAATAGTGGCCCGTGAAAAAATTTATTACGACCAGAACCGTAACCCGCAGGGGGAAGGAACACTGTATTGCGGCTGTCAGTGGGAGTGGACCGGAAAATCCGGCGGCCGGGTGGATCTGAACAGCTGCGGTTACCGTGTACGGTCACAGCTGACCCGCGCAGAGCGGATTGAGTGGGAGCATATTGTTCCTGCCTGGGTGTTCGGGCATCAGCGTCAGTGCTGGCAGAACGGCGGGCGCAAAAACTGTGTCAGTGAGGACCCGGTCTTCCGTGCAATGGAAGCAGATCTCCACAACCTGGCGCCGTCTGTCGGCGAAGTCAACGGGGATCGCAGTAATTTTCGTTACGGGATCGCACGCGGCGCCGGTTCACAGAGCTACGGGCAGTGCACCAGCCGGGTGGATTTTAAGCAGCGGGTTTTCGAGCCGCGCGATGAAGTCAAAGGCGAGGTGGCGCGGGTCTGGTTCTATATGCATGACCGCTACGATCTGGCAATGTCAGAACAGCAGCAGAAATTACTGATGGTGTGGGACAGCGAATTTCCGCCGTCTGCCGCCGAGCGGGAACGGGATCGCCGTATCCGTGCGGTTACCGGGCAGTCAAACCCGTTTGTGACCGGCGAACGCCGCTGGGAGCCGGGGCATATCAACAGTGCTGACGGTATTTTTACCCGCCTGCCGTCCGTGCCGGTGACACCGGTAAACGTACCGCCGCAGGCAGAAAAAAAGTCTGAAAATCAGCGTATCCGCGGTAACCGTAACAGTAAGATTTACCACTTTCCGGATTGCCCGGGCTATAACCGGATCAGCAGTAAAAATGTTGAAATGTTCCCTGATGCCGCTTCTGCACAGGCCGCAGGCTATAGTATGGCGAAGAACTGCAAAGCACGCTGATGTGCGGCGGATAACAGAAATGTGGCAAAAATGTTAAATATCCGCCGATTTTAATTGCTGAAAAGAAAGTATTGTCATTATACTGTCACAAAGTCAGTTTAGTGTTCGCTTTAGTTTGTCATCTGAGGATAACGAATGCGACATACAGACGAACGACAGTACCGGCCGGTGATAAATACCCTGAACAACAGGGCGGATTTATCACCGGCTTTTTTTTATCTGAATGTTCACTCATGGCTTGAAGGGAGCCGCCGGTTGCCAACTCACTGTTTCAGTTATTCCGTCATCAGAAATCAACAGGATTAAGATTATGGGCAGACAAAAAGCGGTAGTCAGAGCACGCAAAGAGGCAAAACGAATGAGCCGGAAAGAGTCGCGCAGGGCACGTTTTAATGATGATAATGTGGCGGTTTTTATCCCGGCGGGCGGGGTGGAAGCTATCGGCATGGCGCGGGAAAAACGCGACAACAGTGCTGTTGTACCGCGAAATGATGCACAGGATAAATACATCAGAGCGATAGCGCATAAACAACTGATTATTGCCAACGGCGAGGCCGGATGCGGCAAAACCTTTATCAGTACCGCACTGGCGGCAGATGCACTGATCAATAAGGAAATCGAGCGGATTATTGTCACCCGTCCGGTGTTACAGGCGGAAGAGGATCTGGGCTTTCTGCCCGGAGATATCAGTGAAAAATTCGCGCCGTATTTCCGGCCGGTGTATGACGTTCTGGTGAAACGGATGGGGGCTTCATTTTTACAGTATTGTCTGCGTCCGGAGATAGGTAAGGTGGAAATTGCACCGTTTGCCTACATGCGCGGACGAACCTTTGAGAATGCGGTGGTGATCCTCGATGAAGCACAGAACGTAACTGTCACACAAATGAAAATGTTCCTGACCAGGATGGGGGAGAATGTGACAGTGATTGTCAACGGTGATGTCAGTCAGTGTGATTTACCGGGCAATGTCCCGTCCGGGCTGGCCGATGTGCTGCGCCGTTTCCGGGATGACGATATGGTATCAGTGGTGTCTTTCACGCAGGATGACTGTGTGCGTTCGTCACTCTGTCTGCGGGCATTGCAGGCGTATAACTGATCACAGCGGCTGCGGCGGCAGACACTGCCGCAGCCTGTTTATTCTCAGTCGTCAGCATCCATCACATCATGGCGCAGGCGGTGATAACCTTCTTCGTCATAACCGAAACGCCAGTACGGGATCGCATACATCTGACTGTGTTCCCCGTTCAGTTCACGGCGCACATAGCGGCGCAGATCCCTGACCATCGCATCTTCTCCGGCAATCCAGAACGTACACTCTGTCACATCGGCGACCGGCCAGCTTTTAAACAGTGCGGTGACTTCAGCGGTTTTCTCTGTGCCGCCGGTCACCCAGTGCAGGGTGATACCCGCCGGTTTGTTCAGCACCTGCTGGTCATCCGCGTGATCGATGCGGATCACCACATTGCCCTGAGCCTCTGCAGGCATTTTTTCCAGCAGCGCGGCAACAGCGGGAAGTGCTGTTAAATCAGCTGCCATATAGTAGTGTTTCGCCACCGGCAGCAGCGGATCCGGTCCGCCGGGATTGGTAATACCGATATAATCACCCGGTTTGGCATTTCTGGCGAAATCCACCGCCGGACCGGCATCATCATGCATAGCGAATTCAATATCGATTTCTTTCAGTTCAGGGCGGATCGCACGCACGGTATAGGTACGGGCGGTCGGCCGTGGTTTATCTTCCGGCCAGACCGGTCCTTTATCGGACAATACCGGCAGAGCAGGCGGATTCGGCGCATCTTTGGCAATAAACAGCTTCAGGTGACCACCTTCGCAATCTGCCGGATAGGTATCCAGTGACTCAGCCGTAAAGGTGATGCGGCGCAGATTGGGGGTGACGTCGGTAAAGGATTTCACCTGAATCAGACGCGGCGGTGCAGGGCGGTAGATATTTTTTTCCCGGCTCATGCGCAATTCTCCGTTCTATTGTTATTAGTTTCGTTATATCTATTTCGCGGAGTGTATCAGGAATTCAGAAGAATGGTAATCATTATCAATAAAATTATTTAAAAAAGCACACCGTATGGGGGTACGGTGTGCCGGGCAATGCAGCTGCTTACACAGTGCATGACGTACTGATGAGGTACTTACTGATGAGACATGACGACTATCTTACTTTCATTCCCGCCGCCGTCATTAATAAGCGGAAAAGCGATGAGACTGCAAACAATGCCAGAACACTGCCTGCCCAGATAGCGACCATCCAGGCGGCTTTTTTCCACCAGGGGGCCGCTGCGGCAGACTCAGTGGTAGCCCTGGTCATGGGTGATTTTTCCTCTGAAGACATAATAACTCCACCAGGTATATACCAGGATCACAGGTATGATGAATAAAGCGCCAACCAGCATAAAGCTCAGACTTTCGCCGGGGGCGGCGGCCATTTCATAATCGATCACCGGCGGAATAATCATCGGCCAGATACTGATACCGAGTCCGGTGAAACCCAGAAAAACCAGGCCGAGTGCCGCAAAAAACGGCGTATAGTGCAGATGACGGCTGACACTGCGGAACAGCGCAACGGCACAGACAAGCACCAGCAGCGGTACCGGCAGGAAGAACAGAATATTCGGGAAGCTGAACCAGCGCGCCGCAATGGTGTCATGCGCCAGCGGTGTCCACAGACTGATCACGGCCAGTACCGCCAGCATCACCAGGGTCAGAGGTTTCAGCACCTTATACATCTGCTGCTGTAAATGACCTTCCGTTTTCATCACCAGCCAGCCGCAGCCGAGCAGGGCATACGCGATCACCAGACCGAAACCGCAGAACAGCGGGAACGGCGCCAGCCAGTCAAAGGCACCGCCGGTAAAGGCGCGGTTTGCAACCGGAAAACCTTCAATCACGCTGCCGACGACTACACCCTGCACAAAAGTGGCGATAACTGAGCTGATCAGAAACGCGCGATCCCAGAAATAACGGTGATGTTCATCTGCTTTAAAGCGGAATTCAAAAGCCACACCACGGAAGATTAACGCGACCAGCATCAGTGTCAGCGGAATGGCGAGTGCATCCAGAATCACGGCATAGGCCAGCGGGAAAGCACCGAACAACGCGGCCCCGCCCAGCACCAGCCAGGTTTCGTTACCGTCCCAGACCGGGGCGACACTGTTCATCATCAGGTCGCGGTCAGCATTGCTTTTCACAAAGGGATAGAGGATGCCGATACCGAGGTCAAAGCCGTCCATTACGATATACATCAGCGTACTGAATATAATAATGACGAACCAAATCAGGGGTAAATCAATGCCCATGAGACACCTCCGGCGCGATACCTTTGCGGATCAGTTTCATCATATAGATGTAGCCGATACCAAACACAGAACCATAAACAATAAAGAAGATCAGCAGGCTGATGCTCATATGCATCTCACCGTGTGCTGAAACGGCATCCGTTGTGCGCTGTAACCCGTAAACCACCCACGGCTGACGGCCGATTTCAGTCACAAACCAGCCCGCGAGAATCGCGATAAGCCCGGACGGTGCCATCCATAACATAAAGCGCTGGAAAGGCCGGGAATCATATAAACGCCCCCGGTAACGCAGCCACAGGCTCAGGGCGGCAGCCAGCAGCATCAGCATGCCGAGGCCGGCCATCACGCGGAATGACCAGAACACGGCGAACACATTGTCCGGTCTGTCTTCCGGCGGGAACTCGGTCAGTGCGGGCACCTGTTTATCAAGGCTGTGTGTCAGAATCAGACTGGCCAGCCCGGGAATTTCCACGGCATAGCGGGTTTTTTCCTGTGCATTATCCGGAATACCAAACAGAATCAGCGGTGTGGCCTCACCGGGTTTGTTCTCCCAGTGACCTTCCATTGCCGCAACCTTAACCGGCTGATGTTTCAGTGTGTTCAGCCCGTGTGCATCACCAATCAGTGCCTGGAGCGGTGCGAGAACCACAATCAGCCACAATGACATGGAGAACATCTTTTTCATGGCACCGGATTTGTTGCCGCGCAGCAGATGCCAGGCGGCAGAAGCAGCGATAAAGAAGGCGGATGCCAGAAATGCGGCGGTTGTCATATGCAGCAGGCGGTACGGAAAGGACGGATTGAAAATCACCGCGAACCAGTCCACCGGCACCACAACACCGTTTATTACTTCATGCCCCTGCGGGGTCTGCATCCAGCTGTTGGAAGCCAGGATCCAGAAAGTGGACATCAGTGTGCCGAGCGCAACCATGCAGGTGGCGAAATAGTGCAGCTTTTCACCGACACGGTTCCAGCCGAACAGCATCACGCCGAGGAAACCGGCTTCCAGGAAGAACGCAGTCAGTACTTCATAAGTGAGCAGCGGACCGGTGATTGATCCCGCAAACTCAGAAAAGAAACTCCAGTTGGTACCGAACTGATAGGCCATCACCAGACCGGAAACCACCCCCATGCCGAAATTCACGGCAAAGATGGCTGACCAGAAATGAAAGAGCTTTTTGTAATCCTCATTGCGGGTTTTCAGCCACATCCCCTCAAGCACCGCCAGGAATGACGCCAGGCCGATGGTGATTGCAGGGAAAATGATATGAAACGACACAGTGAAGGCGAACTGAATTCGCGCAAGCTCAAGGGCACTTAACCCAAACATTGTGACCTCTCGTTGTTATAGCTATGTAAATGATAATTACGCAGATGAAATGTGTGGCACAGTACACCATGAGTTGCTAAAGTATAATAGTGACAATTAGTCATGAAATGTCCATAACAGTTTTACGGAGAGCGCTCCATGACACGCTACGAACAGTTAGCAGAGCAGATAAAACAGCAGATCGAAGATGATATCTGGCAGGTTGGTGACCGGCTGCCGTCATTACGGGAAAGTGCCAGACAGTCGGGACTGAGCCTGATGACTGTCGTACAGTCGTATCAGTTACTGGAGAGCCAGGGATGGGTGGTGGCCCGTCCGCAGTCCGGGTATTTTGTCGCCAAACGCGCCCCGGCGTTTGCCCAGGCCAAAGGTGGTCTGGGTATGCACCTGAGTGAAAATGTGGAGATCAACGCCTCGCTGTTTGATGTCCTTCAGGCCTGCAAAGACCCGGCCATTATTCCGTTCGGGTCGGCATTCCCCGATCCTTCGCTGCTGGTGCAGCCGAAGCTCTCCAAAGCGCTGGGCGCAGTGGCCCGCCGCATCGCACCGCAGAGCGCGGTGGTCAATATGCCGCCCGGTAATGAAAAACTGCGGCGTAATATTTCCCGCCGCTATGCCGCACAGGGGATCCATGTCTCGCCGGATGATATTGTTATCACCGCCGGGGCTATGGAATCCCTGTCACTGAGCTTACAGGCGGTCACGGAACCGGGGAATTGGGTGGTGATTGAATCCCCGGCATTTTACGGCGCATTGCAGGCAATTGAACGTCTGCGCCTGAAAGCGGTGGCGATCAAAACCGATCCGCAGACCGGGATTGACCTTGATGCGCTGGAAGAGGTGGCAGGGCGCTATGATATCAAAGCCTGCTGGCTGATGACGCACTTCCAGAACCCGCTCGGCGGCACCATGCCGCCGGAAAACAAGCGGCGGCTGGTGGAGATCCTGACGCGGCATGAAATCGCGCTGATAGAGGATGATGTCTACAGTGAGCTCTGGTTTGGCAGCAATGCGCCGCAACCGGCGAAAAGCCTGGATAAAGATAACAATTTCTTCCACTGCTCCTCGTTTTCCAAATGTCTGGCGCCGGGCTTCCGCGTCGGCTGGGTGGCGGCCGGTAAACATGCCCGGAAAATCCAGCAGTTACAGATGATGAGTACGGTATCCGCCAGTATGCCGACACAGCAGGCGATTGCGGAATATCTCGGTCAGGGCGGTTATGATGCGCATCTGAAAAAACTGCGTCAGCAGCTGGAGCAGCGCCAGCACCGGATGCTGTATGCCATCAGCGAATATTTCCCGTCAGATGTGAAGGTCAACTGCCCGCAGGGCGGCTATTTCCTCTGGCTGGAATTTGAACCACCGTTTGATGCCGTCAAACTGTACCGTATGGCACTCAATGAACAGATCAGCATCGCGCCCGGCTCGATGTTTTCCACCAGTGACCAGTTTAATCACGCCTTCCGCCTGAACTGCTCATTTGAATGGAATGAGCGGCTGGATAACGCCATGAAAGTGCTGGGGCAGCTGTGTCATGTACTGAAGAAAACACAGGGGTGATTTGAACATCCAGTATGCATTGTCATAACTCAGGATCCGGGCTATTATCCGGACAAATATGTACATGTACAGGTTGTTATTATGAAAAATGTATCCTACACCATGATGAGAACGGAGCTTTCCGCTATCCTGGACAGTCTCAGGAATGGCGAGAACGTGACAATCACCCAGCGCGGAAAGCCGGATGTAGTGATTTCCGGCACTGTCCTGTCATCATGCAGAGCAGAAGAACCGGCGGCGGAGTATTTTGCCGGTAAACCGGAAACACTGTTTCCGGCGGATACCATAAATCAGCTCCGGCAAATGGAGGAGGCGGTAAAATCTGTTCTGCCTTCCCCGGATTTTATCGAAACGGTGCGTAAAGCGTCGGCTCAGCTTGAGGCTGCGGTGAATTCAGATGCAATGAAAGAGATGCTGCGTATTACCGGGCAGCTTTCGGATATTGCCGGTAAAAATCTGACCGATTTCCAGAAGGCACTGGCAAGAACGAAAACAAAACACGCTGACATCATCAGAGCGCTGGAAGACAAATAATGACTATCCGATTTCTGACAGTTGATGAAGTGGTTGAAATACAGCGCTCAACACTGCCGAACAGCGGTAAACCGGATCTCAGCAAACTGGAAGGGGCGTTATCCCGTATTGAGGCATTGCGGGATTATGAGGAGTGTGAGGATATTTTTAAGTTCTCTGCCATGTACCTGATTTCAATTGCCAAAGCGCATGCTTTTAATGATGCAAATAAAAGAACGGCTTTCCAGGCAGCCAGTGTGTTTCTGATACTGAACGGCGTTGAACTTAATGTCTCTATGGAACTGGTCAAGCTGACCATACTGGCAGCCACCGGAGAAGCGGAACGCGATACAGCAGCGTTTGTTCTCAAAGTATTGTCCGATTATCACAACGACCTGCTTGAAGAGACAACCGGCGGATATTAAAAAGGGCACTTTTCAGTGCCCGTTTTGCTGATTGCGCTGACTTTTCTCAGATTAACTGAATGCCAGGCTCATTGCAGCGGTGGCCAGTAATCCCCCGGCAACGCCTTCACCGATACGGCGGCGTTTGTCGTTATATTCCCCTTTGCTCATCTGGCCGAAAATCAGTGCCACACCGCTGTAAACAATGGCACAGCTGGCGATATACACACCGGATAACAACAGGGACTGCATCGCAACACTCTCACTGCCGGAAATAAAGTTCGGCAGGATAGCAAAGTAGACCAGCAGGCCTTTCGGGTTCAGGAAGCTGGTAAAAAAGCCTTTGGTGATAACCGATTTTGCTGCCGGCTGCATCGGCGGCATTTCGCTCTTGTGCATGGCAGACATCACCATACGGAAAGCCAGATACGCAATATAGGCCACGCCGAACCAGCGCATGCCGTTAAACAGAACCGGGGATGCCACCACAACGGCTGCCAGCCCGAATGCCGCCAGAATGGAATGCATACCGTAACCCAGCAGCACGCCCATGTTGGCTTTCAGTGCCGCGCGGGAACCGCTGGCGAGACCTTGTGATGAAACGAATAAAATATCGGGTCCGGGAGCAAATACAATGGGTAACACGGTTGCGCCAAACACCATCAATGTATTTATGACCATACGACACCCCAAGTTCAAAAAATATATGAATAATTCACAATTTGTTGAATATTAAGAATTTAATTCAATATTGTGACGTCCTGATTTGTTATGCAAATTATACGGGGCTTCGCGGGAAATTAGGTTGTTAAATTGACCCGAAAAAACTATTCTTAGCAATATTATTGCGCGAAAACTGTCAGGTGGTGATTTAAATGTCAATTGAACTGGATAAGATGGATCGGCGGATCCTGGACCAGCTGCAACGTAACGGCAGAATGCAGAATGTGGAGCTGGCACGCGAAGTGGGGCTCTCTCCGTCACCCTGTCTGAGACGGGTACGTCGTCTGGAGGAAACCGGCGTTATCAGGCGCTATGCGGCGATTCTGGACGGCAGCAAGATAGGCGCTGGGCTGATGCTCTATGCCCGTATCTGGTTTAAGGGGCAGGACGCACAGACTATCAATGATTTTGTCGCGGCCATTAATGAAATGCCGGAGATTGTGGAGTGTCATCTGATGGCCGGTGAATGCGATGCGATGATCCGCATTGTGACCAAAGACCTGACCTCATACCGCCGCTTTCATGCCGATCATCTGACACAAATCCCAAGTATTCAAAGCGTTAAAACGGAAGTGCCGATGGAAACCCTGAAGGTGACACACGCGTTACCCCTGTAAACTGTGAGGATTATCACGAAAAGCAACAGAATTGTGCACTCATGCAGGTTATAAGCAACAGGATTGCGCAGTGATTTTGTGATGAGGGTCAAATCAGAGGCAAAGAAAAAGGCGCGTTAAAAAACGCGCCTCTGCAGATAAAACCAGAATATTATACTTCGGACATCAGTTGCCGGTAACGCTGATCATCATGATACAACTGATGGAATACGCGGTATTTGGCATCATAAAACTGTTTGATGCTCTCTGTCTGCGGTGTCACGGTTTTGCTGATCCGGCTCATGGCCTGCATCGCTTCCGGGATAGAGGCATAAAAGCCCGCAGCCACAGAGCCGAGCATGGCCGAACCCAGCAGAACCGCTTCACTCTCTTCCGGCAGCAGCATGGCGCATCCGGTGGCATTAGCGTGTTCCTGAATAAAGATCGGGTTCTTGGTGCCGCCGCCGCAACCCATGATGGTATCAATGGCATATCCGGCTTTATTCATCTCTTCAATGATATGACGGGTGCCCAGCGCAATCGCCTGGATGGTCGCCAGATAAATCAGCGCGAGATCATCAAGGGTCTGGGTCATACGCAGACCGGTCACCACACCGCGCAGATTCGGGTTTGCACGCGGCGAGCGGTTGCCGTGGAAATAAGGCAGCACATGGATATGCCGTGTCAGCAGGGCAATATCCTCTTTTGAACCCGCCAGTGCCAGCAGGCGGTCGTTGAGGAGCTGATACACCGTCTGCTGGTTCTGTTCAGCCAGTTTTTTCGCGTCACTGTACTGCGGGTGTGACGTGATCATATGGTCGATCAGCGCGCCGGTTGCGGATTGTCCGCCTTCATTCAGCCAGTAACCCGGAATCATAGCACTGTAATAGGCACCCCAGATCCCGTCGATAAAGCGGGCATTTTTGGATACCGCCATATGACAGGATGAAGTACCGCCGATCAGCGCCAGCCGGGTGTTGAAATCCGGTTGTGCGCCGGTGGCATCTGCGGCACCCAGCACGCCGATACCGCCGGCGTGTGCATCAATAATCGAGGTGGCAACCGGCGTGCCCGGGATCAGCCCCAAATCTGCCGCTGCGTTTGGTGTCAGGCCGTTACCGACCGGCTCACCCATCGGGCGGATTTCGCGGCCGATAATCTGCGCATCGTTTTCCAGAAGATCTTCCAGGCCAATCTGGCGGAAGAAATGGGTATCCCAGCGATCTTCATGGCCGAGGTAGGTCCATTTACACACGGTGGAGCAGAGTGACCGGCTGTTGGTATAGGTTGCTTTCCAGGTCAGAAAATCCGGCAGATCAAAGAAATAGCCCGCTTTCGCCCAGGTGGTCGGCATGTTCTGCTTCAGCCATAACAGTTTCGGTGTTTCCATCTCCGGCGAGATGCGGTTGCCGACATACGCCAGCACCGGATGTTTGGTGTCATTGATCCGCTGCGCCTGACTGATAGCCCGGTGATCCATCCACATAATAATGTTCTGCTCGCTGCGACCGGTCGGGCTGACCGTCAGCGGCTGACCCTGTTTATCCAGCACCACCAGGGAGCAGGTGGCATCAAAACCGAGGCCTTTGACCTGAATCGGGTCGATACGTGCCTGTGCCACCGCATCTTTTACCGCGAGGCACACACTGCGCCAGATATCATCGGAGGATTGTTCCACATAATCCGCCTGTGGTTTGAACTGACGGATATCCCGCTTTGCTTCGCCTTTTTTGCGTCCGGCAGCATCAAAAACCCCGGCCCGGGCGCTGCCGCTCCCGACATCCACACCAATAAAATAGACACTCATAATCCGCTCCCTTATGACCGGGCTTTCTGCAATGCAATAAATAAGATAAGAATACCGCCCCACAGCGCCATGATGAGGTAGCTGCTGACACCCAGCAGGTTCAGGCCGCTTTCCAGCATCTGTAAGACAAACAGAGCCAGTACAATGCCGATAATGCGTCCGAAACCGCCGTCCGGGTTCACACCGCCGAGTACAGAGGCGAGAATAGCGATCAGCAGGTAAGATTCTCCGTATCCTGCTTTGGCGGAGTTAAACTTAGCCATCATAATAATCGCGGCCACCCAGCACAGAACAGATGAAATCACATACACTGCCATAATGGTTTTCTGTGTATTCAGGCCGGAAAAGCGCGTTGCTTTTTCATTAGAACCCATCAGATAAACGGTACGGCCGAGCGGCGTATATTCCAGCAATCCCCACAGCAGGAACGCAAACAGCAGGAACAGGATCAGCGGCATCGGGATCCCGAGAAGGGTACCGTTACCGAGCCACAGCAGTGACGGCGGGAAGCCGGAGATCACGGTACCGCCGGAAATCAGCACATTCAGGCCGTTGATTAAGGTCATCATCCCGAGGGTGGCGAGGATCGGAGATACTCCGACAAACGCAATCAGAAAACCATTAATCAGACCGATAATCACTGCAGTGACCAGCCCGGCCAGCAGGGCAGGCAGTAACATGGCGCCGTCACCCGGGCTCATCGCCATCACACTCGCCATCACCAGCCCGCAGGCATTGGTGGTCGCGATAATGGACAGGTTGATCCCGCCGGTCAGCATACAGACAGACATCGCCAGCGCCAGCATACCGAGCAGCGGCATCTGGGACGTCATTGATTGGAAGTTGGAAACAGAGAAAAACGCGCCTGCATTAAACATTCCCTGCAACAGCAGGATAGCGGCCATGATCACCAGCAGGTAAATAATGTTGCGGTCACTCCGCAGATTCAGCATTGACATCATGACAGATGACCTCCGGCAGCGGCACGGCGTTTTTCGTTATACGCGGTGAAGCTGATACTGATAACAATGATAAGCCCGGTCAGCACGGTGTGCCAGTAAGACGGTACACCGGCCAGGGTCAGGCCGTTTTTGACAATTGCCAGCAGGGCAACCCCGAGGATAACCCCGGTAAGAGAGCCTTTGCCGCCGGTCATACTGACACCGCCTAATACCACGGCTGCCAGCACTGTCAGTTCAAAGCCCATCAGGGCATTCGGTGCAACGGACTGAGTGATTTGTGTCTGCACCACAGAAGCAATTCCTGCCAGCGCGCCCATATAGCCGTAAACAAACAGCATCACGCCGAGAATGCTGATACCGACACGCTTCGCGGCATCCGCATTACCGCCGACCGCATAAATCTGACGGCCGATACGGGTTTTGCTCATCAGAAAACCGGTGAAAATAATCACGGCAATCAGGGTCAGGATCGGCAGGGACAGGCCGTAGTCATAACCGTCGCTGCCGGTAAATGACATCACCTCAACCCCATCCATAAACCACTCCGGGAAACCGTACAGCCATTCGCCGTTGGTGAAATAGATCAGCAGGCCGAAAAAGACGTTCAGGGTGGAAATGGTGATAATAATAGACGGTACTTTCAGGCGGTAAATCAGCAGGGCATTGATCAGCCCCAGCAGTAAACCAACAACCGCCGCGATAGCAAAGGCGATAAAGAAATTGCCGCCCTGTGACAGCACATACGTCGCCATCACATACTGTGCGGTGGCCGCCGTGGCCGGAAAGGAGATATCAATCCCGCCGGAGACCAGCACCACAAACAGACCACAGGCCATAATCGCCAGGATAGCGGTGCTGGTGGTCATATCAAACACATTGCCCAATGTCATAAAATCTTCATTGGTGATGCTGAGAAACACACTGAGCAGCACAATTAATACCGCCAGCCAGAACTCATGATGTGCAAACAGATGACGACATGACTTAAGCATTAACCGCCTCCGTGATTGCCTGTTCCGTTGTGGTTAACGGATTGAACTCATGGGTAAAACGACCTTCTTTCATCACAATGACCCGGTGACTGTTATAGAATACTTCAGGAATTTCATCACTGATCATTAAAATCGCCATGCCTTCGGCGGCCAGCATTCTGATGATCTGATAAATACTCTCTTTATTGGCGACATCCACGCCGACTGTCGGGGAATCGAGGATCAGAATATCCGGTTTTGCCGCAATCCATTTGGCGATCGCAATACGCTGGGCATTCCCGCCGGACAGGCTGGTGACCGGCAGCGCCGGATCGGACACTTTTATCTGCAGTGCCTCAATCAGCCCGCTGACCAGTTCATGCGCCCGTGTGTGATCGAGTAGTCCGCCTTTGCGGGTCAGACGCGGCAGCATCACGGAGGTGGTGTTGTCGTGAATGGACTGCGCCATCACCAGCCCCGTGCTCATGCGGTCTTCCGACACATAGCCGATGCCGTGGTTAATCGCATCCCGGTTGGAGTTCAGCTTAACCGGTGAACCGTTGATCAGTAGGATGCCGCTGTCCGGTTTCGTCATGCCGAACAGTGACAGACACAACTCTGTGCGTCCGGAACCGAGCAGCCCGGTAATGCTGACCACTTCGCCGGCATGCAGCTTCAGGTCAATATCATAAAATTGATGTTGTTTTGTCAGTTTCTCTGCGCTGAGACGTAAGAGTCCCCCGGTGTTGTACGCAGAAAGCGGTGTGAACTCGAAACGCTGACCCGTCATAAGATATGCCAGCTCATCACTGTTCATCTTATCCGCATCATACGTTCCGATCAGTTTCCCGTCACGGATCACGGAGATCCGGTCGGAAATTTCCATCACTTCATCCAGTTTATGGCTGACAAACACCACGGTGACGCCGTTGGCTTTCAGATCAGCGACCACGCGGATCAGCTGATTGACTTCACTGCGCGTCAGTGAGGCTGTCGGTTCATCCATAATCACCAGCCGGGCGTCATTTGCCATCGCGCGGCAGATAGCGACCAGCTGACATTCAGCAATGGAAAGTTGTTCAACACGTTTATGCAGGGGCAGGGACAAGCCAATACGGCTGATAATTTCCTGCGCCTGTTTCATCTGGCGGCGGCGGTTAGCCAGCCCTTTGTACCACTTAACATGTTCCTGAATCACAATGTTTTCAGCAACAGTCAGGTTAGGAAAGAGCGAGAGATCCTGGTAAATCACCTGGATACCCTGCTCAATAGATTGCTGCGGGGTTAACCTGTTGTAGCTCTGCCCGTTAATAATAATTTCTGCGCCCTTTTCCGGCGGATGAACCCCGGAGATCACCTTGAATAAGGTACTTTTGCCGCAGCCATTCTTGCCGGCGAGACAATGAACCTCACCCCGGTTAAACGTCAGATTTATATTATCGAGTGCAATGACGGAGCCGAAGTGTTTGGAAACCTGTTTTAAGGTAATCAGTGCGTCTTTTGACATATACCAGCCCATGACAGGGCAGCATGGATGCTGCCCTTTTTAACAAAAAATAAAGAAGGATCAGAAACCGAGCGAGGTGGCGTTATTGCCGTCAACTTCCAGGATTTTATTGAATTTTATCACCTGTTTCTGAGTATCGATTTCAGCTTTACCCAGATCTTTGACTTCCACACCGTCAGTTACTTTTTTGCCGTCCAGCATATCTTTGGAGACAGACACCAGTGCGTAACCCGCATCAGCCGGGTTCCACAGGAAACCTTTCTTGATTTCGCCGCCTTTCAGATACGGTGCAGCCTGTGCAGGCATCAGGATACCCGCGGTGCTGATTTTGTTTTTCGCACGTTTTTTCTTGATGGCCTCACCGGCACCAATCAGGCCCAGTGAACCGTAAGAAACAATCCCTTTCATTTCAGGATGGGCTTTCATCAGGTCATTGGTTGCCGCGAAAGAGGCATCAATGCTTTCCGCAACCGGCATGCGGCTGGTCACTTCAAACATTTCCGGATAGGTTTTCTTCTGATACTCAACCGCCAGGTTTGCCCAGTTGTTGTGCAGAGGAACGGTCAGGGAGCCGACATAAATCACATAGCCGCCTTTGCCGCCCATGTTTTTCGCCAGTTCATCCATTGTTGCTTTGGCATAAGCATCGTTATCGATGGTTTCGATATCCCAGTCGGCGTTATGGCCGTCCGGCGCTTCGTGAGTCAGCACAATGATTCCCTGTTCACGGGCTTTCTTAAAGACCGGCTCAAGAACAGTCACATCATTCGGTACCACGGTGATGGCATCGACTTTCTTGGCAATCAGGTCTTCAATGATTTTTACCTGCTGAGCCGGATCCGGCGTGGAAGGCCCGACCTGATACGCATTCACGCCCAGATCTTTTGCCGCCTGCTGAACCCCTTTATCCATCTGGTTAAACCACGGAATCCCGGAGACTTTGACGACGTTGACGATTTCGTATTCTTTTGCCATGACGCTGGCGGAAAAGAGTGCAACAGATAATGCCGCAACTTTAAAAAATGATTTCTTCATCGGTAATAACCCTTTTTATATGGATACAGAGAGTGTTGCAGGGAGACCAAATAGAAGCCTGACTATAGGAGCAGGGATGATAAAAAGGGGAGGAAGAACTTAAAAATGTGATCTGCGCCCATTATTGATATGAGCGTGTTATTGATTTGATGCCAAAATGTTTCAATTGATGTTATTTGTAATTAAATTACATGAAACCATATCAATGAAACATAAAATTAATAAAATAACCCACAAATAAAAACAATAGATGCGTTTTATTATTGCCATACGGAAAGTATTTTTATTGACATTTGTAAAAATACTTATGACTTACGATAAAATCGCGCTGAACCGATTGTTTGTAATGCAACAAATAATGTTGTTGCATTTTTACGTGATTTATATCACAAAATAAAATCAGCAGGTGATATTAATTATGAAATAAAACAACACAAACAACAGATGTGATTTACTTATTATTTGATTTTACTGTAATTTTCGCTGGTGGTTGTTGAAACGTATTACAGAATAAAACTGAACTCCTGTGGTTTCACAATCGTCCGGTAATCCTCTGCATTCAGCACAATGGTTTCTGTCAGTGTTCCGGCATTGAAGGCGATATCGGTGTAGCGTTCAAACAGAACCGGGTCAATCACCAGCTCCAGTTCCGGATTAAATGTAAAGGGTGCCAGTGCCCCGGGGACACAATCAGTCAGTGTTTTCACCTGTTCAGCGGTGGCAAAGGAAATCTTTTTAGCACCGAAAAAACCGGCCAGTTTTTCGCCGTCAATTTTTTCATCTCCGGGCAATACCGCCAGCACATTTTTCTTCACGCCGTTGCCTTTCACTTTTAACACCACGGCTTTGGAGCATTGCCCCAGTTCAACACCGCGCACCTGAGCCACTTCATCAGAGGTAAAACCGAGTGCATCATGGCTCATGATTTCATAGCGGGCATGGTGATTATCCAGAAGGGTGGTGATTTTGCGGAGGATATTATCTGATGAAGACATACGGCTTTCCCTGTTTCTTATTTTGACTACCGGTCACGGTAATCAAAAATACAGGGAAAACCAATGTGTTTGCGTCCGGAATGTGATGTGAACTACGGCCAGTTACGCCAGAAACTGACCGATAACAGCACCAGCAGGGTATATATCTCCAGGCGGCCTAATAACATAGCAAAACAGAGCAGATATTTTGCCGCCGGAGAGATCTCCCCGAACCCGGGTGCTGTTAACCCGAACCCCAGCCCCATATTATTAATACAGGCGGCGACACTGGCAAATGAGGTCATTAAATCGTACCCCATCAGATTAAGGCACCAGATAAAAAAGCAGGTGCAAATAACATAAAGGAAGAAAAAGCTCAGGACGGAATTAATCAGCCGGTGCTGCACAACGGTATCACCGACTTTAATCAGGGTTTGTGCTTTCGGGTGGATCAGGGAATAGACTTCCCGCCAGCTCTGTTTGGAGAGAATTAAAAACCGGATCGCTTTTATTCCGCCGCAGGTGGAGCCGACACAACCACCGAAAAAACTGGCAAATAATAAGAGAACAATAATATGAGACGGCCACTGTGCATAATCACCGGTGGCAAGCCCGTTATCCGTCAGCATGGAGCTGGTGAGGAAAAAAGCATGGACAAAGGATTCTTCGGCAGACGAATACATATTTGCCCGCCACACTTCAAAAAAGACCAGCCCGATAATCAATGCTGCCACGGCAAAATAGAAACGCAATTCCGTATTACTGAATAAGGGCTTCAGGCTGCGTTTTGCCAGCGCCACAAAATAAAGGGTAAAGTTGACGGCGGATAATAATGAAAAAGCCCCCGCCACTAACTCAATCGCGGAGCTGTTAAAATAGCCGATACTTTCACTGTAAGTGGAAAACCCGCCGAGAGAGACGGTCGACAGCCCGTGGCATAAGGCATCAAACCATGTCATTCCGGCCAGTTTAAAAGCAACGGTGCAGCAAAATCCCAGTAACAAATAGGTAAACCACAAATTGCGGGCGGAGCTGGCTAAGCGGGGTGTTAATTTCTCATCTTTAAACGGCCCCGGCATTTCGGACTGATATAAACGCATTCCCCCGATACCCAGCAGCGGAAATATCGCCACTGCCAGGACAATAACCCCCAGACCGCCGATAAAGTTAAGCTGGGCGCGGTAATATAAAACGGAGCGGGGCAAACCGGTGACATTGTGAAATACTGAGGCGCCGGTGGTGGTAATACCGGAAACACCTTCAAATAAGGCATCCTCAAAAGCCATATTCAGATGGTCATCCAGCCAGAACGGCATGGCGCTGATAACAGAAAATAACAGCCAGAATACCGCAATAACCAGGAAGCCGTCCCGCGTCTGTAATTGCAGCCCGGTGGTTTTACTGCGGTACCAGCACACTAACCCGGCCGGAAAGAAAATCAGGAAACTGCCGGCAAACGCGAAAAAACTCTGCTCCTGCGCAATAAGCGCAACCAGCATCGGTAATAGCAGTGTCAGGCTGTAAATCACTATCAGAAAACTGCTCAGATGGATAATGACTCGGGAACGGGTTGATATCACAGGATGACCACCGGATTCTCTAAAATAAACAGCAGATAATACGAAATAGCTGATAGTGAACTGATTGCCGCTGATTGTAAATTGTTTTCAGCTGAACAGCGCAGCAGGATCAAAAAAGGCTGCAACCGGCAGCAGCCTTCTGTCAGTATAACGGCACAAAAAAGCCATATTACATCGTTTCGTCAGCCCACACCCGCTGATAATCCGAACCGTCCGTCCGCCAGATTTCACGGATATTTTCACCGGTATACTTCAGATAATCATTTTCAGCGGAAAATTGTGCAGCCAGCGCTGTTTCACATTCCGTGGTGATCCTGCGCGGCGCATCAATAACGGATGATGCCACGGAATCTTCCTGCAAACGGATTTTCAGTTTTTTTAATCCGTGCTGCACATGGAACAGAAACAGATAGTTATGAAACAGACCGTTATGCGGCATTCTCAGCTCCGGATTTTTTATTGGCAAGCCGGGTATAAATAATGCCGACGGCGATGGTCAGTACCAGGCCAATAATAACAACCAGTTTACCGTTTTCAGTCACACCGGCAGGGCTTGAGGCATAGGAAAAATTATGCGCAAAAGCCGCGCCGGTCAGCATCCCCAGCACACTGACAGCCGCATCGGTATTACCCTGTCCGGCATTGGCTAATTGCCGCAGCGGGCAGCCGGTAATAAAGACACCACATAATCCGACCAGTGACATGGAGAGGAAATTCCACAGCCCGTCATTATGGGCAATCGGCTGATTATCAAACCCGATATTGATTTTTCCGGTGAGCATATTACCGGCAATAACAACCAGCAGCAGGGCGAGAACGCCGATTGCCATCGTGTAATTGCGGGACAGAAAGATATTTTTAGCCATACCGATAAAACAGAAACGGGTACGCTGAATAATCACCCCGATAATAAGCCCGGCGGTTATTGCCATCCAGACCGGAGCATGAGCGGCTCCCGGCCCTTTGACACTGGATTTGAAAATGGAACTGTCGATAATAAACAGCACAAATAAGACCAGGCACACCGCCGGTAATATTAAGCCTTCAGCGGCAGACTGCTGATAATTACGCGGTAATGAAAATCCTTTCTTAATAAACAGACTGCCGATACCAATACCGGCGACCAGGCCTAATAACCCGACAACCGCATTTAAATCACCGGCACCAATCCGCAGGATCATCCGCAGCGGACATCCTAAAAAAACCAGACAACCGGCCATCATCAGAAAACCGAGTGTAAAGCGGATCACCGGTGCAGAACCGGCTTTGGACTGAAATTCTTTAAAAATAACCGCAGCCCCGAATGAGCCGAGAATAAAACCAAAAATTTCAGGACGAAGATACTGGACGGTTTCGGTATTATGCAATCCCATACTGCCTGCACTATCCCGGATAAAACAAGCGACACAAACACCCATATTTGGCGGGTTTCCGTATATACCAAGGACTACAGCACTGATCCCTATAATAATACCGGAAATGATGATAATTATTTTTGTTGCGGACATTATATGACTCCGTTATGGAGATGTTATCTCCTGACTAATAGAACCTATTAAGTACAGGGTCAATGTACCGCAGTGAAAAATAATATCTTTTACCCGGGTCAAATATTTGTGAAGCAATAATCCGGGAGTGCATGGCGGGTATAGAATATGATTAAAATTCTGCACACTCTTCGTCGTTCATATCAATTTCCACACCCAGTATGTTCATAATATCCAGAAATTCATCCAGCAGAGAAGCGGGCAATAAAATTTCACGGTAATTATCAGCACCGGTTTCAAAACCGAGTAAATGCCAGCCGATGGTATTCAGCTGCAGATTACTGCGGACAAAAATCTGATGCACGGTAAGATTATTTTCCGGGTCGTCCGTGCCATAATCAAAGGTCAGTGAAATATCGTCATAATCCATTGCATCCGCCAGCAGTGCAATGGCGGATTCCCTGTCTTTCCAGTCCACCATAAAACTATTGCCGATAGCGCTGTTATCGACCATTTCCGCCAGGGCATAGCCGGTCATACCGTCATCGTGATACTGACAGAATTCATCCTCGCCCATTTCCTCAATGTGCTCATTCAACTGACCGGCAAAGGTATCGCAGGCATCGTCCGCATAATCACAGTCGCTGTTGAGCAAATCCGCTAATTCGCGGATGGCCGGCAGAATTGAATTGATAATGGATTGAGTTTCTTCAGAAAAAGCCATATGACGCTCCTGAGTATCCGAAAGGAAGTACTGAGAATACAGGAGAATATACCGGGAAGGATATAGGGGGAGATGAGTAGGAATACATCTTGCAGTCAGCCGCCATCAATCTATAATCCGTACATATTAATCATTTATTCCGTTGCTGGGAGTCTGTACGTTGAGAAAATTATTGCTGTTAAGTCTGATGTGTAACTTTTCTTATAATGTGTATGCCGGTGAAAATAATTGTTCAGCAGAAACGGCTGCCATTAACGCATTTAATAATTTTATTTTCACTCAGGAACAGCCTTTTAACGATTCCGTGAAAGAAATGAAAATGCATATAAAAAGCAGCGATAACTATATCGAGAGTAATGCGTATGTAAAATTTGATGATTGTGGCAGGTTGCTGATGCTGGAAAACAGCAAGGTCGTTAAATCCCGCATAAAAGAGAAGATTATCGTCAATGCCTTTAACATCAGGATAAATAAAAAGGATGAAGGCTGGCGTTATAATATGACATTTAAACTGTCTGATATTGATCGGCATGGTGTTGATAACATACTGATGACACAGAGAATGCACGGAAAATTTCTGACCGGCAAAAACGGGAAAATAACAAAATCAGAAGATACGTCTTATGCCACGCTCAGTGGTGAGCGTATGAAATTCAAAGCGGAGACCCGCTTTTTAAGTGATGATAAAGGACGGCTGTCAAAATCGGACAGAGTCAGTACACAACCAAATGACAGCTCAAATACACGCTATTTTTATGATGACAAAGACCGCTTAATACGGAATCAGTCAGATTCCACAACGGAAGAATATACCTATACGGAGGATGGTAAAGAATCAGGCAGTACAATGATTCAGACATTTTTCACAACCGAAACAACCGTGACGACATGTAAAGAGTGGAATAAATTCGGCAGATGCACGCGTGCAGAGCAGGATATAACAGTGTTAATTGAAAATGAGAAAGATAAAAAGGACAGTGTCTATAAGCATCATGCGGATATTGATTATGAGTATGTTTATTAATTTAGTTTATTAAACTGTTTATTTTAACGGGAATCTGAGTGATGGCCGGTATATGAATGATGATAAAAAAAGGTAATGTTGCTGCAGGGATACTCCTGTTTATTATTTTTTCTTCAGGGAGTGCATCAACAGGCAACCGGGAACTGTCAGGTGACTGGGGGATATATGACAGTAAGCCTGAATCCGTATTTAAGCCGCTTGATGATAAACGCTATAAGGCGCATTTTGAGGATGCCGCCAAATATTTTATTGCTATCTATAATATGAATAATGAGGTTAACGATTTTTGTTTGATTGGCTATAAATGGCGTAATAAAGATCGTGAAAATAATGTCAATGTTATCTGGAAAAATCATTACTTAATCAACTGGGAAATGCCGTACCGGCCGGTTGATAATGCTGACTATGTCCGCTCGCTGATATTATCAAAACCCGCAATAAATCTGAAAGATGATGTGGTTCCGTACAGTGAAATTGGTTTCCGCACGGCAGTTTGGCCGGAAGAAGGAATAAAGCAGATAACGGATGATTGTCTGAAAAACGGTAATCTGGTGCAGATCCGGCCATTTAAACCGGATCCAATGTGGAATATTGAAAATAAATAATATTGATGTTTTTATACATAATTACATCAGCAACGCTATTCTTCATTAGTTACTTCATTAGCTATTCCGAATGGTATGTGTACGGAAGGCAATATAGAGGATGCTTGTAAATGAAGTCTTTGGTCATCGAAGAAAATATGAGGTTTTAATATATTTAATACCTTGGATTTTTCAACACCTCCCATAAAAAATGCTTCATTAATAGATATTCCCCAAGATCTCATTGTGTTTATTACTCTTTTATGAGATGGGGCATTACGAGCAGTTACAATGGAAATGTTTATTATAGGTTTATATGAATTATCATCTTTAACTTTGTCATTTTCTAGTTTTTGTATATCAGATACTCGTTGTAGAAATTTTTTAAGAGGCCCTGGGTTGTGTGGTTTATTAACATATTCAGCTTCATGACTATGAAAGTCAGCTAGTTCTCCTGAATTTTTATAAATACTTTCTGCCTCATCATCTGCAATTACACCATCAAAGTCAAAAGCGATTCTTAATTCAAGATCAGAATCATCATCTGTTATATTTCCCTTTAATATTTGCCCAGCAGGATAACCAGCTAAAATAGCTTGTTTTACATCATGTTGATTTGCTGAAAGAAATAACTCTATATCAAACGCAGGTATATATATATATGGGGATTTCCCTTGCAAAAAAACAGCTCTTGTGATTGGTAATTTATAATATTCAATGGAATTCATGACCCTTAGTCCTGTATCAGGATCATTTCGTGATAACAATATTACTTCAACAAGAGGATCTTGGGGACGTAGTTCATTCAATTTTAGTAGACGTCTGATAAATGGGTATGCTACACCTTTTTCCAATGGTATATCTTGTTGGTCTCTCTGATATTCACGGTAAATATCTTCGCCTTTGGTTCTGAAGATATCGTCAGAATCAGTAAGATCAAAAAGAGCACTTGATGATAGACCCACAACTAATCTTTTAGTCAAATCATAGGGCATTAATTAACCTCCAATTACGAATGATTTATACATATTTCTTTATTGTTCTCGCTTTATCTTTAAAGCGATTGTCAATATTAGCAGCAGCATATACTCTCCCAAGTAAGCGATTCTTTACTGCTGTGTTTTCATTATTATCAAGAGACTTCCATTCCTCTATATCCAAATAAATTTTATTATGCAGAGAGTTTGGTACCTTTAATTTATCGTTAGAGATTATAACGCCTGTGATTTTTTTTATTTCTGTACCACTATATAGGATAGTCTTAGTTGGATGCATTATATGAGATTCTGATGTAATTATTTTTTTCACACGACTTAAAAATTGTTTATTCACTTTTTCACCTGAAAAAGTTATATCATCAACATATACAGTCATTATAATATTATTTGCACAAGAGATTGCATAGAGATTATTAAACATATTAGCGTTTGCCCAGTAGGCTAGGGGCATGCTAATACGACTACCAGTAGGGATGTGATTATTTATAGTGCATAAAAGAGATAATAAATCTGCTATATCACTGGAGCAACATAATTTTTTATAGAAGAAATTAAAAACTTTCTGACGTGTAGTTGATGGGAAAAAAGACTTTATATCTGTTGTAAGTGTAGGCTTCTTTCCTAAATGTTGTTTTGCATTAGAAATATAGGATTTATCTATTAAACCAGAATGCATATACTGCGGTTGAGTTATTCTTGAAATAAGGCTTGCTATTCTGGTATGAATAATATCAAGTTTTTCATTAGGTTTTTCGATCAAACGTTTTTTATTTATATCAGATTTTTCATAAAAAAGCACATAATTAATATCATTAGATAGAAACTGCAATTCTTTAATTGAGGTGAAAAGTATTTTTTCTAACCTTTTTTTTGATGATAGTTTATAGAATATACATCCTTGTAAAGGATAGGATTTCCCTTTAGTTTTTATTTTTTGTTTTTTTACTTTCATTCCTTTCGATACTCCATTCCATGATTTTAAATATTCTTTCAGTAAAAATAGAGCGAAATTTACTAGCAAATGTTTTATTAGAGGAAGTATTCATTTCTTCTGAGAGAAAAACTAAGGATGAAACTGGAATATTAAATTCTTGTGAGTACTTTACCAGCATATCAAAACTAACCGTTTTTTTTCCAGATTCAATCTCCGATAAGTAAGATTTTGATATACATAAATTATCAGCTAATTCAGATTGTTTTAAATTGTGGTAAAGTCTAATTGTCTTTAATGCTCTGTTGATCATGTGGTTACCTCTATTTTTAACTTAGGCACACTTAAGACTCACGGTGTTTATCAAGCCATTCAAGGAGTTTAAAAATCATTAATCCTAATTTAATGAGCCATACTATTAGTTTCCAAACAGTACGAACTTTCCTTGAAACAACGTTAGCCTTAAGTGCCTGCCAAAAACCATTATTATTTTTCATAAACTATCTCCTTGATTCCCGAAGACACTATTGTCATTCGGTTCGCCCTAATCAAGGTTGAGAGTTTTTAGCAGTAAACCCTTGTCAATATTGATTGTGATGGTCGCCCATCACAATCAATAACCCAGTACATACTTCGCCGAGATATTGCTGCGCTAGCTTCGCTGGTTGCATCCATGGGCGAACATCTGGGGTTAAATAGTGGAAGATATGTACTACCTTCCGCGAATAACTAGATGGCTAGTTATTCATGTACTTCTGGCGGATTCTCTCTTCAATAATGGCAAAAATAATATATCCTAGAAGTTCGCTAACTGTCAATAAAATTCGCTATTAGCGAACTTCTTGCGTATCAAGATATTATCATCTGTCCGATTTTGTATAGTGGACATTATCCATCGAAGATGTTGTTATAACATAACGCTACTGTACTTAAACTGAAATAAGATGAATTTGTTTTATGCTTATTCCTGCACTCATTTTTGATAGTGCAGTAGAGAAGGATACGAAGACACCACAAAAACAAAAAATCCACGCAACTGCGTGGATTTTTGGTGTTTCCTGATTTCTGTGAGATTCAGAGAACCCTAATGAGACAATAGAAACTCATCACACATTAAACAGGAAATTCAGTACGTCGCCGTCTTTCACAATGTAATCTTTACCTTCTGCGCGCATTTTACCGGCTTCTTTTGCCCCTTGTTCGCCTTTGTACTGGATGAAATCCTCAAATGCGATGGTCTGGGCGCGGATAAAGCCTTTTTCAAAGTCGGTGTGGATTTTACCGGCTGCCTGCGGGGCGGTTGCGCCGACAGGGATAGTCCATGCACGGACTTCTTTCACACCGGCGGTGAAATAGGTCTGCAGGTTAAGCAGGGCGTAACCGGCGCGGATCACGCGGTTCAGGCCCGGTTCTTCGATACCGAGGTCAGCCATAAACTCTTCGCGGTCACCATCCTCCAGCTCAGCGATATCGGATTCGATTGCCGCGCATACCGGCACCACAACTGAACCTTCTTTCTCTGCGATTTCACGCACCTGATCCAGATACGGGTTGTTTTCAAAGCCATCTTCATTGACGTTGGCAATGTACATGGTTGGTTTCAGGGTCAGGAAGCTCAGGTAGCGGATCGCCCCCATTTCTTCTTTATTCAGGTTCAGTGTGCGCAGCATCTGTGCATTTTCCAGCAGCGGCAGGCATTTTTCCAGTACTTCCAGCTCCAGTTTCGCGTCTTTGTCGCCGCCTTTGGCGCGTTTCTGCACACGGTGGATAGCACGTTCACAGGTGTCGAGGTCAGCCAGCGCCAGTTCGGTATTGATGGTATCAATATCTTCTGCCGGGTTAACACGGCCGGAAACGTGAACAATGTTATCATCGTCAAAGCAGCGGACAACGTGGCCGATAGCTTCTGTTTCACGGATGTTGGTCAGGAACTGGTTACCCAGACCTTCACCTTTGGAGGCGCCTTTCACCAGACCGGCGATATCGACGAATTCCATGGTGGTCGGCAGAATACGCTGTGGTTTTACGATTTCCGCCAGTGCATCCAGACGGGCATCCGGCATCGGCACCACGCCGGTGTTCGGCTCAATTGTACAGAACGGAAAGTTCGCCGCTTCAATACCTGCTTTTGTCAGTGCGTTAAACAGCGTTGATTTCCCGACGTTCGGCAGACCGACGATACCACATTTGAAACCCATAAATTCTTCACCTTAAAAATGACAGCAGACCAAAACGGCCTGCAAGCACGTTAAATATTGCCGCCGATTATACACGGTTACGGATAAACAGACGATACCTGCGGCTCACTGACCGGCTTTAAATGTATGCAGACGTGAAATGGCTTTTGCCATGCCGTCTTTCATCAGCACATCGGTGCAGCGCACAGCTTCATCGATGGTCTCATCAATCAGTTGTTGTTCGGAGGCGGGGGGCTTGCCCAGTACAAAACCGACAACTTTGCTTTTATCACCCGGATGGCCGATGCCGATACGCAGACGATGAAAGTTCGGGTTGTTACCCAATTTGCTCTGGATATCTTTCAGACCGTTATGACCGCCGTTGCCGCCGCCGAGCTTCATTTTTGCCACGCCGGGCGGGAGATCCAGCTCGTCATGTGCCACCAGAATTTCATCCGGGGCAATCTGGTAAAAACCGGCGAGGGCACCGACTGCTTTGCCGCTCAGGTTCATAAAGGTGGTCGGTACCAGCAGGCGGACATCATTCCCCTGAATATTCAGACGCGCGGTATAACCGTAAAACTTACTTTCTGATTTTAATGACTGATTATAACGGCGGGCCAGTTCATCCACATACCAGGCACCGGCATTGTGGCGGGTTTGGGCGTATTCCGCACCGGGGTTGGCCAGCCCCACAATTAATTTTATCTGGCTCACACTTGTATCACTTGTTGTTCAGGCAGGTTTTGACTGCAAAGAGGGCTATTCTACCCGTCACCCGCGCGGAGTACAAAAGAAACGTCCTTCGCGGACGGATGTGACTATTTGTGCAATAATTTAGCGATGAATTATTAAGTTTCGCTTTTTGGCACAATAAGCCAAATAAAAAGTTTTATTTTTGGTCTATGTGATCTCATACGCAACATATACGTATCAATTCGGGCTATAATCTATGTCAAGAAGGAATTCCTACTTTCGTACTTTGAGTTGTTAGCAGACAAAAGAGTGGCGGAGGTCCCTATGAAACGTAAATTATCCTTATTGCTCGGTAACCTGCTGATGGTTGTCGGTATGCTGTTGATGGTCGGCAGTATGGCCTTTACTGTCGGTGTCCTTATTTTTGCACTTCCTTTACCGGATATCTATTCCGAAGCCTCCCTGATGGGGATCTTTATCGGTGCCTTGGTGTGGCTGGGCGGAGCCGGTCTGAGCGGGCGCCGTGAATCCATTGCGGATAAATATTACTGGCTGCGTCATTTCCACAGCCGCTACCGCCGCCGGATGCCGTAAACGAAATATTATCGCTAACGGTTAAAATGCCTGCCAACAAAAAACCCGTTGTCTTCACAACGGGTTTAAGCACGCAATGTGTATACTGATTATGAAATCAGTGTTCGAACATCGCGGAGATAGACTCTTCATTACTGATACGGCGGATGGCTTCTGCCAGCATTCCGGATAAAGTCAGAGAACGGACTTTATTCAGTGCTTTGATTTCCGCTGATAACGGAATGGTGTCACAGACAATCACTTCATCAATCACAGAATCACGGATATTGTTGACCGCGTTGCCGGAGAAGATAGGGTGAGTTGCGTATGCAAACACACGTTTCGCACCACGTTCTTTCAGTGCTTCCGCAGCTTTGCACAGCGTGCCCCCGGTATCGATCATATCGTCAACCAGTACACAGTCACGACCGGCAACATCACCGATGATATGCATCACCTGAGAAACGTTCGCACGCGGGCGGCGTTTGTCGATGATAGCCATATCAGTGTCGTTCAGCAGTTTGGCGATCGCACGGGCACGGACCACACCACCGATATCCGGAGAAACCACAATCGGGTTGTCCAGATCTTTCTGCAGCATATCTTCCAGCAGAATTGGGCTGCCGAAGACGTTATCAACCGGGACATCGAAGAAGCCCTGAATCTGCTCAGCGTGAAGATCCACTGTCAGCACACGGTCAACACCCACACTTGAGAGGAAGTCAGCGACCACTTTCGCGGTGATTGGCACACGCGTTGAGCGGACGCGGCGATCCTGACGGGCATAGCCGAAATACGGGATAACAGCAGTGATACGACCCGCAGAAGCACGGCGCAGTGCATCAACCATGACAACCAGTTCCATCAGGTTATCGTTAGTTGGCGCACAGGTGGACTGGATGATGAAAACATCACCACCACGCACGTTTTCATTGATTTGAACACTGACTTCACCGTCGCTGAAACGACCGATCGCAGCGTCTCCGAGGTTAGTGTACAGGCGGTTGGCAACACGTTGTGCTAGTTCCGGGATGGCGTTACCAGCAAAAAGCTTCATATCAGGCACGAGAAAAACCTCAGGCATGCGTCCAGAGAGATTGAATTGTGAACCTGAAAGCGTCCGGAGACGGAATCAGGGGCAATTACAGTAGACCAGCGCGGAACTGATGAAGCGGCGAAATGTTGACACCACGTGCCACAAAGCCCTTCACCCACGCCGGCGCGTTAATTAACACCTGTCGGGCGGCTGCCTGGTTTTCGAACTCTCCGAACACACATGCACCCGTACCGGTCAGGCGTGACGGAGTATATTGTAGCAGCCAGGAAAGAAGGCAATCAACCTCACGAAAACGTTTTCTTGCAATCGGTTCACAGTCATTTGCGTACGGAGCCTGTAATAATGCGGCCAGAGAGCGGATCGGCGTGTCGCGAATTAATTGCGGATCTGTGAAGATAAGCGGTGTCGGAACCGAAATTCCGGGGTGTGCAACCAGATACCAGCGTTCCGGCGGAGACGCAGGGTGCAGAATTTCGCCTATTCCTTCAGCAATTGCCGCGTGGCCCCGGACAAATACCGGGACATCCGCACCGAGCATCACACCCAGCTCTGCAAGCGTTTCGTCGGGTAACTGTAACCGCCAGTGATAGTTAAGGGCGATAAGCACTGTGGCCGCATTGGAGGAACCGCCACCGATACCGCCACCCATCGGCAGAATTTTTTCAACGGCAATATCCGCACCGGGTAAATCCGCTGTCAGCTGATGCTCACGGGCATAATTCTGTAACAGGCGGGCGGCGCGGATCACCAGATTTTGCTTATCCGGTACGCCGGCAAGCGGGGTCAGCAGACGAATTTCACCGTCAGTGCGCGGCGTAATTGTGACACTGTCACCATAATCCAGAAACTGAAACAGGGTTTGCAGCGTGTGATAGCCGTCCGCGCGGCGGCCTGTGATATATAAAAACAGGTTCAGCTTGGCGGGGGACGGCCAGGTCAGTGATGTCAGTTGAGTGTCCATGAATCCATTTTCAGCTTGATGCGGTTATCACCCTGTTCGATATCCAGGCGGTTCGGCAGTTGCGGGGAGACTTTCTCATCATAGGACTGATAAGTGACTTTCCACTTTTCCATGCCCTGAGCCCAGCTCAGCGCTTTCAGGTGATACTGATTGCTGATGGCATAGGACTGCGCATCACCCGGCAGGCCGACAATCCACTGACGCAGATTTTCCATCGGGATGGTCATACCGGTCAGCTGGTAAATCATGCTGTCCGGATCATCACTGTAATATTTCTGGCCTTTGTTGTCGGTCAGTTGGGTCTGGCCGTCTTTGACAATCAGTTCCAGCTCGGTGCTGCCGACCGGGTTGGTGAGCAGCAGTTTGTAGTTGTCCGGGGAATACTGCTGCCAGAAGAAACGGGCATAGGTTTTCTGGGTGGTACCGATGTAGGCAAACGAGCCGCGCGTCTGATAACGCTGTAACTGATTTATCTGTTCTGTCTGTGCTTTCCAGCCGGCAGAGGTGGCGGAAACATCGCCTTTCTCTGTATTGTCGGGCAGGGTACAGGCGGCAAGTATCAGGCTGCACAGAGGCAGAAGCCGGATAAAGCGCGGTAATTGAATAGAGGCCACGTTGTAATTTCCTTTAACAACTTATAAAAGCAATAACAGTATTGTGCCTGTTTCAGTGGCTGTTTCCTACCTCTCTTACGCTGATTTACGCAATTATCCGCCCGGCTGACACGGCCTGTTGCGCACCGCATTACGTGCTTATTATCACTGTTTCCCGTTTAACGCTTTAATTGCGCGGGATCGGCTGCTAAAATGCATGCAGTTATCCTTAGTAAGGGTGTTGATTTCCGGTATACTTAACCGGTATTTTACACACTTACCCCGGTCTGTATTGCAGGATATGACTCTATTAGCTCTCGGCATTAACCATAAAACCGCACCTGTTGCCTTACGTGAGAAAGTGACTTTCTCACCGGACAGCATGGAAGCGGCATTAACCAATCTGCTCGAACAACCGTCCGTGAGCGGCGGCGTTGTGCTGTCTACCTGCAACCGGACAGAAATCTATCTCAGTGTGGATGAACAGAATAATCAGCGCGATCAGCTGATTGACTGGCTGTGCCGCTATCACAACATCAACCCGCAGGAACTGATGTCCAGCCTTTACTGGCATCAGGATAATGAAGCTGTCAGTCATCTGATGCGGGTGGCCAGCGGGCTGGATTCCCTGGTGCTCGGCGAGCCGCAGATCCTGGGGCAGGTCAAAAAAGCCTTTGCTCAGTCACAGACATACCGTTCACTTTCCCGTGAACTGGAACGCCTGTTCCAGAAATCTTTCTCTGTCGCCAAACGGGTGCGTACTGAAACCGACATCGGTGCCAATGCGGTATCGGTGGCGTTTGCCGCCTGTACCCTGGCGCGTCAGATTTTCGAATCCTTATCCAGACTGAATATCCTGCTGGTCGGGGCGGGGGAAACCATCGAGCTGGTGGCCCGTCACCTGAACGAGCACGGCGTAAAACACATGATGATCGCCAACCGTACCCGCGAGCGGGCCCGCGTGCTGGCGCAGGAAGTCAATGCAGAGGTGATCACACTGCCGGAAATCGACAGCCGGCTGGCGGAAGCGGATATTGTTATCAGCTCCACGGCCAGCCCGTTGCCGATTATCGGTAAAGGTATGGTGGAACGCGCCCTGAAAGCGCGCCGTAACCGCCCGATGCTGCTGGTGGATATTGCGGTTCCCCGTGATATCGAAGCCGATGTGGAAAAACTCAGTAACGTTTATCTCTACACTGTGGATGATCTTGAGGCGATTATTGAGCACAATCTGGCGCAGCGCCAGGTGGCGGCACAACAGGCGGAATCCATTGTGGTGCAGGAAAGCGGGCACTTTATGGAATGGCTGCGTGCCCAGAGCGCAGTCAATACGATCCGCGAATACCGCGAACAGGCCGAAGAGATCCGCGCTGCCATGGCCGCAAAAGCCGTGGCACTGATTCAGCAGGGGCATGACCCGGAAGAGGTTATCAACCAGATGTCTCAGCAGCTGACCAACCGCCTGATCCACGCACCAACCAAATCACTTCAGCAGGCCGCCGGTGACGGTGATACCGGTCGTCTGACTCTGTTACGCGACAGCCTCGGGCTGGAGCATCATTAACTTCCTCTATATATTTTTTAAGGTAGCAGACTACGAATGAAGCCTTCTATTGTCGCAAAACTGGAAGCATTGAAAGAACGTTATGAAGAAATTCAGGCGCACCTAGCGGACGCCGATGTTATCGCTGATCAGAATAAATTCCGTGCCTTGTCGAAAGAATATGCGCAGCTGACTGACGTTGCGAAATGTTTTGAAGCCTGGCAGACCATTCAGGATGATATCGACACCGCCCAAATGCTTCTTGATGATCCTGAAATGAAGGAAATGGCACAGGAAGAGCTGAAAGACGCAAAACTGCGGAATGAAACCTTAGAACAGGAATTACAGGTCTTATTACTGCCGAAAGATCCGGATGATGAACGCAACTGCTTCCTGGAAGTCCGTGCGGGCACCGGCGGCGATGAAGCGGCGCTGTTTGCCGGTGATCTGTTCCGTATGTACAGCCGTTATGCGGAATCACGCCGCTGGCGGATTGAGATCATGAACAGTAACGACGGCGAGCACGGCGGATATAAAGAGATTATTTTCAGAGTCACTGGTGAAAATGCCTACGGTAACCTGAAATTTGAATCCGGCGGCCACCGCGTGCAGCGTGTGCCGGAAACCGAATCCCAGGGCCGTATTCACACTTCAGCCTGTACTGTCGCGGTGCTGGCGGAAGTCCCGGAAGCGGAACTGCCGGATATCAACCCGGCGGATCTGCGCATTGATACCTTCCGTTCATCCGGGGCCGGTGGTCAGCACGTTAACACCACGGATTCCGCTATCCGTATCACTCATATTCCGACCGGGATTGTGGTGGAGTGCCAGGACGAGCGTTCGCAGCACAAAAACAAAGCCAAAGCACTCTCGGTGCTGGCCGCACGAATCAAAGCGGCGGAAGAGTCCCGCCGTCATGAGGCGGAAGCCTCTGAGCGCCGCAACCTGCTGGGTTCCGGTGACCGTTCGGATCGGATCCGCACCTATAACTTCCCGCAGGGACGGGTGACGGATCACCGTATCAACCTGACTCTGTACCGTCTGGATGAGGTCATGGAAGGTAAGCTGGATGCACTGATCCAGCCGCTGGTGAACGAATATCAGGCAGATCAGCTCGCCGCGCTGTCTGAGCAGGACTGATGACGTTCCGGACCTGGCTGGCAGAGGCTGTCAGCCGTTTAAGTCACAGCGACAGCCCGAAACGGGATGCGGAAATCCTGCTGACGTTTGTCACCGGCCGAACCCGCAGCTACATTATTGCTTTTGATGAAACCCCGCTCAGCGGGGATGAACAGCAGCGTCTTGAGGCGCTGCTTGTCCGCCGGGAGCAGGGCGAGCCGGTGGCGTATATCACCGGTGTGCGCGAGTTTTGGTCACTGCCGCTGGAAGTGTCTCCCGCCACACTTATTCCGCGTCCTGATACCGAATGTCTGGTGGAGGCAGCGCTGGAATTGTTACCGGCAGCATCCTGCGATATTCTGGATCTCGGTACCGGCACCGGCGCGATTGCGCTGGCACTGGCCTCTGAACGGCCGGATTGCCATGTGACCGGGGCGGATATCCAGCCGGATGCGGTGGCGCTGGCACAGCGCAATGCCGCCCGTCTGGGGCTGACGAATACAACCTTTAAAGAAAGTCGCTGGTTTGCTTCACTGCCGATTCATCAATTTGCTATGATAGTGAGTAACCCGCCATATATTGATGAGAATGATGAGCATCTGGTGCAGGGGGATGTCCGTTTCGAGCCGCGCAGTGCGCTGGTCGCCCCGCAGAACGGCCTGGCCGATCTGGCGGAAATCGCTGCGCAGTCCGCTCATTATCTGACACCGGGCGGGTGGCTGATTGTGGAACATGGCTGGCGGCAGGGAGACGCTGTCCGCGAACTGTTCCGGGAAAACGGATTTTACCGGGTGGAAACCCGCCGCGATTATGGCGGAAATGATCGGGTTACTTTAGGTCAACGGGAAGAGAAATGAAAAGCATTGCCGATTTTGAATTCAATGGTGCGCCGTTACTGAGCGGCATTATGTTAGTGTTAAAAACTGTCCGTCCGGATTTTGACCGGGAAAAGGCAGAAGCACACATCAATGAACTTATCCGTCAGACCCGTAAACGCCTCCCGCCGTATTCCGACGAACATACCTGTTTACAGACCCTGATCACACTCTTTTACCACAAATGGCAGTTCAGCGGCGCCAGCGGCGTTTATTCGCTGTCTGACACGCTGTGGCTGGATAATGTGCTGCGTACTCAGCGCGGCTCGCCGGTATCACTCGGCATCCTGTTCCTGCATATTGCACAGGCCATCGGTTTGCCGGTTGTGCCGGTGGTTTTCCCGACCCAGCTGATTCTGCGGGCGGATCTCGATGACGAAACCCTCTTTATTAACCCGATTAACGGCGATCTGCTGGATCAGCACACGCTGGATGTCTGGATTAAAGGCACAGTCAGCCCGGCGCATCACCTGACCGGGGATGATCTCGAAGAAGCCGAAAACAGCCATGTGGTGCGCAAATACCTCGACAGTATTAAAGTCGCGCTGATGGAAGAGAAAAAAATGGAGCAGGCACTGAAAGTCAGCGAAACCATTTTATTATTTGATCCGGATGACCCGTATGAAATCCGTGATCGCGGGCTGATTTATGCCCAGTTGGACTGCAGCCATATTGCAGTTTCCGATCTGAATTATTTTATTGAGCAATGTCCGCAGGATCCGGTATCTGAAATGATAAAAATGCAGATCCACACTTACGAACAGCAGCATATCGTTCTGCACTGATAAACGGATATCGTTTTACATATTTTCATAAACGCAATTTAATTGCCTCTGCCAAAAGGTTATACCATGCAACAGAAAGTCGTATCTATCGGGGATATTCGTGTCGGCAACGCGCTGCCGTTTGTTCTGTTCGGCGGCATGAACGTCCTTGAATCCCGCGATCTGGCGATGAAAATCTGCGAACATTACGTGACTGTCACGCAGAAGCTGAATATTCCGTACGTCTTCAAAGCCTCTTTTGACAAGGCAAACCGCTCTTCCATCAATTCTTACCGTGGTCCGGGCCTTGAGGAAGGGATGAAGATTTTTGAAGAGCTGAAAAAAACCTTCGGTGTGAAAATTATTACCGACGTTCACGAATCCTGGCAGGCACAGCCGGTGGCGGACGTGGTGGACGTGATCCAGTTACCGGCCTTCCTGGCGCGTCAGACTGACCTGGTGGAAGCCATGGCGAAAACCGGCGCGGTCATTAACATCAAAAAACCGCAGTTTATCAGCCCGGGGCAGGTTGGTAATATCGCGGAAAAATTCCGTGAAGGCGGCAATGACCAGATCATTTTATGTGATCGCGGTGCAAACTTCGGTTATGACAACCTGGTTGTGGATATGCTGGGCTTTAAAGTGATGGAAAAAGCCTCCGGCGGTTGCCCGGTGATTTTCGATGTCACACACTCCCTGCAATGCCGCGACCCGTTTGGTGCCGCATCCGGCGGTCGCCGTGGTCAGGTGGCTGAACTGGCTCGCGCCGGGATGGCAGTCGGCCTGGCCGGTCTGTTCCTGGAAGCACATCCGGACCCGGATAATGCCCGTTGTGATGGTCCTTCCGCGCTGCCGCTGGCAAAACTGGAGCCGTTCCTGCAGCAGGTTAAAGCTATCGACGATCTGGTGAAAAGCTTCCCTGAGCTGGATACCGAATAATTTCCGATGCAGCTTTACACAGTCGTTAACATGTTCGGCGCTGATCTTCAGCGCCGTTATGGCGAAAAAATCCATAAAATCACCCTCCACGGCGGCTTCAGCTGCCCTAACCGTGACGGCACCCTCGGGCGCGGCGGTTGTACCTTCTGTAATGTGGCTTCTTTTGCGGATGAAAATGCACAGTATGATTCCATTGAGGAGCAACTGAGCCAGCAGTCCGGCAAAATCACCCGTGCCAAACGTTATCTTGCCTATTTCCAGGCCTATACCAGCACCTACGCGGAAGTTGAACTGCTGCGTGAGATGTATGAATCCGCACTGACTCAGGCCGATGTGGTGGGATTGTGTGTCGGTACGCGGCCGGACTGTGTGCCGGAGGCGGTGCTGGAGCTGCTGCAAAGCTATCAGCAGCAGGGCTATGAGGTATGGCTGGAACTGGGATTACAGACCGCCCATGATAAAACCCTGAAACGTATCAACCGCGGTCATGATTTTGCCTGTTATCAGGCTACCACCCGGGCCGCCCGTGAACGCGGGTTGAAAGTGTGTTGTCATCTGATCACCGGTCTGCCGGGAGAAACCGCAGCCGATAATCTCATCACACTTGAGCGTGTGCTGGAGACCGGCGTTGAAGGCATCAAACTGCATCCGCTGCATATTGTGGAAGGCAGCACGATGGCAAAAGCCTGGCGGGCAGGGCGCTTGCCCACCATTTCCCTCGAAGAGTATGTCGCCACCGCAGGAGAGATGATCCGCCACACACCGCCGGATGTCATTTATCACCGCATCTGCGCCAGCGCACGGCGTCCGACCTTACTGGCACCGGACTGGTGCAGCAACCGCTGGCTCGGCATGAACGGCCTGTGGCAGTATCTGCTGGCAAACGGCGGCCAGGGCAGCGCAATCTGAGCGTGAATTACAGCCAGCGCCGTGTCTGCTGGCAATAGGCCGCCCATTCCTGTTTAAATTTTCCGGCAAGGAATTTTTCTTCCTGCGGGATGCTGAACAGATCGGTGATCAGCCAGAAAATAAGGCCGCCGATGAGAAAATAGTAAGAGTGGGTCAGCAGAGCAAAGCCGATACAGGCAGTGGTCAGCGCGAGGTAGACCGGATTGCGTGACAGACGGAACGGTCCGCCGGTGATGAGATGGGTCGCTTCGCCGAGCGGGTTCGGCGTGGTGTTATGGCGGCGGAAATACACCAGTGATGCACCAATCCAGCCGAGACTTTCCAGCCCGATCAATATGGCTAAAATGCCGCTCCAGCCGCTGAACTGAATCACCAGTGCATCTTTGGCATACAGCCAGATGGCTGCAACGGCGTTGATAATCAGCCAGTTAAGAAAGGGAAGACGGAATACGGCCATGATTTTTCTCCGGTAACAGATAAAGAAACGGCGGACATTACGCCCGCCGCTCTGTTCATTATAGCCTGATTACAGAGGTTATCATGCCTCCGATGTCACACCATCCATCAGCCCCAGTTCAATCAGTGCCTTACTGACCGACGGGTAAAAGCTGATTTTATTCTCAACCGGGACAATCCGTGCCCGTGCCAGGGTTTTCAGCGGCTGGAACGGAATATCGGTGACCACGATGTGTGTATCCACACCAGCTTCGTCAATAAAACGGCGGAAGGCTTTTAATCCGCCTGCATCAAGTACCGGCACCGCATCCCACTGCATTACAATGGTGTGATATCCCGCACTTTTGACTTTCAGATCATCAAAAATCCGCTCGGCAGCGGCAAAGAACAGCGGGCCGTTAACCCGGACAACCAGAAGCCCTTTGTCGTGATCGGTATAGGAAGACTCACTCAGGCGCGTCATATTGGCGATACGGCGCATAAACAGCAGTGAGGCCAGCACAATCCCGACACTGATAGCAATGACCATATCAAACAGCACAGTGAGGCTCAGGCACAGCAGCAGCACGATAATATCATCTTTCGGCGCGCGGCGGATAAGTTCAATGACTTTAGCCGCTTCACTCATATTCCATGCCACCATCAGCAGCAGAGCGGACATCGCGGCCAGCGGCAGATAAGAAAGCAGCGGCGCCAGGATCAGCAGAGTCAGCAGCACCAGCAGAGAGTGAATAATAGCAGAGACCGGCGATGTGGCACCGGCACGCACGTTAGCCGCCGAACGGGCGATAGCAGCAGTGGCGGTAATGCCGCCGAAGAACGGTGCGGTGATATTACCCAGTCCCTGACCCAGTAATTCGCCGTTGGAGTTATGTTTTTTGCCGGTCATACCGTCAAGCACCACCGCACAGAGCAGCGATTCAATCGCGCCCAGCATTGCCATCGAAAACGCTGCCGGCATCAGGGCGGTAATGGTGGCCCAGCTGAACACAAATTCTTTGCCGTCCGGGGTCGGTAAATTCCACGGCAGGATAAACTGCGGCAGAATCGGCGGGATCCCCGCACCCTGTGTACCGTCCGCCAGGGTATAACTGAAACGGGAGCCGATGGTGGCCGCTTCCATGCCGAACAGTGACAGCACCAGCATCACCAGCATCCCGGCAATCACAGCGGGAAGGTGTCCCGGCAGACGAAGTTTCAGTTTCGGCCAGTAGATCAGCACCAGCAGTGTGGTCACGCCAATCAGGGTATCTGACAGATTGATGGTCGGCATGGCTCTGACAAGGGCAATCACCTTATCAACATAGTTTTCCGGCACATGTGCCATGGTCAGACCAAAAAAGTCTTTCACCTGCATGGTGGCGATAGTGATCGCAATCCCTGAAGTGAAGCCGAGCACCACAGAAATCGGAATATATTCAATGAGTTTACCGAAACGCGCCAGACCCATTGCCAGCAGGATAATCCCGGACATCAGAGTGGCTATCAGTAGCCCGCCTAACCCGAACTGCTGGGATACGGGGTAGAGGATCACCACAAACGCGGCGGTCGGCCCGGAGACACTGAAACGGGAGCCGCCGGTCACCGCAATCACAATACCGGCGATAGCGGCCGTATACAGGCCATATTGCGGTGCCACACCACTGCCGATAGCCAATGCCATGGCCAGTGGGATAGCAATAATCCCGACGGTGATACCTGCAATGGTATCTTTTATCAGACGGGAAACGGAGTAAGGCTGTTTCCAGCACGAGTCAATTAATGCAGTAAAAAGAGATAATCCTTTAAATGTTGAAATTTTCATTTCCGGACAACTGTCACCTCTGAGTCATATGAAAAAAATAGGGAGACGCCAACGCGCATTAGTCTACGCAAAACAGGGAGAGATTTAGCTGAGATACATCAAATGACGCTGTATACAATAGCGGATATTAAAATAAAATCAAAAATATGAAGAAGTTAAGGTGTAATAAAACAGGATATTCTGCCGCCGGACCGGATAGCAGCATAAAAAAGAAAAAGCAGAAACGAAAAAAGCCTGCTGATTGCTCAGCAGGCTCTTCTCTTAAGATGGCGGTGAGAGAGGGATTCGAACCCTCGATGCACTTTCGCGCATACACACTTTCCAGGCGTGCTCCTTCAGCCACTCGGACATCTCACCGGGGTACTGTTCGTTGCGTTGATATCTCGCTGCAACGGGGCGCTACTATAGGGGAAGCGACGTAACCCGTCAATACACGCCATGAAAAAAAATGTGTTTTTTCGTTTGTTTAACCAAAAAAACAGCATATTGGTGATTAACATAGCAAATCCGCTGAAAACAGCGTACCGGCTGCCTGAAAAATAACCGCTGATTTTTTTCCGGCGGAAAATCATCTGCCGGAAAAATATGCAGGTCAGTTAACAATAACAACATTTTAACGATACGAAAATCTGTCCGGGGCTTGAATTCTTTGCGTAATCCTATCAGGCTGGTAAAAAAACAGAGGAGCGCCGCATGAATATTATTTTCTACCATCCTTTTTTTGATTCTGAGCTGTGGATCAACGGCATGAAAAAACACCTGCCGCAGGCGGATATCCGCAAATGGGTTCCGGGTGATAACCAGCCGGCGGATTATGCCCTGGTGTGGTTACCGCCGCGTGAGTGTCTGGCCGGGCGGACCACCATGAAAGGGGTCTTTGCGCTGGGTGCCGGGGTGGATGCCATTCTGAAACAGGAACAGGCAAACCCGGGCACACTGCCTGCCGGGGTGCCGGTGATCCGCCTTGAAGATACCGGGATGGGGGCGCAGATGCAGGAGTACGCGGTTGCCAAGGCGCTGTGGTACTTCCGCAAGATGGACATTTATAAACGCCAGCAGGAGCAGCGTATCTGGAAAGCACAGCCTGCTTTCACATTTGATGAATTCGAAATCGGCGTGCTGGGAACCGGGGTTCTCGGCCGTTCCGTGGCGGAAAAGCTGGCAGAATTCGGATTTAAAGTCCATGGCTGGAGCCGGACACCAAAACAGATCCCCGGCGTGACCAGTTTCCACGGCAACGATCAACTGGATGAATTCTTAAGCCACAGCCGCCTGCTGATCAATCTGCTGCCGGACACACCGCAGACCAGAGGGATCCTCAACCAGTCACTGTTCAGTAAGCTGCCGCAGAGTTCTTACCTGATTAACCTGGCGCGCGGTTCGCATCTGGTGGATAACGATTTACTGGAAGCCATTGATGACGGACAGATTGCCGGTGCCAGCCTGGATGTGTTCGCCACCGAACCGCTGCCGGAAATGCACCCGTTCTGGACCCACCCGCGGGTGGATGTCACGCCGCACATTGCTGCATTTACCATTCCGTCAGAGGCAATCAAAGCCATCGTTGCCAATATTGAGCGGATTGAGCGGGGCGAAGCACCGCAGGGCGTGGTGAATATGGAACTGGGGTATTAATTCTTTACAGCAATAAGGACAATCCGGACAATAGCGGCAACTCAGTTAATAAGGATTTGAAGTATGAATGAATTTTCACTGGTCTGCCGCCTGCTCGGAACGCTGTTTAACCGCGCTCCGGCTGATCCCGTACTGGCACCGGTTCTGACGATGATTAAGCAGGGGCAACTGAAAGCCCACTGGCCGCTGGAGCAGGATGTACTGCTGACACGGCTGGCTGAGCATTGTGACAGTGCGGAACTGGCAGCGGATTATCAGCAGTTGTTTGCTGACGGGGCGGTGGCTCAGCACCGGTCGGACTATACCGGTGAGCCGGAAAGTGAAGTTCGTCAGTTTCTCAGTGAGCGCGGGATGCCGCTGACTGATGCGGTAACCGACAGTTTCGGGTCTCTGCTGCTGGCGGCATCCTGGCTGGAAGATCAGGCACAGGAAGATGAAGTCAGTGCGCAGACGGCGCTGTTTGCGGACTATCTGCTGCCGTGGAGTGATGCATTTCTCGGGAAAGTTGAGTCACATGCACAGCACGGCTTTTACCGCACCCTGGCTATTCTGACCCGTGAAGCACTGTCCGCGCTGTATGAAGAGCTGACAGAAGACGCAGAAGAAGACGAAAACGATGATTAATGTGTGACGTTGTCACATATTATTTTTCAGGCCCGGTCAGATGACCGGGCTTTTTGTATCCGGCTCAGAACAGCCCGAGGAACCAGCCTGCCGCCAGGGTGATAAAGCTGAACAGCCAGATCCAGAAGAAGGAGTAGCGCAGATGCCGCCCCATATCCACCCCGGCAATCCCCACCGCCAGCCACACAGCCGGTGAGAACGGGCTGACAAAGGTTCCGGCGTTATTACCGATAGCCATGGCATACACCACATCCGCAGGCGGAATACCGGCGGATGCCACCACGTCACGGACAATCGGCAGCAGGGCAAAGTAATAGGCATCGGTACTGGTAAAGATATCCAGCGGCACACCAATCATCCCGATAATAATGTGGAACTGCTCCGCCATATGTCCCGGAATAATAATCAGCAGATCCTTCGCCACTGACTCCAGCATCCCGCCTTTATCCATAATCCCCAGGAATACCCCGGCGGAAAGAATAATTGCTGCCATAGATAACGCCTGCGGGGCATGATGGTTAATCACCGCCACCTGATCTTTCGGTTTCGGGTAATTGACAATGAGAGCGGCGGAGAGCGCCAGCATAAAGATATACGGTGCCGCGAGCCACCCCAGTGCCAGACTCAGAATCGCCAGCAGGATCAGCGAGATATTAATCAGAAAGCGCTGTGGTTTTTCCGTACCGTGTTCGTTATCCGCCTCATCATACAATTGAAGAAGCGAATCCTGCTCATACGGTGTGGTGCCGTATTGTGCCGCCCGGGCGATACGGCGTTTCTCCCGCAGACCAAACAGCGCGGCAACCAGCACCGATGCGGTAATACCGATGATTTGTACCGGGATCAGCGGCTGCCACAGGACTGAAGCGGAAATACCGGTCACAGCAGAAGCGCGGCCGAGCGGTCCGCCCCACGGCACCATATTCATCACCCCCATACTCATACACATCAGCAGCAGCATCAGATACGGGCTCATACCCAGACGCCGGTAGATAGGCAGAAATGCCGGGATAATAATCAGAAAGGTTGCCGCACCGGAACCGTCGAGATGCACAACGGCTGCCACCAGAGCTGTGACCATCGCCACAATCACCACATTTCCCCAGGTCAGCCCGATCATCAGACGGATAAACGGATTGAAGATATGCAGGTCTTTCATAATGCTGAAAAACAGAATGGCAAACAGGAACATCACCGCGACACTGGCCACTTTCTTGATGCCGTAATCAAAAAATTCAGTGATTTCAGGCAGGGAATAGCCGGCCAGCAGGGCGCCGAGCAGGGGAATAACAGACATGGCAATTACAGGGCTGGTTTTTCCTGTCATCAGCAGAACGACAATAGAAATGATGATCAGCAGTCCAATCAGTGTCAGCATCAGATGATCCTTATCCGGAATAGTTATTTTCTGATGTTACTGAAAGAGATTAGATGAGTGTTAAAAATGTTTATGAATTGTGAAATATATCATCAAAAAAGAATCCTGCAGATTCAGAAAAAAGCGCTCAATCACAAATTAATTTTATCTGTAACAGCAGAAAAATCAGTGTTTCACTCTGTTTTACAGGAAGCGTACTGCAGATGCGTCAGAATGGGATAACCTGGTATCTTTTCGTATGCATTGAATTTTCGTCATATTCTTCTGCAAAACAGGAAGGTGATACCGTTCCCAGCGGGATAGTTAAGGAACGGTATCATAATTTAGTGAATTAATAATTTACTATCACAATTAAAATTTTTAATCGAAATTATTCGGTTAACGGGATAACGATCCGGCCCGGCCGGATTTCAATGCCCTTGGCAAACTTCTTCGCAGCCGCTTCGGCTGTATTATCGCCATTCAGAACATACACCGGGGTGATATTGAAAAAGGTGCTCAGTGTATGATTGAGATAAGGGATCAGCGCGGAAATCAGGGTATCCCATTTGTCCGGATCCAGCGTGTAATTGGTAATTTCAACATCCCGCATATAGATTGACCCGCTGGTGGCATCGAAATACGGTGCGGCGCTGAGAGACATTGAAATAGTGAAATCCCGTGAACCAAACAGCGAAACCAGCTTCAGCGAGCCGATTGCCGTCAGTTTTACTTTGCCGGGCTCTTCACGGCCAATCTCGGTGAGCAGTTTTTCCAGGGTAAAATCCGCATCTGCCACACCATCCATACCAATCTGTTTATTCAGATGGATATTCTCTGCCACCGCACTGTTAATGGTCTCTTCACTGACACTGATTTCGGTTAATTTATCGCAGCCGGTTAAAACTGTTGCTGCGACCAGTGCCGCGGTAAAAAGGAATAATCTCATCGGTATCTCCTGTTGTATACCACCCGATACTAACCTGTGCTGCGGCAAATCCCAAATATCCGGATCAATTTAATACGGCAGGGCTTATCTTCTTCGGGTTAAACTGGCGGTAAAGTGCTATCAGTGTAATCAGCCCGATTGTACCGAGTAAAAACCAGGGAAGTTCAGGTAATTGCATTTCTTTACCCAGATCATACAGCCAGCCGCCGCCGGTATAACCGATGGCACCGCCGAATGCCAGCCCCAGGCGGCTGAAGCCCATGTAACTGCCGCGTGCGCGCGGATCCGCCAGTGACGCGCTGAGGGTTTCCCGTGCCGGTTCGGCAATCACCGAACCTAAATAGAACAAACAGATAATCGCGAATAATACATGCAGTGAATGAGTCAGTGCGACCGGGAACATACTCAGGCTCATCAGGAATAAACCGGCCATCAGACGGGTTTCCAGCCGGAAGTGTTTTTCACTCCAGCGGGCCAGCGGATAGAGCAGAGTCAGTGATAATGCAGCCTCAATGGCATACATCCATTTTACCGCCGCCGGTGTGCCCGCCAGTTCGTTGACGATGATCGGGAACATCAGCATCACCTGCACGGAGAGGATAAAGTAACCGGTCAGTGTCAGCACATAGCGGGAGAAGCGTTTGTCACTCAGTACGCGGGTCAGCCCCTCTTTGACCGGGGTGCGGGTGGTGGAAATGCGGTAAGCGGGCAGCAGCCAGGCATTACACAGGGCGGTGATAATAAAGATTGCCGCGCCCACCCAGCAGACCAGATGAAAGTCATAGATAAGCAGCCAGCTGCCGAGCAGTGCCCCGAGTACCGCCCCGGCGCTGTCCTGCATCAGCAGCAGGGAATAGAAACGGCCGCGTTCATACGGGCGGGTCAGTTTGATTACCAGCGCAGTGCGCGGCGGGTCAAACAGGGTGCCGCCGATAGCCGAGAGAATACAGGAGAGCCAGAGGATCCACGGCTCATCCGCCATGGCCATCAGGGCAAAACCGCCTGCACGGAGAAACATACCGATGACGATCATCGGCTTGGCACCGAAGCGGTCAGCAATCGCACCGCCGAATATCCCCAGCCCCTGCTGGACAAGCTGGCGCAGCCCCAGGGCAAACCCGACCACAATCCCCGCCCAGCCGAGTTGTTCAACAAAACGGATGGAGATCAGCGGGAAGACCACAAAGAAGCCGAGAACAACCAGCAGGTTATCCACCAGCAACCAGTACTTACCCAGCGTCCGGGCTTGTCTGACAAGTGACATTCAGCACCACATTAAATATTGAAAGGAATAGAAAAAAGGGAGATGATTACACCTTCTATTCTCTGCTTATTCAGCGTCTGATAACAGAGAATTCAGGATGATATTTTTTTATCGACGGAACGTGGTTAAACACACCCTGACTACGGCCTTCTGAGAGAGGAATTATGTTGTTCGGCTACCGCGCGAATACGCCGCAGCTGCGTTTTAACACGGACAGAATGGTGGTCCGGCTGGCGCACGAGCGGGACGCGTACCGCATCAGTGAATATTACTGTGAAAACGAAGCATTTCTGAAACCCTGGGAGCCTCTCCGCGACCGCAGCCACTATCATCCTTCCGGCTGGTCATCGCGCCTGCAGCTGATGACGGATATGCACCGTCAGGGCACCGCTTTCCATTTTCTGCTGCTGGATCAGGCTGAAAATGAGGTGATGGGGGTGGCGAACTACAGTAATGTCATCCGCGGCGTGTTTTACGCCTGTTTTCTCGGTTATTCACTGGGAGAAAAATGGCAGGGGCAGCATTATATGCAGGAAGCCCTGGAGCCGACACTGCGCTATATGCAGCGTCAGCAGGGCATGCACCGCATTATGGCAAACTATATGCCGCATAATCAGCGCAGCGGACAACTCCTTGCCCGGCTCGGGTTTGAAAAAGAGGGCTACGCAAAAGATTATCTGATGATTAACGGCCGGTGGCGTGACCATGTTCTGACCGCACTGACCACCCCGGACTGGGTTAAACCACGATAACGGCGGGTTTTTCTGTTCCGCCCGCGTTATCGTGATACTATTTCCGCCTTTGTTATCTGACCAGCACACTCAGCATGAATTTATTGAAATCTCTCGCCGCCGTCAGCTCGATGACGATGTTCTCGCGTGTACTCGGCTTTATCCGTGATGCCATTATCGCCCGGATTTTCGGGGCATCGATGGCTGCCGATGCCTTCTTTGTCGCCTTTAAACTGCCGAATCTGCTGCGGCGTATTTTTGCCGAAGGGGCATTTTCCCAGGCCTTTGTGCCGATTTTATCGGAATATAAAACTCAGCAGGGCGAGGAAGCGACCCGCACCTTTATCGCCTATGTCTCCGGGATGCTGACACTGATTCTGGCGGTGGTCACCGTGCTCGGAATGCTGGCCGCGCCGTGGATTATCTATGTCACCGCGCCGGGTTTTACTGATGACCCGGATAAATTTACGCTGACCGCCAATCTGCTGAAAGTCACCTTTCCGTATATCTTTCTGATCTCCATCGCTTCACTGGCGGGGGGGATCCTCAATACCTGGAACCGTTTTTCCGTCCCGGCGTTTGCACCGACTCTGCTGAATGTCAGTATGATTGGCTTTGCGCTGTTTGCCGCCCCGTATTTTGATCCGCCGATTATGGCGCTGGCGTGGGCTGTGCTGGCAGGGGGGGTATTACAGATTGCCTATCAGCTCCCGCACCTGAAAAAAATCGGCATGCTGGTGCTGCCGAGAGTCTCTTTCCGTAACAGCGGTGTCTGGCGGGTAATGAAACTGATGGGGCCGGCGATCCTCGGGGTATCGGTCAGCCAGATTTCACTGATTATCAACACCATTTTTGCCTCATTCCTGGTGTCCGGCTCGGTCTCCTGGATGTATTACGCCGACCGTCTGATGGAACTGCCGTCCGGTGTGCTCGGGGTGGCACTGGGGACGATTCTGCTGCCGTCACTGGCAAAAAGCTTCTCCAAAGGGGATGCCACCGAATACCGCAAACTGATGGACTGGGGATTACGCCTCTGTTTCCTGCTGGCTCTGCCGTGTGCGGTGGCGCTCGCGATTCTGGCGGAAGCACTGACGGTCAGCCTGTTCCAGTACAAAAACTTCACTGCCTTTGATGCCCTGATGACACAACAGGCGCTGATTGCCTACTGCGTCGGTCTGATGGGGATGATTGTGATTAAAGTACTGGCACCGGGATTCTATTCCCGCCAGAACATCAAAACACCTGTTAAAATCGCGATTGCCACACTGATCCTGACACAGCTGATGAACCTGGCCTTTATCGGGCCGTTTAAACATGCCGGTCTGGCGCTGTCGATTGGTATTGCGGCCTGTTTCAACGCCTCACTGCTGTACTGGCAACTGCGCAAACAGAATATCTTCACACCGCTGCCGGGCTGGGGAAAATTTTTCCTCAAACTGGTGATCGCAATGCTGTTTATGGCCGCGGTACTGGTGGGTATGATGTATCTGATGCCGGAATGGTCACAGGGCAATATGCTGATGCGTATGCTGCGCCTGATGGGTGTGGTGATTGCCGGTGCCGGTGCCTATTTTGCCGCACTGTATGCGCTTGGTTTCCGCCTGCGGGACTTTGCACAGCGCAGCTTATAAACTGTTTTTATCTTATTCTGACGGGGCTGATAACAAGCCCTGCGGAATCGCGGATGCCGGAGCGTTTCTATGCTGCACCAACACACTGTTTCTGATGCTGAACTGAACCTGGATAACGGCGGGTATACGTCAATTGATGCGTTTATCACGCCGCCGTATACCCGGCAGGTTATCAGTGCCTATAACAATCAGCTCTCTGAATATCCGGCTGCACTGCGTCACTGTACGTCATTACGGGTACTGAATCTCTCCTGTAATCAGCTGGCTTATATTCCGCCGGATATTGCACAGCTGACTGCCTGTGAAATGCTGGATCTGGGACATAATTGTATCGCGGATGTTCCGCCGGAAATAGGTGAATTACATCAGCTGCAATATCTTTATCTCAGTGAAAACGGATACAGCAGCTTACCGTCGTCATTTTCCGGACTGAAAAATCTGCGTTATTTTAATGCAACGGATAATCAACTGACAGCAATACCGGCATGGTTTTCTGAAATGGAAAAAATGGAAGAAATCCGTCTTTATAATAACCGGATAACGGAACTGTCTTCTGCTGTCAGCGGGTTGAAAAATACCCGCGAAATGCATCTGATGAATAATAAAATAACCGCGGTTCCGGATGAGATTGCAGCTGTGGCAGCGCTGGAAATTCTTGATCTGAATAATAACCGGGTGGCGTTTATTTCGCCGGAAATAAGCCGGTTACAACAACTCAATACACTGAATCTGCGTTTCAATGCCCTGAAAGCCCTGCCGGAAAACACCGGTGAATTATCATCCCTGTTATATCTGGATTTACGTGCGAATCAGCTGAGTACGCTGCCGGATAGCCTGGCAGCATTAACACAGCTGCGCAAACTGGACCTGCGCTGGAATAATTTCTCCGTCATTCCGCCGGTGACAAAAAAATTACAGGCAGCAGGGTGCCGGGTATTGCTGTAACAGATCCAGAAGATAATAAAAAAGGAACCGTCAGGTTCCTTTTTTGCAGAAATAATCACCGGTAATGCCGGGATTACATCTTCTCGACAGTACCGATACCCAGGGTATCCAGACCGGCTTTCAGGGTTTTCTGTGTCAGCAGCGCCAGTTTCAGACGGCTCTGGCGCAGCTCTTCGCTTTCCGCTGCCAGAATCGGGCAATGTTCGTAGAAACCCGAGAACAGACCTGCCAGATCATACAGGTAGCTGCACATCATATGCGGCAAACCTTCACGGGCAACAGCAGTAATGGTTTCCTCAAACTGTAACAGACGGGCTGCTAACTGGCGCTCGCGGTCGTCAGTCAGGATAATAGGTTGTGTCAGGCTGTCCGCATCAATATCCGCACGTTTGAAGACGGATGCCACACGGGTATAGGCATACTGCATATACGGTGCGGTGTTACCTTCAAAGGCCAGCATGTTGTCCCAGTCGAAGATATAGTCGGTGGTACGGCTTTTTGACAGATCCGCGTATTTCACCGCGCCGATACCGACAACTTCCGCCAGCTGTTTCAGCTCATCTTCCGGCATATCGCTGTTTTTCTCACGGATCAGTTTCTCCGCGCGTTCAACAGCTTCATCCAGCAGATCGGACAGGCGGATAGTGCCGCCTGCGCGGGTTTTGAACGGTTTGCCGTCTTTGCCGAGCATCATACCGAACATATGGTGTTCCAGTGTCATGCTCTCCGGGATATACCCGGCTTTGCGGACGATGGTCCACGCCTGCATCAGATGCTGGTGCTGGCGGGAATCAATGTAATAAAGGACGCGGTCGGCATGCAGTACGTCATGACGGTACTTTGCACAGGCGATATCGGTGGTGGTGTAGAGATATCCGCCATCTTTTTTGCGGATAATAACCCCCATCGGTTCGCCTTCTTTATTTTTGAATTCATCAAGATAGACGACAATCGCGCCTTCGCTCTCTTCGGCGATACGGCGGTTCAGCAGGTCACTGACAATGCCCGGCAGCATGTCGTTGTACAGGCTTTCACCCATGACATCATCTTCGGTCAGGGTGACATTCAGACGGTTATAGGTTTCCTGGTTCTGCTGCATGGTGATATCCACCAGCTTACGCCACATGGTGCGGCAGTATTCATCACCACCCTGTAATTTGACCACATAGCCGCGCGCGCGCTCAGCAAATACTTCGTCTTCGTCGTAATGCTTTTTCGCTTCGCGATAGAAGGCTTCCAGGTCGGCCAGTGCCATATCGCCGGCATCTTCATTCTGCATTTTTTCAAGATACGCGATAAGCATGCCGAACTGTGTTCCCCAGTCACCGACGTGGTTACAGCGGATCACTTTATGGCCCAGATACTCCTGGGTACGTGCTGCCGCATCACCGATGATGGTGGAGCGCAGATGACCGACGTGCATCTGTTTGGCTACGTTCGGAGCAGAGTAGTCGATGGCGATGGTCATCGGTTCAACCGGGGTCAGGCCCAGTTTGTCATCAGCCAGCGCGGTTTCCAGCTGAGTGGTCAGCCAGTCAGGGGAGAGGAAAATATTGATAAAACCGGGACCGGCGATTTCCGTTTTTTCCGCAATTCCGTCGAGATCCAGCAGTTCAATCACTTTCTCAGCGAGCTGTCGGGGCGGCATACCCATTTTTTTCGCGGCAGCCATCACACCATTGGCCTGGTAATCACCAAACTGCGCTTTGGCGGACTGCTTAACGATAGCATCACAATCAAGTGGTGCCCCTGCGCTGATAAGAGCCTGTTGGATCTTATCTGAAAGAATTGCCTGAATATTCACCGGTTTACCTTAATTTAAAGAACAAAATGACACCCCGGAAACAGCGGCGGAGGAGCGGGCTCGTCCGGGCGGGATGTTGTCGTGAAATTTGGCTGGTTTTATACCACAAAAACAGGGTCTCATGCTACTATCTGCGCCTTTGCGGATGAATTCTCACAGGGGATCATAATGAAAAACAGCGTACAGACAGCATCCCTTGCCGGTCTGATGGCAGAGCTGCCGGTGTTTGCCGGAAAAATACAGCAGTTTGCGGCGGATTTGCAGCTTGATCTCACGCATTATCAGGCAGATCACATCTCACTGCGGGCTCACGATACGGCACTGGCGGAACAGTGGCTGGCCGGATTCCGCGAATGCGGCACCGTGTTATCGGATAATCAGATTAACGGCCGCCCGATTTATCTTTTTTTACTGTATGAGCCGCTGACACTGCTGCACTGGCAGATTCCGGTGGTGGAACTGCCGTTCCCGAAAGATAAACAGTATGCACACCAGGGCTGGGAACATATCGAACTGGTGTTACCGGGTGACCCGCAGACCCTGACAGAGCGGGCTGCCGCACTGCTGCCGTCACCATTACCGGCCGGGGTAGTGACAAAAGCCAGCCATCCGCGCGGCGAGCAGGAGCGGTTGCCGAACCCGACACTGGCTGTCATCCGGGAAAATATCACCATTAAGTTTCATCCGTTTACATTGCAGGAGATTGTCGAAAGTGAGCGGTAACCTGCAATTCTGACATTTCCCTGTGCGAATCGGCCGGATATTTCGCATCTTGTGATATTTAACAATTCATTAATCTAAATTACATGTAATAGTGTATATCAGGATGACTGAATCGTTTACGAGAGATATTTACCTGCGAAATTAAGTGATGAGGCTAATCAATGGCGAAACTGGAAATTTGTTGTTACAGCGTGGAATGTGCCCTCACTGCGGAAAAAGCCGGCGCTGACCGGATTGAACTGTGTGCCGCGCCGTCAGAGGGCGGGCTGACCCCGAGCTGGGGCATGCTGAAACAGACTATCGACCGGTTGCGGATCCCGGTTCACCCGATCCTCCGTCCGCGCAGCGGTGACTTTTGCTATACAGCCTCGGAATTTGCGGTTATGAAGAATGATATCGCCAAAATCCGCGACCTGGGTTTTCCCGGGGTGGTCACCGGTATTCTGGATGAGGACGGGCATGTTGATCTGCCGCGGATGAAGATGCTGTGTAAATTGTCGGGCGACATGGCAGTCACTTTCCACAGAGCCTTTGATATGTGTGCGAATCCGATGCTGGCATTACAGCAGCTGACCGACCTGGGTGTGAGCCGTATTCTGACATCCGGCCAGCAGCTGAGTGCGGAGCTGGGATTACCTCTGCTCAAAGAGTTACAGGAAGCCAGCAGAGGGCCGGTGATTATGGCCGGTGCCGGTGTGCGGCTGGCGAATATTCAGAAGTTCCTTGATATCGGCCTTCAGGAAGTGCACAGTTCAGCATCCAAAACCAAGCCGTCCACTATGCGCTACCGCAAAGTCGGTGTGGCGATGGGCAGTGACAGCGAAGCTGATGAGTTTTCCCATACCTGTGTGGACGGGGACACCGTCGAGGCGATGAAAGGGGTTCTGGATCTGCACAGTATGGTCGTGCACTGATCCGGTTCATTTCCGGTTACATCAAAAACGCCCTCATACTGAGGGCGTTTTGCTGTCAGAAGGCGGCGTTAACGGGCTTTCCCTCTGCCGGTATCGCACTGAGTGAGCGCGGCGGATAACCGGCAATGGCATGGTCAGCAAAATTCACGGTGATGACAGAGCCATCACTGAACTGTGTCTGTTGTACCAGGCCGTCACTGTCCAGCCAGCGGAAGCCGGTCAGGGCTTTATTCCATAACTGCTGATGCAGCGGGCGGAAAATACTGTCCGACTTTATCATCGCAGGAAGACGCTTCTGTACCGTATTACGGCTGAGGTTATAGAGCGGCGGCGTGTTATACAACTGGCTCAGCAGTTCCCGTGTGGTGGTAACCTCCGGGAATTTCAGGTTATCCAGCGTCCAGTGATGCGTGGTGATCACCGCATCATGAAATACAGCCTGATACAGCGGCAGCCGCCAGCGCGGATCAAATTCCGTGGTCAGGTAGATATCTTTCAGTTTCCCCGGTGTAAAAAAGATCGCTGGTTCGTTTTCCGGCCACCAGGCACCCAGGTAGTAAGGGGACTGTTTGTTGCGGTGAATATCCGCATCACTCCAGCCGAAGCCGCGGGTTTCGGTACCGTGGGCAAACATCAGATATTGCGCGGTCACGGCATTACCGTCTTCCGAACCCAGCGGGATACGGATGTTTTCTGCCACCGACCGTAAGCGGTTATTTCTCGCTGCCGCCATAGCATCCGCACTTGTGGGTGACGCCGGATTATAATCATCAGACACCATGCCGGTGCCGTCCACGTCAAGAAACAGACTGTTGATGCCGGTCAGCTGTACCAGTTCAGTCATGCGTGTTTCTGAAAAATCCTGCATGCAGCCCGGATTCAGGTAATAACCATCCCCGCCGAATCCCGGCAGTTTTCTGCCTGTTCCGGTCACAATCGCGCATTTTTCGCGTAATTCTGACGGGATCTGTGCCGTCAGCCATTCCGTATTTTTTCCCGAGGGGATGGCGGTGTCGTAGGAATCATAGCTGGCGATAAGATAACCGTGCTCTTTGGCATAGCTGACCGCCTGCGGCTGATACCAGGTAGCAGTCCAGTTATCGGTGCCCAGCCAGAGCTTATCCAGTTTTGCCCCGGTCAGTGCGGTTAAAAGAGGAAGGGATAACCCCTGACCCCAGTTGGCTTCCGGTGCCAGGAACGGACTCAGTTGCTGTTTTACGGCAGAACGGATCGCCCGGGCCTGTGTTTTCTGCGCAGCCATAAAGTCACTGTCATCCGGGGTGCGGCTCAGTGGTGTAACTTTCTTCAGTGCCTGGTTGAGAGCATCGGCCAGAAACGGCTGCTGCCATTTTTCCGGTGTTTTACCGTTCAGAGCAGCAAAAGCATCACGGCTCTGAGGCTCCATTGCCGACCATAACCCGTTACCGGCGGGGGATTGCAGATAACGTACCAGTCCCGGCCAGTCAGTAATATCCTGCTGATCGATAATACTTTTTCCCCATAAATAGATATGGGTGGCACCGATCAGTTTTTTGCCGTCCGGGATCTGTGCGAATTTTTCTTCCAGTGATGTGAACTGCTTATTATCCTGTAACCAGCGGCGGTAGCGCAGTGCGCCGTCCAGAGGGGTATCACCGGTGTGAAGCAGAACAGTAAACGGCTGCTGCTGATTAAAACGGTTAAACTGATGTACCGCGCTCATCTGCAGGCGCTGCTGTTTTTCCTCAAAGTGCAGACGGTTATGGAACGGGCTGAGTAACACCCAGCTGTAGACCCGATCCTGCTGCTGACTCCAGAGCGGTAACTGCAAATCCTGATTGGTATCGATATTATCCTGTTCAGTAACCATATAGTGACGCCACTGTTCATTATTCAGCGGAATATGACGTCCTTCGCCCAGCGGCATATAGAGGGCGGAAACAGTGTTATCCGGCAGGGTGAACCACTGAAAATTCTGCGGCTGATTGGTGGTGAATGTCAGGGTCAGCTCGGTATCATTGAGGACAGCGGTGACATTCATATCTCTGTCCGGCCAGAACCAGCTGACACGGCGGGGATATTCTGTTAAATCACTGACCGGCTGTTTTTCTGTTCCCCGGCTGACAGTGGTATCCGCCACTGCTATGTGCAGGGTTTCCGGGTCGATAAAAACCTGATGATTATTATCCGTTAACACAGTGGCAGAGGCCGCAGAGGCAGACAACAGAAGCGGAAGATACAGTGCGGACAGGCGATATTTCATGATCCGGAGTGGCCTTTATTCGTCATAATATGACAGGCAGGGTAGCTGAATCCCCGGGGAGAGAACAGTCAGTTTTTCGGAGGTATATACCCTGCAAATAACAGGGTGTATACGTATTACTGATGGCTATGGTTTTTCGGCGATCAGAACCGCACGGCGCGGTGCCGGATAGCCTTCAACCGTCAGTGACGGGTCGTCAGGATTGAGGAAATCGGCGAGGGATTCATTGATCATCCACTCCGTACGGCGCTGCTCATCCGTGGTGGTGACAGACTCATCCACGATCCTGATATTGATGAAGCCGCATTTTTCCAGCCAGACAGCCAGCATTTTGGCTGACGGAATAAAGTAGACGTTGCTCATCTGCGCGTAGCGTTCACCCGGGATCAGACACTGATGTTCATCACCCTCAACAACAATACTTTCCAGTACCAGTTCGCCGCCGGACACCAGCTGATCTTTCAGCTGCCAGAGGTGGTCGAGCGGGGAGCGGCGGTGATAAAGCACACCCATGGAGAACACGGTATCAAAAGCCTGAAGTGCAGGCAGTTCCTGAATACCCAGCGGCAGCAGATGCACGCGCTGGTCATTGCCGAGCAGCTTGCGCACGGCTTCAAACTGGCAGAGGAAAAGCTGAGTCGGATCCACACCGATCACCAGTTCCGCGCCTTCACCTGCCATGCGCCACATGTGATAACCGCTGCCGCAGCCGACATCCAGAATGGTGCGCCCGGCAAGCGGGGACAGATGCGGCAGAACGCGATCCCATTTCAGATCAGAACGCCATTCGGTATCAATCTCCACACCGTAGAGCGAGAACGGGCCTTTACGCCACGGCATCAGGTTGCGCAGAATGTTATTGATACGGCGGGTTTCCCCGTCGGTCAGCGGCTGTGTGCGCTGTGCAGTAACCCCGGTTTTCAGATCGAGAATGTCCGGAGTCATGTCCGGCAGATTTTCAATGGTTTTTACCCAGCCAGGATAGTAGCCGTGCAGGGACTCTTTATTCCATTTCGCAATCTGCGCGGGCAGTGTTTCCAGCCAGTGGCTCAGGCGCTCATTTTTTGCAATTAACTGATAAAAATTGCCGAAATCAATCATGGTTATTCTCTTTCACTGCCAGTAATGACCCGAAGTTAAAGCACTGGAACCAGACTTCACAATGTTCAAAACCGGCCGCTTTCAGCCGTGATTTGTGGGTTTCCACACTGTCGGTCAGCATGACATCTTCCAGCATGGTGCGTTTCTGGCTGATTTCCAGCTCACTGTAGCCGTTGGCACGTTTGAAATCGTGGTGCATGCTGAACAGCAAATCGCCGATCTGCTCATCCTCAAAACTGAATTTTTCCGATAACACCAGCACGCCGCCCGGCAGCAGGCCCTGATAGATTTTTTTCAGCAGTGCGGCGCGGTCATCCGGTGCCAGGAATTGCAGGGTAAAATTGAGAACCACCATTGAGGCATTCTCAATCGCAATATGGCGGATATCGCCTTCGGTTACTTCAACCGGTACCGGGGATTTATAACTTTCCACATGGCGGCGGGCGTGTTCCACCATCGGCGCGGAATTATCCACGGCGATGATCCGGCAGCCGGGTTTATCCGCGATATTCGGGCGGATAGACAGGGTGGCGGCAGCGCGGGAACAGCCGAGATCATAAACCTGACTGCCGGGCGTGACAAAACGGCCGGCCAGCATGCCAATCATGGCAATAATATTGGAGTAGCCCGGAATTGAGCGTTTGATCATATCGGGAAACACATCCGCGACTTTCTCATCAAACGTCCAGTCACCAAGACGGGCAATCGGTGCCGCGAACAGAGTATCCTGCGGCGGATTCGGAATTTCTTTGGACATAACACAGATCTGCAATACAAAAAGATGCGCGCATTCTAACAGAGGTGACCCGGCGCAGAAAGTGTTATGTCCCGGCGTGAGCGGTTACATGTACGGCGAAAAAATCTGCTGCCACGGCAGATACCAGATATTCGCCAGCACCATCAGGATCATGGCGGTGAAGGTGGCCGCCATCCCGGTACGCCGCCAGCGGTTCTCGCGGTGTTTTAATCCGTAAGAGTGAAACAGCCGGCCGGCAATCAGAATAACCCCGCAGACATGGACCATCCACACCTGGGCGCCGTTTTGCTCCATCACCAGTAACAGCAGGAGTGCAACAGGGATATACTCAACCGCATTGCCCTGCACACGAATCGCCGTCTGTAACTCGTAAAATCCGCCGTCACCATAAGCGACGCGGTAAAGTGTCCGCAGTTTAATCACATCGAGTGACAGTTTAATGATTAACAGCGCACCCAGTACAATATAAAGGGAACTAACCATTTTTTACTCCATGGCCAATTGAAACAGCAAAAGAATGATAAACCTCAAAGCAGCGGGTAACACAATCCTTAATATTAATGCATACTGAATTATTTGAAAATTATCAATTAGTGGCTAAATTCTCTGCGGCAGATGTGCTGTTTGCACTTATCTCATCAGGAATTTTCCACTATAATGATCGCCTTTTTGACATTTCTTCATAAAGAACCATGCCAAAATTTTGCAGAAACGCACAATAGCGGACAAAAGGATATCGTATGCGTACTAATTATTGTGGGCAGCTCAACAGTGCTCACATCGATCAAAAAGTAACCCTTAGTGGTTGGGTAAACCGTCGTCGTGATCTCGGGGGTTTGATTTTTATCGATATGCGTGACCGTGAAGGCATCGTTCAGGTTTTCTTCGATCCCGACCAAAAAGAAGCATTTGCCAAAGCCTCTGAATTACGGAATGAATTCTGTATTCAGATTACCGGAACTGTCCGCGCGCGACCTGAAAATCAAATTAATAAAGAGATGGCGACCGGCAGTGTGGAAGTGCATGCAGATGGCCTGACCATTTTTAACCGCTCCGAGCCGTTACCGCTCGACAGCAACCACGAAAACACCGAAGAGATGCGTCTGAAATACCGCTATCTCGACCTGCGCCGCAGCGAAATGGCGAACCGCCTGAAAACCCGCGCACGCATCACCGGTTTTGTCCGCCGCTTTATGGATACCGAAGGGTTCCTCGATATCGAAACCCCGATGCTGACCAAAGCCACACCGGAAGGTGCCCGTGATTACCTGGTGCCGAGCCGTGTCCACAAAGGCAAATTCTACGCACTGCCGCAGTCTCCGCAGCTGTTCAAACAGCTTCTGATGATGTCCGGTTTTGACCGTTACTATCAGATTGTCAAATGTTTCCGTGATGAAGATTTACGTGCTGACCGTCAGCCGGAATTCACTCAGATCGATGTGGAAACCTCTTTCATGACTGCGGACCAGGTCCGTGCGACCATGGAGCGTATGATCCGCTCACTGTGGAATGAAATCATCAATGTTGAACTGGGTGATTTCCCGGTGATGACATTTGCGGAAGCAATGCGCCGCTTCGGTTCTGATAAACCGGATTTACGTAACCCGCTGGAACTGACAGATATCGCCGACCTGGTGAAAGATTCTGAGTTCTCTGTATTTGCTGATGCGGCAAATGATCCGAAAGGCCGTGTTGTGGCACTGTGTGTCACCGGCGGCGCGGAAATGACCCGTAAACAGATTGATGAATACGGCAAATTTGTCGGCATCTACGGCGCGAAAGGCCTGGCATGGATGAAAGTGAACGACCGCTCTGCCGGTATTGAGGGTGTTCAGTCTCCTGTCGCCAAATTCCTGACCGCAGAAACCGTTGAAGCCATTCTGGAGCGCACTGACGCACAGACCGGCGACATTATTTTCTTCGGCGCGGGCGCGAAAGGCACCGTAACCGATGCAATGGGCGCGCTGCGTCTGAAAACCGGCCGTGACCTGAACCTGACCGACCTGAACAGTTGGCGTCCGCTGTGGGTGATCGACTTCCCGATGTTTGAAGACGACGGTGAAGGCGGTCTGACCGCGATGCACCATCCGTTCACCTCGCCGCGTGATATGTCACCGGAAGAGCTGAAAAATGCGCCGGAAGACGCGATCGCCAATGCCTACGATATGGTTATCAACGGCTACGAAGTGGGCGGCGGCTCTGTCCGTATCCACCGTAACGAAATGCAGCAGACGGTATTCGGCATCCTCGGGATCACCCCGGAAGAACAGCGCCGCAAATTCGGCTTCCTGCTCGATGCGTTACAATACGGCACACCACCGCATGCGGGTCTGGCCTTTGGTCTTGACCGTCTGGTGATGCTGCTGACCGGTACCGAAAACATCCGTGACGTTATCGCGTTCCCGAAAACCACGGCTGCCGCCTGTCTGATGACAGATGCACCGAGCTTCGCGAATGACGATGCTCTGAAAGAGCTGGCGATTGCAGTAACTCAGAAAGAGAGTGACTGAATCTGATGGCTTTTAAACGCCCTGAATCTGTGCTGGTGGTTATCTGTGAGCAGGAAACGGGGCGTGTTCTGATGTTACAGCGCCGTGACGATCCTGCTTTCTGGCAGTCCGTCACCGGCAGTCTGGAACCGGGAGAAACTCCCCGCGATGCCGCATTGCGGGAAGTAAAAGAAGAAACCGGTATTGATATCCTTGCGGAGGGACTGCGGCTGACGGATTGTCAGCGCACCGTCCGCTATACCATTTTTCCGCATTTCCGTCACCGGTATGCACCGGACGTGACGCACAATACGGAACACTGGTTTGTGTTATGCTTACCCGCGCCGAAGGCGGTTCCCTTAACGGAGCATCTGGCGTATGAGTGGTTACCGGCAGCGGATGCCGCTGCGAAAACTATCTCACCCAGTAACGGGGAAGCAATTGAAGAATTCGTTCGTCAGTGTGTTCTTCCGCAGTGACAGCGGATTTAAATGAATGAACGTCGTAAGACTTAATCTGGAGATTAGAGAATGGCAGGTCATAGTAAATGGGCCAACACCAAACACCGCAAGGCCGCGCAAGATGCGAAGCGCGGTAAAATTTTCACGAAAATCATTCGTGAATTAGTCACGGCGTCGCGCATTGGTGGTCCTGATCCTGCATCTAACCCACGTCTGCGTGCGGCAGTGGATAAAGCGTTAGCAAACAACATGACCCGCGATACCCTGAACCGTGCGATTGCACGCGGGGCGGGTAATGATGAAAACGATAACATGGAATCCATCGTATACGAAGGCTACGGCCCGGGCGGTACAGCTGTGATGGTGGAATGCCTGACGGATAACCGTAAACGTACGGTTTCGGATGTGCGCCACGCGTTCACCAAAACCGGCGGCAATCTGGGTACCGATGGTTCAGTTGCTTATCTGTTTACCCGCAAAGGTATCATTTCCTATGCTCCGGGTCTGGATGAGGATGCGGTGATGGATGCGGCGCTCGAAGCCGGTGCTGAAGACGTTGAAACTTTTGACGACGGCGCTATCGACGTTTACACCGCCTGGGAAATTCTGGGTGATGTCAAAGACGCGATGGATGCAGCCGGTTTCAAAGCTGAATCTGCTGAAGTATCGATGATCCCGTCCACCAAAGCGGATCTGGATGCGGAAACCGCACCAAAACTGATGCGCCTTATCGATATGCTGGAAGACTCTGACGATGTGCAGGAAGTCTACCACAACGGCGATATCTCAGACGAAGTTGCAGCACTGCTGTAATTTCCGTCACTCACTTCGCAGAGGATGCGCCGCTGTGCGCATCCCTCTGTTTTCTTCTTTTTTTCCTGTTGTGACAATACGGTCCTCCTATGGCAATTATTCTCGGTATTGACCCCGGCTCGCGGGTGACCGGATATGGTGTTATCCGCCAGCAGGGACGGCGTCTGCTGTATATCGGCAGCGGCTGTATCCGCACACAGGTGGATGATCTTCCGTCCCGTCTGGGCAAAATTTACGCCGGTGTCAGTGAAATCATCACCCAGTATCAGCCGGATTGTTTTGCTATCGAACAGGTCTTTATGGCCAAGAATGCCGATTCCGCCCTGAAACTGGGACAAGCGCGTGGTGTGGCGATCCTCGCTGCGGTGAATAATAATCTGCCGGTATTTGAATATGCGGCACGTCAGGTAAAACAAACCGTTACCGGCACCGGGGCGGCGGAAAAAGCCCAGGTACAGCATATGGTGCGCTCAATACTGAAACTGTCAGCGGCACCGCAGGCGGATGCGGCAGATGCGCTGGCGATTGCTATCACTCACTGCCATTTCAACCAGAACCTGGTGCAGATGGGGCAGCCGCGTCTGGTGATGGCACGCGGACGGCTGAAAGAGTAACCGGTGTCGCAGATACCCGTGATTTTCTGATGGCTGGATATACGTCCAGCTTTTTTTATGCTATAAACAGGCTCTGCCGCAATCATAAAGGAGACGCGCGTGATCGGTCGCTTAAGAGGTATTGTGCTGGAAAAACAGCCGCCTGTCGTATTACTGGAAACCAATGGTGTGGGCTATGAAGTCCATATGCCGATGACCTGTTTCTATGAACTGCCGGATGCCGGTCAGGAAGCCATTCTGTTCACCCAGTTTATTGTGCGGGAAGATGCACAGTTACTGTACGGCTTTAATGATAAGCAGGAACGCGCACTGTTCCGTGAATTAATCAAAGTGAACGGTGTCGGGCCGAAACTGGCACTGGCGATCCTTTCAGGTATGTCTGCGCAGCAGTTTGTGGCGGCGATTGAGCAGGGTGCAGTGGCACAGCTAATCAAACTGCCGGGCGTGGGCAAGAAAACTGCCGAGCGTCTGGTCGTGGAAATGAAAGACCGCTTCAAAGGGCTTAACGGCGACCTGTTCCGTGATGCGGAAATGTCGCTCCCGGCGAGTCAGCAGTCGGGTAACAGCCAGGCTGATGCGGAATCTGAAGCCATTGAGGCACTGATTTCCCTCGGCTATAAACCGCAGGAAGCCAGCCGCATGATAGCGAAAGTCTCCAAAGCCGGTTCAGACAGCGAAACACTGATCCGCGAAGCACTGCGCGCCGCGCTGTAATAATAAAAACGATGATGACACAACGGGGTGACAGGTCATGATTGAAGCTGACAGACTGATTACGGCGGAAACGCTGCCGGATGATGAGGTGGTGGATCGCGCTATCCGGCCGAAATTACTGGCGGAATATGTGGGTCAGCCGCAGGTCTGTTCACAGATGGAAATCTTTATCGAGGCTGCCCGTCAGCGCGGGGATGCACTTGACCATCTGCTGATTTTCGGCCCGCCGGGGCTCGGGAAAACCACACTGGCGAATATTGTCGCCAATGAAATGGGCGTTAATCTGCGCACCACCTCCGGACCGGTACTGGAAAAAGCCGGTGATCTGGCGGCCATGCTGACCAACCTCGAACCCCACGATGTGTTGTTTATCGATGAAATCCACCGCCTCTCTCCGGTGGTGGAAGAAATTCTCTATCCGGCGATGGAAGATTACCAGTTGGATATCATGATCGGGGAAGGGCCTGCTGCCCGTTCCATTAAAATCGACCTGCCGCCGTTTACTCTGATCGGTGCCACCACCCGTGCAGGCTCTCTGACATCACCGCTGCGGGACCGTTTCGGGATCGTGCAGCGGCTGGAATTTTATAATACTGATGATTTGCAGCATATTGTCAGCCGCAGTGCACGTTATATGGGGCTGGATATCTCGGATGATGGTGCCCGCCAGATTGCCATGCGCTCACGCGGCACGCCGCGTATCACCAACCGTCTGCTGCGCCGGGTGCGGGATTTTGCCCAGGTGAAAGGTGACGGCGGTATTGACGGGCTGATTGCCGGTCAGGCTCTGGATATGCTGAATGTGGATTCTGCCGGGTTTGATTACCTGGATCGCAAGTTGCTGGTCACCATTATTGATAAATTTATGGGCGGCCCGGTCGGGCTGGATAACCTGGCGGCGGCCATCGGTGAAGAGCGGGAAACCATTGAGGATGTCATCGAGCCTTTCTTAATCCAGCAGGGCTTTATTCAGCGGACACCGCGCGGACGCCTTGCCACCGCACATGCCTATCGTCACTTTGGTATTGATCACAGTGGAAACGATTAAGAACCCGGCCGTCAAACCTGAGGGTAAACATAATATGTTTACCATTTTGCCCATGTGATAATTAAATGGCTTTTTTGGGGATTATTCCGGGAGGATATCTCTGTAATTGGTTGTTTTTCGACATTTAAAAATTGGCGTGCATCGTCTGAACCCTGTAATGTAAAAAGGAGGATTTCGTTAAAGGGAAAAGGAACTGACTATGCGTGTTCATTTTATCATTCATGACTATTTTGAAGCACCGGGCGCTTACGAGTATTGGGCAAGGAAGAATAATTACGATGTCACGTTCACCCGTCTGTATGAAGGTGACAAGTTACCTGACAGCATCAGCGGAATTGATTTCCTGATTGTCATGGGCGGGCCGCAAAACCCGGAAACCACCACTGCGCAATGCCCTTATTTTGATTCCAAAAAAGAGCAGGCGTTTATCGCCAATGCCATCAATTCAAATAAAGTTGTCATCGGGGTCTGCCTCGGGGCACAGCTTATCGGCGAAGCATTAGGCGCGCCGTATACACAAAGCCCGGAAAAAGAGTTCGGCAAATTTACCATCCATATGACCAACGCCGGAAAACGCAGCCAGCTGTTTTCTCATTTCGGCGATTCGCTGGGGGTAGGCCACTGGCATTATGATATGCCGGGATTAACCGAAGGCGCGCAGATTATCGCTTTCAGTGCCGGTTGTCCGCGTCAGATTATTGAATACACCAAACGCGTTTACGGCTTCCAGTGCCATATGGAACTGACCCGTGATGTGGTGGAGTATCTGATCCTCAACGGCGAAAATGATCTGAAATCTGCCGCCGGATTCCGTTTTGTTGATACACCAAGCGCTATCCGCAGACACAGCTACAGTGAAATGAATGAAAAACTAATCACATTTCTCGATAAGCTGGTGCTGAGTGTGAATCCGGTGAAACCGAAAGTGCGGACAAAATCAGAAACAGCGTAATAACACAGTTTAGCTGAAAGTAAAAAGCCCTGAAAGAACAGGGCTTTTTTGCTGTACAGACAATTAATTATGTGGTTTCACCAGCAGGCTGAGAATAAAGCAGCAGGCGGCGCACAGCACAACGGACGGTCCCGCCGGGGTGTCATAAAAGGCGGAGAAGGCTAATCCGCCGGTGATGGAAATCATCCCGGTGACAACCGCACCCGCAGCCATCTGCTCCGGTGTCCGCGCAAAACGGCGGGCGGCAGCGGCAGGAATAATCAGCAGAGACGTGATAATCAGCGCCCCGACAAATTTCATGGCAAGGCCGATGGTCAGTGCCGTGACCAGCATCAGCATCATCCGCAGTCTGCCGGGGTTGATACCGTCAACAAACGCCAGTTCCGGGCTGATGGTCAGAGAAAGCAGATTGCGCCACTGCCACATCAGCAAACCGGTCACGATAGTTACACCCACGGCAATAGGCAGCAAATCTTCATAGGTCACTGAGAGCAGGTCACCGAACAGATACGCCATCAGATCCACCCGCACATTCGACATCAGACTGACCACCACCAGACCGAGAGACAGCGCACTGTGCGCCATAATACCCAGCAGAGTATCCACCGCCAGTTGCGGACGGCGTTCCAGCCAGACCAGCAGCATAGCCAGAATCAGTGTCACGGTAATCACGGCATAAAACGGACTGACATTCAGCAGCAGGCCAAAGGCGACCCCGAGCAGCGAAGCGTGCGCCAGCGTATCTCCGAAATAGGACATCCGCCGCCAGACCACAAAGGAGCCGAGCGGACCGGCCGCGATCGCCAGTAAAATCCCGGCGAGCCAGCCCGGTAACAGTAATTCAATCATGGCGGCACTCCGGAGCGGGTTTTACAGAGACATCTGCCGGGGCGTGATTCCCGCAGCAGGGTGCAGAAGGGGATAGCACTGCACTGCCGTTCTCGTGACTGTGGTTGTGATGATGACGGTACACGCCGATCTGTGTCGCGGCCCGGCTACCGAACATGGCGGTAAACTCCGGATGGGCGGCTACCACATCCGGCTCGCCGGAGCAGCAGATATGCCGGTTGATACACAGCACGGTATCGGTTTTTGCCATCACCAGATGCAGATCGTGAGAAACCATCAGCACCGCGCAGTTTAGTTCATCACGCAGCCGGGTGATCAGGTCATACAGCGCGACCTGGCCGTTGACATCCACACCCTGAGTCGGCTCATCCAGCACCAGCAGCTGCGGCCGGGCGAGCAGGGCACGGGCCAGCAGCACACGCTGCATTTCACCGCCGGACAGCCGTTGCATCGGTTTTCCGGTCAGATGCGCGGCATTGACCCGCTCAAGCGCCGCGAGACACTCGCCCTTGCTGACACCGCGCTTCAGACGCAGAAAACGGGCCACCGTCAGCGGCATTGTCGGGTCGAGATAGAGTTTTTGCGGAACATAGCCGACAGTCAGACCCGGTGTGCGGGTGACGGTGCCGGACGTCGGTTCGGTAAGGCCGAGTACCACACGGACAATAGTGGATTTTCCCGCGCCGTTCGGCCCGAGAAGGGTGATGATTTTCCCGGGGGATAATGTAAATGAAATGTCCTCGAGTACCGTATTGGCACCAAAAGCGACAGAAACATCATTTACCGCGATAAGTGTTGACATGACAAATTATTATCTTGCAGAATGAATGAAACGTTATAATATAACATTATCGCAATCATGTCACGGAGTTTCCATTATGCAGCACCAGTCACGGCACGGAATAAAAACAGCGTTTATTGCCACATTTTTGAGTCTGGCCGCACAAACCGCCAGCGCAGATGTGTTAACATCAGTACGTCCTGTCGGGTTAATCGCCGCTGCGGTTGCAGATGGCGTCACGGACACACAGATTTTACTGCCGGATGGTGCTTCGCCGCATGATTATGCACTCAAACCGTCTGACCTGAAAAAAATCCGTTCAGCGGATTTGGTTGTCTGGGTCGGGCCGGAGCTGGAAACCTTCCTGCAAAAGCCGCTTTCAGCTGTTCCGGAGCAAAAACAGATCGTTATCAGCGAACTTGAGTCTGTTAAACCTTTTCTGCTGAAAAACGATGAAGATGACGACCATGATGAGGACGGGCATCACCACCACGGTGAGTACAATATGCACCTGTGGATGTCGCCGGATATTGCCCGGCAGACCGCTCAGGCAGTGTATAATAAACTCCTGGTGAGTTATCCGGATAAAAAATCTGTGTTGGACGTAAACCTGCGTAAATTCAATGGACAACTTACTGAAACTGAGAAGAATATTGCTCAGCAGCTGGCACCGGTGAAAACACACGGGTATTTTGTTTTTCATGACGCCTATGGTTATTTTGAAAAACGTTTTGACCTTTCGCCTTCCGGGCATTTTACGGTCAACCCTGAAATTCAGCCGGGTGCGCAGACACTCAATAACATCAAATTAAAGCTGGCTGAGCAAAACGCCTTGTGTGTGTTTGCTGAGCCGCAGTTCAGGCCGGCAGTCATTAAAGCGGTGGCCAAAGGGACGAACGCGAAGATGGGCGTCCTTGACCCGCTGGGCAGCGGAATTGCAGTGGATCGGGACGGTTATACCAACTTCCTGTCACGGTTATCAGCACAGTACGCATCCTGCCTGGAGCAATAAATAAGGAACAGAACGCGTGCAATTGCAGCAACTGGCAAAATCCGCCGTTCTGGTATACAACCAGTTACCCAAAGCGCATCGCATGATGCTGGGGATGTTAACTGCCGCAACACTGGGTGTCGCTGTCTGGCACCCGTTTGCTGTATATCATGAGCGGAATGCTGATAACGAACAATATATTGAAACTGATTTTGCGCCACCTGCTGACACCTCCGGCACGCAGGCAGGAACCGGCACGGACACTGATACCGATACTGACGATATTATCACCGACAGCAGTGATCAGCTGCCGGATGAAGGACTTGCCAAAGAGTCTGATGATATCGACGAAGCCTCCCCGACTGACACCGTTATCCCGACATCACTTGAATACACTGTTGCCAGCGGCGACAGCCTGTCTGCCATTCTGACACAGTACGGGATAGATTCCTCTGATGTGGCTTTATTATCCAATCAGTACAAAGGGTTGCGTAACCTGCAAATCGGCCAGACCCTCGCTTGGGAGCTGAATGACGACGGCGAACTGAAATCCCTGAGCTGGGCGGTGAACCGCCGTGAAACCCGTACCTATGTCCGCAGCGGCAACGGATTCAAAGAAACCAAAGAGATGCGCGAAGGTGAATGGCAGACTAAACGCCTGACCGGCAAAGTCAGCGGCAGCCTGAATGCCAGTGCATCAAAAGCGGGACTGACCCGCAGCGAAGTGCGTGATATTTCCAAAGCATTACAATGGCAGGTGGATGTCCGTAAAGTGAAAAACGGCGATCGCTTCACTGTACTGACCTCCCGTGAAATGCTGGACGGCAAACAGGAACAGAGCCAGATGCTGGCTGTACGTCTGCATACTAACGGACGTGATTATTATGCATTCCGCGCCGAAGACGGCCGTTTTTATGATGCCAAAGGCGACGGGCTGGAGCGCGGCTTCCTGCGTTTCCCGACCGCCAGACAATTCCGTGTTTCCTCACACTTTAACCCGCGCCGTGTAAACCCGGTCACCGGGCGTGTTGCCCCGCATAAAGGGGTCGATTTCGCGATGCCGGTCGGCACACCGGTACTGGCAGTCGGTGACGGGGAAGTGGTTGTGGCTAAATTCAGTGGTGCGGCGGGTAATTTCGTGGCTATCCGTCACGGTCGTCAGTTCACCACCCGTTATATGCACATGCGCAAACTGCTGGTTAAACCGGGCCAGAAAGTCAAACGCGGTGATAAAGTCGGGTTATCCGGTAATACCGGGCGCTCTACCGGTCCGCATCTGCACTTTGAAGTCTGGAACGGACAACAGGCGGTGAACCCGCTGACAGCAAAACTGCCGCGTTCCGGCGGGCTGACCGGCAAAGACCGTACCGGCTATCTGGCACTGGTCAAACAGTACCGGCCACAGCTGACACTTGATTAATCCTCTCATTCCGGCGGCGGGTGCACAGACACCCGCCTGCCGCATTCTCAGTGTACAGAATTTTAATGTACTTCTGATTTCAGATAATCAATAATAATAGATCACGGTATTTATAATATCATGATAAATAAGCTTAATTTAATACGGGTATCCCTCTGTGTATAAAGAAAACGATACAGACAGCAAAGCGGGCTATATCCCGACATTTCACCGCCATTACCTGCACCCGAAATACTGGGGCATGTGGGTTGCGGCAGGCGCACTGGCCGGTCTGAGCTACCTGCCGGTTAAATTACGTGACCCGATGCTGGCCGGTGTGGGCCGGATTGCCGGGCGTTTTGCCAAAGGCGGACGCCGCCGGGCACTGATCAATCTGTATTATTGTTTCCCGGACATGCCGAAAGCGGAGCGGGAAAGGATCACAGATGAGATGTTTGCCAGTGCACCACACGCCTTTGTGATGCTGGCGGAGTTGTGTCTGCGCAATCCGCAGCGGGTGATTTCCCGCACGCAGGTTCACGGGCAGGACATTATTGACGCGTTACAGGCAGAAGGGCGCAATATCATCTTTATGGTGCCGCACGGCTGGGCGATCGATTTACCGGCTATGTTGTTTGCCGCGCAGGGAAATAAAGTGGCGGGTATGTTCCATCACCAGAAAAACCCGGTGGCGGATTACCTGTGGAATAAAGCCCGGGTTCACTTCGGTGGCCGCCTGCATTCCCGCGAGGCCGGTATCAAACCGTTTATCGCCAGTGTGCGTAATGGCTTCAGCGGTTATTATCTGCCGGACCAGGATCACGGCGAAGAGCACAGTGAGTTTGTTCCGTTTTTCAGCACCTATAAAGCCACACTGCCTGCTATCGGGCGGCTGATGAAAGTGTGCAAAGCGGCGATTGTCCCGCTGTTTCCGGTGTACGATCATAAAAATCACCAGTTCCATATCCACGTCCGCCCGCCGATGGATGATATTGACGGTCAGGACGACCTGTATATCGCCCGTCGCATGAACGAAGAAGTGGAAGCCCTGGTGCGCCCGAATATCGAACAATACACCTGGATCCTGAAACTGCTGAAAACCCGCAAAGACGGTGAAGAAGAGCCGTATAAAATCTATAAACACAAAGAATTGCCCTGAGACGGGGCATAAAAAAAACCGCCCGTCATCCGACAGGCGGTTTCATTTTTATCTGAAGAAAATCACTTCACTTCAAGAATACGGCTGGTATTGGTGCTGCCGACCAGGCCCATCTGGTCGCCCTGGGTGACCATGACCAGGTCGCCGGTGCACAGATAGCCTTTTTCTTTCAGGCGGCTGATAGCTTCGGTGACTGCTGCCAGGCCATCGGTGTGGGTGCTGCAGAATACCGGGGTGACACCACGGTACAGTGAGCACTGATTCAGAGTTTTTTCATGGCGGGACATGGCGAAAATCGGCAGGCCGGAGCTGATGCGGGACATCATACGCGCGGTACGGCCGGATTCGGTCATGGCAATAATCGCTTTCACGCCGTTGAGGTGGTTGGCCGCGTACATGGTGGACATCGCAATTGCTTCTTCCGGATTGTCGAAGGTCATATCCAGGCGGTGTTTGGAGATATTCACATTCGGCATTTTCTCCGCACCCAGGCAAACCCGCGCCATTGCTTCCACGGTTTCCGCCGGATACTGGCCAGCAGCGGTTTCTGCAGAGAGCATTACTGCATCGGTACCATCAAGTACGGCGTTTGCCACGTCCATCACTTCCGCACGGGTCGGCATCGGGTTAGTGATCATGGATTCCATCATCTGGGTTGCTGTGATCACGACACGATTCAGTTGACGGCTGCGACGAATCAATTTTTTCTGGACGCCGACCAGCTCCGGATCGCCGATTTCCACACCGAGGTCACCACGGGCGACCATCACCACATCGGATGCGAGAATGATTTCATCCATCACCTGATCGGTGGCGACCGCTTCGGCGCGTTCGACTTTGGAGACAATCATTGCCTCACAACCGGCATCACGGGCGAGACGGCGGGCGTAGTGCAGATCTTCCGCACTGCGCGGGAAGGAGACAGCAAGGTAATCAACATTAATACGGGCTGCGGTTTTGATATCTTCTTTATCTTTTTCTGTCAGCGCATCGGCAGATAACCCGCCGCCGAGTTTGTTGATACCTTTATTATTGGAAAGCAAACCACCGACGGTCACTTCGGTCATGATTTTAGTGCCTTTGACATCCAGCACTTTCAGCTGCACACGGCCATCGTCGAGTAACAGAATGTCATCTGTCACCACATCTTCCGGCAGCTTTTTATAGTCGATCCCGACGTGCTCACTGGTACCTTCGCCTTTGCCCAGCTCTGCATCCAGAATAAATTTATCGCCGACATTCAGCAGAACTTTATTGTCTTTAAAGGTGGACACCCGGATTTTCGGCCCCTGGAGATCACCCAGGATAGCTACCTGTACGCCGAGGCGGGCAGCGATTTCACGGACTTTATTCGCACGTTCAACGTGATCGTCCGGGCTGCCGTGAGAAAAGTTCATACGAACCACATTGGCACCGGCACGGATGATTTTTTCAAGGTTGTTATCGCGATCGGTGGCGGGGCCCAGGGTCGTTACGATTTTCGTTCTTCTGAGGCGTATTGACATAAATTACTCCGTTGACCTGAATAAGGTGAAATGGTGTTGATAAAAACTCCCCGCCGGGAAAATCGCTCCCGGCAGGAAAGTGTAAAATCGATTCACTCCTGTCTGATTATCGCGTATTTAAAATAAAAATCGAGTCAGCAAACGCAAAACAGTGAGTCAGACGTTATCCTACCATCCGTTATATTACTAATTCGTGATGGTCATTACACCCGGCAGCAGGAAATGTGTCAAATTGACACAAATGGTTAAAAATCAACGGAGTTTATCTATTCGGGAGTCTTTCAGGGCTTCTTTGACCCGGCGCAGGTTATCGCGGAATTTGGGGCCGCGGCGCAGGGTAAAACCGGTGGCGAGGACATCAATAATCGTCAGCTGTGCCAGACGGGAGATCATCGGCATATAAATATCAGTGTCTTCCGGTACATTAAGAATGATGGTGAGAGAGGCTTCCGCCGCGAGCGGCGAGTTCTCGGAGGTGATGGCGAGCACGGTAGCGTCATTTTCACGGGCGATACGGGCGATTTCAACCAGGTTTTTTGTCCGGCCGGTGTGGGAAATTAAAACCACCACATCACCTTCGGTGCTGTTGATACAACTCATGCGCTGCATCACCACATCGTCGGAATAAATCACCGGGATATTGAAACGGAAGAATTTATTCATCGCGTCATGGGCGACCGCCGCAGAAGCACCCAGGCCGAAAAAGGCGATTTTCCGGGCTTGTGTCAGGCAATCCACGGCGCGGTTGATGGTCAGCATATCGAGGGTGCTTCTGACTGCGTCCAGGCCAGCCATGGCGGACTCAAAGATTTTGCCGGTGTATGCCTCAACGGAATCATTTTCATCCACATTGCGGCTGACATACGGAGTGCCGTTTGCCAGGCTTTGCGCCAGCAGCAGTTTGAAATCCGGAAAACCTTTGGTGTCCAGACGGCGGCAGAACCGGTTAACGGTTGGTTCGCTGACATCCGCCATTTTGGCGAGTGTGGCGATACTGGAATGAATAGCTATCTGCGGTGCGCCGAGGATCGTCTCTGCAACTTTTTTTTCCGATTTACTCAGGTAATCCAGACTGTTACGGAGACGGTCTAAAATATTCATGCCACTGTGCCTTTTATATTGATCTGTGTGACACACCGGCCACCCTCATTTTTTGAAAATATACTACGTAAGCCCGGGCAAAGGAGAGGGGAAACTCCCCCGGATCCGGCTTTTTTTTGAAAGTTTGAGCTGTGTCTGATTTTCATTTTAGTAAGTTTGCATCAAAAAAGTAATTAAATTACAAAACTGCACACAGAAAGACCGGCGACAGAGACCTGTCAGAATGTGCGGTAACCCGCATTTATGTTTACTGGCCGGGCGCAAACGAGTACATTATTCGTTATCTCTGTAACAAAATTACAATTCCACAGCCACGAGGAGAGGTTTTCTATGGCGCTGACAGCAACGGTTCCCGCCTGTGATTTAGTCATTTTCGGTACCAAAGGCGACCTCGCACGCCGCAAGTTACTCCCGTCTTTATATCAGCTGGAAAAAGCCGGTAATATTCATCCGGAAACGCGGATTATCGGGGCAGGCCGTGCGGACTGGTCCCGTGAGGAGTATCAGAAATTTGTTGAGGATGCGTTCAATACCTTCCTCAACGAGCAACTGGATCCGGTGCTCTGGGAACGATTCAGTGCCCGTCTGCTGTTTTGTAACCTCGATGTGAATGAGACCTCTCATTTCAAAAGTCTCGCCAATATTATTGCGGAAAACAAAAATACCGCTGTTTACTATTTCGCGATGCCGCCGGGTACATTCAGCGCCATGTGCAAAGGGCTGGGCGAAGCGCATCTGAATAAAGAGCCGAGCCGTGTGGTGATGGAAAAACCACTGGGTAATGATCTGGCCTCATCACAGGCGATCAATACCGAAGTGGCGAAATATTTTAAAGAGAGCCAGATTTACCGCATCGACCATTATCTCGGCAAAGAAACGGTACTGAACCTGCTGGCGCTGCGTTTTGCCAATTCCCTGTTTGTGAATAACTGGGATAACCGTACCATCGACCACGTCCAGATCACGGTGGCGGAAGAAGTGGGGATTGAAGGGCGCTGGGGTTACTTTGATAAAGCCGGGCAGATGCGTGACATGGTGCAGAGCCATCTGCTGCAAATTCTGACTATGATTGCCATGTCACCGCCGGATGACCTGACCAGTGACCGTATCCGTGATGAGAAAGTGAAGGTGCTGCGCTCACTGCGGACCATTGATATCACGAATGTCCGTGAAAAAACCGTACGCGGGCAATATACCGCCGGGTTTGTTCACGGCGAAAAAGTACCGGGTTATCTGGATGAAGAGGGCGCGAATACCGTCAGCCAGACCGAAACCTTTGTCGCTATCCGCGCGGATATCGACGACTGGCGCTGGTCCGGTGTGCCGTTCTATCTGCGTACCGGGAAACGGATGCCGTCAAAATGTTCGGAAGTGGTGGTCTATTTCAAACAGCCGTCCCTGAATATTTTCAATGAAACCTATCAGCATCTGCCTCCGAATAAACTGACTATCCGTCTGCAGCCGGATGAAGGTATTGATATCGAAGTGCTGAACAAAGCGCCGGGGCTGGATCATAAACACCGTCTGCAAACCACCAAACTGGATCTGAGTTTCTCGGAAACGTTCAACCAGACACATATTGCGGATGCGTATGAACGCCTGCTGCTGGAAGCTATGCGCGGTATTCAGGCACTGTTTGTCCGCCGTGATGAAGTGGAGGAAGCCTGGAAATGGGTGGATTCAATTATGCACGCCTGGGCAATGGATAATGAACCGCCAAAACCGTATCAGGCAGGCAGTTGGGGGCCGATAGCCTCTATCGCCATGATGGCCCGTGACGGTCATGCCTGGAACGAAGTGGAATAATTATCCATTTGCGGTATCAGTAAAGGTAGTTAACCGGTTCAATATTTGCGTAATTATGACCATCTTCTGAATAAGAAGGTGGTCATTTTTTATAACTGTCTAAAAAATAAAATTATTTACTGAAAAATAATTCGCCGCAGCATTGCTGAACTGTGTTACTTGTGCTAAAAATAATATGAATATTAATAACCGGAGGATTCTTTCATTGTTGTCACCCTGTCCGGGGACAGACAAAAGAATAAGACATCATGCAAAGCGACAGTAGTAGCAGGATTAAAATCCGACGTTCTACCCATGTACTTTTCCTTTCCGCTATCGTATCAAGCGAACACTACTGGTACGGCGAGTTATAGCTATTTCTCTTTTCGTCTGACGAACCAAACGCGCCTGCGTTTTTGGTCACATCGTTACATTTAACGTTTTCGTTTCGCGATAAACGCACCCGTTCACGCAAACAGTCTGTTTTGCGCCGTGAACCTGTATGCGTTGTCCATCAGGAGAAATAACTATGATTTACTGGATGTTTTTAGGCTTAGCCATTATTACCGAGGTGATCGGTACATTGTCGATGAAATACGCGAGTGTCTCCGGCGGCAGTGCGGGGATGATTGTGATGTATATCATGATTGCCTCTTCTTATATTTTATTATCCATGGCAGTGAAAAAAGTGGCCCTCGGGGTGGCTTATGCGCTGTGGGAAGGGATCGGGATCCTGATCATCACCACGTTTAGTGTGATGTGGTTCCATGAATCGCTGTCACCGCTGAAACTGGGCGGTCTGGCACTGTTAATCGCGGGTATCACCCTGATTAAATACGGCACCAAAAAAGTGCAGAAAAAGCAGCCTGCTGCCAAACCGGTTCGTGCGCCACTGAATGAGATGCTGAAAGGGGCGTAATATGTTATCGACATTTGAATGGTGGCACGGTGCATTTTTACTGCTGGCCGTGGTACTGGAGATTCTGGCGAATATCCTGCTGAAAATGTCAAACGGCTTTAAACGTCTGTGGCTGGGTATTTTATCGCTGCTGGCGGTATTGGGGGCATTCAGTTGTCTGGCACTGGCAGTCCGCGGTATCGAGCTTTCCGTTGCGTATGCATTGTGGGGAGCATTCGGTATTGTGGCAACAGTGGCTGCAGGCTGGATCCTGTTTAACCAGCGCCTCAATTACAAAGGCTGGAGCGGGATTATTCTGCTTCTGCTGGGTATGGTGATGATTAAGTTTGCCTGATCATTGCGTCACAGAAAAACAGCAGACAACCCGGAGTTGTCTGCTGTTTTTTTATGTCCGGAATTAAAATACACTGATGCAGGATGTACAGGTAAAATTCCGGATTATAAAAATGAAAATATTACTGATTGAAGATCATGAAAAGACCGGCAGCTGGGTTAAAAAGGGATTAGAGGAAGCCGGATTTATTGTTGATATCACGGCAGATGGCAGAGACGGGTTGTATCTTGCTCTGGAGAACAATTACCGGCTGGTTATTCTTGATATTATGTTGCCCGGTATGGATGGCTGGGAAGTGCTGAAAATATTGAGAACCGCCAAAATGGTACCGGTTATTTGTCTGACAGCCAGGGATGCAGTTGCTGACCGGGTAAAAGGACTGGAACTGGGCGCGAATGATTATCTGGTTAAACCGTTTTCATTTTCCGAATTACTGGCGAGAGTCCGGAATCAGCTGCGTACTTCTCAACCAGCTTCCAAAGTGATTGAGATCGCCGATCTCAGCATTGATCTGACCCGTCATGATGTACAGCGGGGAGGCGTGAAAATATCGCTGACACGTCAGGAATATTCACTGTTGCTTTTTTTTGCGCTGCATTCAGGGGAGATCCTGCCCAGAACACTGATTGCCTGTGAGGTGTGGGGAATGGATTTTGAGAGTGATACCAATATTGTCGATGTGGCTGTCCGGCGGCTCAGAAAAAAAATAGATGACGATCATGATCGTAAATTAATTGAAACTGTCCGTGGTATGGGATACCGCCTGAACGGATCGGAATGATGAAAATACGTTCACTGAGATTTAAAATTGTATCATTATTTATGTTGCTGATGGTGGCAAACGCAGGTTTTGTCACACTGATCCTTTATCACTCTCTGAAAAATGAACTTGCCTCAAAAGATGATGACATCCTGATTAACCGTGCCGACCAACTGGCTAAACTGATAGTCAGTGGTATTGATATTAAATCGTTACCTGTTTATTTCCGGCGGATGATGGATATGCGGCAGGATGTTATTAAGATAGCAGATGCTGATAATCACGTTATTGTGGATACCAACCCGGAGATAACCCTGAATACCCGGGATAAACTTAATTATCCGGATAATCAGGAAACGCCTTTAATCTCATACCAGAATACGGATGATAACATGCCGGTTTCCGTGGTTAATTTTGAGATTCAGGCTCCTGAAGGTAAATTATATGTCACTCTGGCAAAGCGTTCGGTTGATCGCAGCAGTGTTTTACGCGGATATTTACAGCAAAGTCTGATTGTTTCCGTTATTGCTATTCTTCTGATGGTCGTCTTCAGTATATGGCTTATCCGCCGGGGATTGCAGGATATTACGCATCTCAGCCGGATCACCGCGAAAACAGATCTGCACTCTCTGGGACAGACGGTGGATATCAGCCGCTTACCGGATGAACTGAAAAGTTTGGGTGATTCATTGAATATCATGCGCTCACGGCTGAAAAATGATTTTGTCCGGCTGACACAACTTGCGGATGATTTAGCGCATGAATTAAGAACACCCATTAATGCCATTAAAATTCAGAATGAAATCACATTACAAAAAACGCGCACTGCGGATGAGTATGAAGCGATTATCGCCAGCAATACAGAAGAGCTGGATAAACTGGCAAAAATAATACAAAACATTCTGTTTATCGCCAGAGCAGAGAATAAAAATATTAATCTGAAGCGGGAAACCATCGTTGTTTCTGAGCTGGTTGAGGATATTTATGAGTTACTGGCATTTTATGCCGATGAGAAAAATATCCGGCTGGTTAATAAAATATCGGATGTGACGGTATCAGCAGACAAAGTATTGCTGATGCAGATTATGGTTAATGTTGTGTCAAATGCGGTTAAATATTCATATGAAAATACGGAGGTTATTGCCGGTGCAGAAAATAATCATGGCAGCACCGTCATTTCAGTGATGAACAAAGGTGATGTTGTTGCAAACAGTGAACAGGTCTTTACCCGTTTTTGGCGCGGAGATAATGCGAGAACGTCAGAAGGAAGCGGGCTGGGCTTATCGATTGTTCAGGCAATAACAGAATTGCATTCAGGTGAGGTCAGATTTGAACGTACCGGGTCATATAACACGGTAACCTTAATTTTTCCGGATACTCATCCCCTTTCATGACAAATTTGTCATCGTCCTGTCAGCTTTAAATTCAGATTATGCGGTATAACAGTTCCGGAATGTTATCACCGTGATTGCTGAATACAGGGACTCATCATGAAAAAAATAATACGATCGTCTGAGATTACGCCGGAATCCGTTTTTATGATGAAACGCAGGAATCTGCTTAAGTTATTAGGTGCCGGTACGGCCGGATTAATGGTCAGCCCGTCAGTCAGCGCCGGTCTGTTTTCGTGGTTTTCCGGCGATGATAAGCCCGGCGTTCCGGAGACAATCTTAAAAGACCTCAGTTATACAAAACCTGAAAAGTATCAGTCCGGCCTGGCATTAACGCCGGAGGATAAGGTGACTGGTTACAATAATTTCTATGAATTCGGCCTGAATAAATCGGACCCGGCTGAAAACGCACATACCCTGAAAACGGATGAATGGACACTGACAGTTGAGGGGGAAGTTAACCGGCCTCTGGTATTAAATGCCGATGAGATCCGTCATAAATTTCAGGCTGAAGAGCGTATTTACCGAATGCGCTGTGTGGAAGCATGGTCAATGGTTATTCCGTGGGTCGGTTTTCCTCTGAGAGATTTATTATTATCAGCGGAACCGAACAGCAAAGCGAAATATGTTGCTTTTGAAACGGTGTACGCCCCGGAACAAATGCCCGGTCAAAAGAGCCGTTTTACCGGAGGCGGGCTTCAGTATCCGTATATTGAGGGGTTGCGCCTGGATGAAGCACTTCACCCTCTGACACTGATGGCAACCGGTGTTTACGGAAAAGAACTGCCGAAACAAAATGGAGCACCTGTCCGGCTGGTGGTACCGTGGAAATATGGTTTTAAAGGCATAAAATCCATTGTTAAAATTCGCCTGACAGAATCTGAGCCGCCGACCACATGGAATCTTTCAGCACCCCGTGAATATGGGTTTTATGCCAATGTAAACCCGCAGGTTGATCATCCGCGCTGGTCACAGGCTACAGAACGTTTTATCGGCTCCGGAGGGTTAGGCCGGACAACACGGCAGCCGACATTACTGTTTAACGGGTATGCAGAAGACGTGGCAGAATTATATAAAGGGATGGATTTGCGGAGATATTTCTGATGATGAAATTATTCCGTTACCCGGTGGTTAAACTTTTTTTTCATCTGACGGCAGTATTGCCACTGGTATGGCTTATTTATGCTGTCAGTTACGGGGTACTGGGGGCAGATCCCGCAAAAGACATTCAGCATTTCACCGGTATTACGGCACTTCGTTTAGTTATTATTATCACAGTGATACCGGTGATTGCTTTTTATTTTAAGCTGAACAGTTTATATCAGGTGAGAAAATTACTCGGATTATGGTGTTTTTTCTGGGCAACGCTGCATCTGGCCAGCTATTTTTTTCTTGAAATAGGTGCAGAAAATACGGCACTCTTTTTCAGTGAGATACTTTCCCGTTTTTATCTTAATCTCGGTGTGGCTGGCTGGTTAATTTTGTGCCTGATGGCAGTGACGTCGTCTGACCGGATACGCAACTTATCAGGCCGGTGGTGGAAACGAATTCATAATTTGCTGTATCCGTTGTTGTTTATTGTTATTACGCACTATATTTTAGCAGCGAAGACAGATACACCGGAACCGGCCATTTATCTGGTACTGGTTATTCTGGCGTACTGTCATCGCCGGCAGCAGCGAAGTAAAGAACAGGTATTACCCGATAAAATCGGGTAATACGATTATGCTGATTGTCTTCTGCTGTTATTTATCACTGTAATACTCATAAGTGGTACGGAAAGGTACTTCACCGGCCGGTTCACCGTTAATATGCCGGAGCCAGAGCCCTGCGGTACAGTTTTGATAGGTATCCCATTCTGTACACTGAATATCATTACCGGTGACGATCCCGATCGACTCCGTTCTTTCTGTTCCTTTATCCAGGCCGCCTTTCTCATTGTAGGTAAAATGGTAATTACTGAGAAGGGTCGGCGTGGTGTAAATACGGGTTACCCGGCCGGCACTGTCATATTCAAAGTTCATACTGTAGGGTTTGGCGAGAACTTCGCCGTCTATCACTACAGAATGTATATTGCCATCGCGGTATTCTACAGCGCCGTTTTCGGTCAGGATAGTGCTGTTGCCCTCAATAAAATTTTCTGTCCGGTAGCCGGTAATCACCTGTTGTGCATCTTTGAGCAGGATAATCCGGCTGATGGTCGGGCGCTCTTTTTTCCGGCCGACTTCGTCTGAGGAAAAACGGTATTCCATACTGATGGCATCAGCGGTTTCCGCTCCGGCTACCTGTATATCAAAGGTCATGCCGTATTGCATACTTCTGCGGATGAAATCATAGTGAGTGATCTGTCCGCAGGGTGACAGTGTCACATTACTGGCAGAAAATATCCTGACATCGCTGTCCTGCTGATCGCTGTCGGTGACCATGGAGGATGATTTTACCGGTCCGTTCAGGTAAGAAAGCCCCATCATCCTCATATGATTGAGCCGGGTTTGTTCAGACATCGGCTGGCAGTCAGTTTCTGCGGCATAGGATGGCAGGGCGAAAACAGCGGAAAACAGCGCCAAAGGCAGAACTGAGCAGGTTACTGTGAGTTTTTTCACGATTTCTCCGGAAAGCTATAAATTCAGATTCATTTATTTCGATGGTAAGGGAGTTATTCCGTTCAGGCAACCAGACAAACAGACAATCTGCATTATTTATTCTGAAATTCTCTTAATGATATTCGCCGAAACAACAGTTTTAGAAAGTCAGAGTAACGCATTTCAGTATTGTCCGGAAAAGAATCACCAGATAAAATCACCTGCAGGCAGATTTTAAAGTAATGCTGCTGATAATATGTATGATATAGCTGATACAGCATATTCATTGTGAATGGCGTTCAGAAGAGGAGATGAATGGATTGAGTCAGATTTTATTATGAGAGAAAAATATGTAAAATGATTGATTACAATGAAATGGTAAAAAATGAATCGATGGAAGATGTTATCCTGTTTCTGGTTGCCAGGCGTGAAAGTGGTCTTATTTACCCGGCAATAGATCGTTTTTTTTATCGTCATAATGGCCCGGATAAATATGAGTCGTGTAATATTATGATTCTCCGCGAAACGCACCGGCTTCTGAATGAAGAAAAAATAATGTGCGGAGGAGAGAAAGGCGGCCTTTATATGAAAGGACCAAAATGGATTGAGCCCGATTTTATGTCAGAAGGAAAATATGAGATAGATTAAAAAATACATGCTTGTTATTTTTGAGTGCAATTATGAACATGCGTATTATATTTTATTAATCCGATTTTTCGGGAAAAATAAAAAAATAAGATAAATAATCATCCATAAAAATGAAACAATGAATAATCAATACAAAAAAGTGACCGCCATTGTGCGGTCACTTAACAGATCAAACAGGATATGCTTATTTCACTTCCGGCATCAGCCCGATAAAGACAGTTTTCTTACGCGGGCCGGTCATCAGGTCTTCCAGCTTTTCCACGCACTGTAAATAGTGCGGGGTTTTCTTATGTGCCGCCACGGCTGCATCATCGGCATAGGCTTCATAGATATAAAAGCGGGTTTCCACTTCCGGGTCCTGTAACACATCAAAACGCAGGTTACCGGGCTCTTTTATCGATCCCAGATGGTTTTCACGAAAAACGGCAATAAATTCATCCACTTTGCCGGGTTTCACATTAATTTCCACTAATGTTACGTTCAAAATTTACCCCTTGTTCTTTTCGCTCAGGAACAGCTGATAAGCCTGTGCTGCACTCTCACCGCCATGCACAACGGCACGGATCGCTTTCATCATGGCAACCGGGTTTTCGGACTGGAAAATATTCCGGCCCATATCCACCCCGGATGCGCCCTGGTCAATGGCGCGGAAACACATGTCGAGAGCTTCGTTTTCCGGCAGTTTTTTACCGCCTGCAATGACAATCGGTACCGGACAACCGGCGGTGATGCGCTCAAAACCTTCCTCAACAAAGTAGGTTTTGATGATATTAGCGCCCATTTCTGCAGCAATACGGCTGGCGAGTGAGAAATAACGCTGATCACGCGCCATATCTTTACCCACCCCGGTCACTGCCATTACCGGCATACCGACACGCATCCCCGCATCCACCATTTTGATGATGTTTTTGATGGACTGGTGTTCATGCTCAGTACCGATATAGACCTGAGCCGCAACCGCCGCCACATTCAGGCGTACCGCATCATCCATTGCCACCGCAACCGCTTCGTTGGAGAGTTCGGTCAGGATGGAGTTAGCACCGGATGCCCGCAGCACCACCGGTTTGTTGGTCGTGACCGGCACCTGGGCACGCAGGATCCCGCGGGTACACATCAGGACATCGGTATGCTCAAAAAGCGGGGCGATATTAATATCAATCCGCTCAAGGCCGGTGGTCGGCCCCTGGAAATAGCCGTGGTCAAAGGCCAGCATGACCGTTTTATTATCCTGCGGATTAAAAATACGGGCCAGACGCGACTGCATACCCCAATCCAGCGAACCGCAGCCTTTGAGGGTATAAAGGGTGTTTTTTTGCGGCGTATTAAGCCCGAAGTCTTTGCCGTCACGGATATCATCTAAATCAGCCATGGAATTCTCCCCTGGTTAAACTGGCGCGGAGGGTGCCCGCGCCATTGGTTAAATCAGCAACTACATCAGAAATCATAGTTGTTAATGTTCTCTTTGGTGAAGATCACGCGCTCAGGCAGTACCACAATCCCGTTGCCTTTTGCTTCGTAGTCATAGCCCTGAACACTGTTCGGGGAGACTTCAACTTCACCGACACCGGCGACGGTAATCTTATCGCCGACATTCAGTTCGCCTTTTTTCATCAGTGCATCAGCCACGGCGACAGAAATTTCGCCCTGTTTGACAACATCCCATAACGCGAACTGATTAACTGTGCCGCGCTCCACATACGGACGCATCACGTTCGGGGTACTGAACCCGACAACCGCCACATCGTTACGTTTCAGGTTCTCTTTGGCCTGAGCCGCCGCCGGCAGGGCGTTGGCATCCGGCGCGATAATCACATCCAGGTCACTCCAGGCATTAAGAATACCTTCGGCAGTCTGTAAGGATTTGGTGGCATCGTTATAACCGTACTGGGTGGTGACGACTTCCCAGCCCGGATGCTCGGCTTCGATTTTCGCTTTCGCTTCTTTGACCCACTGGTTCTGGTCAGTTACGGTCGGGCTGGAATAGAAGAAGGCGACTTTGGCTTTCTCTTTCTTCACCTGATCCGCAGCCATATCCACCAGGATGCCGCCGAGCTGTTTCGGTGTGCCCTGGTCGATATAAATGGAGCGGCATTCCGGGTTGGTATCGGAATCCCAGGTCAGGACTTTCACACCGCGCTGCATAGCGCGTTTCAGTGACGGACATAACCCGTCCGGCGAAACGGCAGAAACAATAATCGCGTCATAGCCCCGGTTAACGAAGTTGTTGATAAGTTGCACCTGACCGGACACACTCGGCTCGGTCGGGCCGTCGTAGGTGACATCGATACCGAGTTTTTTCCCGGCTTCCACAGCACCCTGGCCGCCGCTGGTAAAGAAGCCGACACCGACAAGTTTAGGAATAAAGGCGACTTTTTCTGCTGCATTCGCCCAGGAAACACATGCGAGACTTAATGCAGTGGCGAGCGCCAGTTTTTTCATGATGGGTTTCATGGTTTTCTCCATTTCGTCAAATCTGTGATAACAAACGTGTTTTACTCTGATACGAATTGCCTGTTGCGTTTACGCGCCCACCAGCCAAGGATGTGATGTCGGTGTAAAGAAACGGAACGACCAACAACGGCAACAATAAGCAGCGCACCCGAAAGTGCACTGGAGACCTGATTTGGTACGCCGATCATCTGCAATCCCTGCTGTAAAAAGCCGATCAGCAAAACAGCCAGCGCGGTGCCTAATACAGAGCCGGAACCGCCGTAAATATTGGCACCACCCAGTACAACAGCGGTGATAGCAGGCATCAGGAACGATGCCCCGAGATCCGCACGGGCAGAGCCGAAATAGGACACTAAAATGACAGAGGCGAGTGCGGCACTGACACCGACCATCGCATACAGCAGACAGATAGTGCGTGTCACCGGGAAAGCACTGTATCGTGCGACACGGGCATTCTGCCCGATTAAAAAGACATTACGGCCCGGATGGGTACGGTGCAGATAAAACCAGAACACCAGCACACACAGGACAAAAATGATCAGCGGCAGCGGAATACCGAGTAAATCAAGGTTAGCAAAATCAGTAAAGGCTGCCGGGAAGCCGCCGATCCCCTCAAAACCGGTCGCACCGGACAGGCCGGAGAGCAGCAAGGCACAGCCGCCGAACAGATACATGGTGCCGAGCGTAATCACCAGCGGGTTAACCCCGGTAAACAGGATCAGCAGGGCGTTAATCAGGCCGCACAGTGCGCCGGTCAGCAGAGTGAGCGGAATGGCGGCAATCATCGGTACACCGGCCTGATTGAGGATCCCGAGCACAATAGCGGTCAGCCCGATGGTGGAGCCGAAGGAGATATCCATCCCGCCGCTGACAATCACCAGCGTCAGCGGCAGCGCCACCAGACCGATACAGATAAAGTCACTGGTACTGAACAGCAGCACATTGACATCCAGCAGGCGCGGGTTACCCATACCGAATAACAGGATTTCGAGGACAATCAGCAGCGCCAGGGCAATTTCCCAGCCGTAACGTTTGGTGATGCTCATTTTTTCGCCTCCTGCGGTGCGGAAGGATTAAGGAACCGGGCATAGCGCTGGGCGCGGAGGTTTTTCTCCAGCGCCACACGCAGACGGCCGTCAAAGACCAGAACCGCGAGTAAAACAAAGCCGGCGATAAAGTCATTCCACCAGGCCGGCAATCTGAGCAGCACCAGCACACTGTCAATCTGAGTCATAAAATAGGCACCGAGGATAGCGCCGACGATGGTACCGGTGCCGCCGAGCAGGCTGATCCCGCCCAGCACACAGGCGGCGATGGCTTTCATTTCAAGGCCGTTACCGGTCTGATTCGGGATAAAACCGATTTGTGAGGCAAACACAATCCCGGCGAGTGCCGCCATCATGCCGTTTACAGAGAAGGCAATGATGCGGGTGCGATCAACCGGCACACCCAACTGGCGCGCGCCCTGTAAGTTATCGCCGGTGGCGTAGAAACCGCGTCCGGCGGTGGTGCGGGACAGGAACAGGGTCATCAGAATAATCAGCAGGATAATAAACCAGCCGATTGGCGACAGCCCGAGGAAGACCGGTTTTGACAGATCTTTCAGTTCCGCCGGTAAACCTTCAATCCATTTTCCGCCGGTGAGCAGCAGCATAATGCCGCGATATAGCCCGAGCGTACCGAGGGTGGCAACAATGGCGGGGATCCGCAGCCAGGTGACCAGGATGCCGTTGAAGAATCCGGCCAGCAGACCGGCAGCGACAGTCAGCAGGATCGCCACCGTCAGCGGCAGTCCCGCATTCAGCGCGATACCGACAATCACTGCACACAGCCCGGTGGTGGATCCGACAGACACATCAATATTACGGGTCAGCATCACCAGGGTGGCACCGATGGCCAGCAGCATCTGGATTTGCGCACTGCCGAAAATCATGGTGACGGTTTGCAGACTGAAATAACGGGTTTCCATGCCGCCGAGCAGGACAAACAGGCAGAGAATAGCAAGCAGTGCCGTTACTTCACGGTTATTCTGGATATATTTCAGCATGATGCGGCCTCCTGTAACGGGCTGCTTTCTGTTTCTGTCTGCGGGCGGTGTTCGCCGAACGCCATATGCATAATAGTGTCGGTGTTCAGCTCGTTGTGCTGCAATTCCCCGGAGAATTCCCCCTGATGCATCACCAGCACGCGGTCAGCCAGCGCCACCACTTCATCGAGGTCAGAGGAGATCAGTAAAATTGCCACATTCTGCTGTGCGATACTTTGTATCAGTTGATAAATGTCATTACGGGCGCCGACATCCACGCCGCGTGTCGGTTCATCAATAATCAGCAGTGACGGATTGGCTTCGAGGCATTTGGCGATCAGGATTTTTTGCTGATTACCGCCGGACAGCGTGCGTACCGTCTGTTGCCCGTCACTGAATTTAATATTGAGGGCACGGCGGTAACGCTCGAGCAAGGCATCATCCCGCGAGCGGTTGACCAGCAGCCCCTGGTGGTTATGCACCAGCGCACCGATATTCCAGGTGAGCGGGGCATCAAGGAAAAGTCCGGAGGCCTGACGGTCTTCAGGTAAACAGACCAGCCCCCGGGTGAGGCGTTTTTCACTGCTGACACCGCGCAGATTGTCACCGTTGAGGAAAACCTCTCCGGCGATCAGCGGGCGCAGCCCGTATAATGTTTCTGCGAGTTCGGTCCGGCCGGCGCCGACGACACCGGCCAGCCCGACCACTTCCCCCGGGTTGACAACAAAACTGATGTTACGGAATCCTTCGCCGCACGCATTACGGACATCCAGCACCGGCGTATCATCCTGCGGACTGTTACGGGTGGCGGACAGATCCAGCCAGAGCTTCTGCGTCTCTGACAGCGGCTTTTTCTTCGCTTCAGGTGTGATGGCCTGAATGATTTCATCAGTGGAAAACTGTTTTGCCGGACCGGCCAGCGCAATATTGCCGTCACGCATCACGCTCAGATAATCGGCAATGGCATGTATTTCCGGTAGTTTATGAGAGATAAAGACAATCCCGACACCCTGCTGCTGTAATTCCCGCACCCGCCCAAACAGGCGTTCGGTTTCGGCGGGGGTCAGAGATGCTGTCGGTTCATCAAGAATAAGGATGCGGGAATCCCGCATCAGACCGCGCATGATCTCCACCAGCTGCTGATCCGCCACATTCAGGCTGCCCGCCCGCGCACTGAGATCAAAATTGCAGCGCAGTGATGTCAGCATTTGCTGTAATTTGGCTTTGCCCGCCTGATGTTTCGGCAGCCGGAACAGAATGTTTTCCTGCACAGACAGATTCGGGAACAGCAGCGGCTCCTGCGGAACCAGATACAGTCCCAGCTGATGGGCTTTCGCCGGAGTCAGGTGCGATATCTCCTGACCTTCCAGCGTCAGGGTGCCTGCATCCGGCTGTTCAATCCCTGCAATAATTTTCATCAGCGTGGATTTTCCCGCGCCGTTGCCGCCCAGCAGCGCATGAACCTGTCCCGGCAACAGTGTGAAATCGATGTGTTTGAGGACAACCACACCGGAGAACTGTTTGGCTATTCCGCGGGCGGTGAGCAGCGGCTGAATCGGGTGTTGCTTCTCTGACATAACGGCACCTCTGGTGTTATGGGTATTGCTGCCGGATGTTATGTGGTTAAGAAAACATCAATAAAATGAACATTTATAATTTATAAACACATTTGTTCATAAATGTAAGCCATAAAAATCAAATAAGACAATATTTCGGCCATATTTTGTGAAAAAATCAGATCTGCGTTAGAATTTGTTCAAAATTTTGGCCTGCACCTCTGGCAGATTTCTGTAAAAGGTGCTTATCTGTAAAAACGGAAAACAAAAGTTCACATGACAACAGTTTCAAAAAACACGAAAGCAGCCCCGGTAAGCTCCGTTTCTTCGATGGACTATGACGCCTCAGGACTTAGTATGAATGAAGAAGAGTTATTGGCCCGTATTGCCTGGTTTTATTACCACGATGGTCTCACGCAGGGAGATATCGGGGATCTGCTCGGTCTGACACGGCTGAAAGTTTCGCGTTTGCTCGAAAAAGGACGTCAGTCCGGCGTCATCCGGGTACAGATAAATTCCCGGTTTGAAGGCTGCCTTGAACTTGAAGATATTCTGAAAAAAAGATTTTCGTTAAAACAAATTCGCATACTCCCGGCGTTGAACGGCCCGGAGATCCATACCCGCCTCGGCGTGGCCGGTGCACATCTGCTGATGTCTCAGCTTTCGCCCGGCCAGTTGCTGGCAGTCGGGTTTGGGGAGGCGGCAATGGCGACATTGCAGCATCTGAGCGGGTTTGTCTCTTCGCAGCAGATCCGTCTGGTGACTCTCTCCGGCGGCGTCGGGCAGTACATGACCGGCATCGGCCAGCTTGATGCCAACTGCCCGGTCAGCATTATTCCGGCACCGCTGCGGGCATCAAGTGCCGCAGTGGCAGCGACATTCCGTCAGGAACGCAGCGTGCAGGATGTGCTGATGGCAGCCAGTGCAGCTGATATTGCCGTTGTCGGCCTGGGCGCTGTGAATCAGAAACAGGATGCGACCATTATGCGTTCCGGCTATATCAGCAGCGGTGAGCAACTGATGCTGGCACGGCGCGGGGCGGTCGGGGATATCCTCGGCTACTTTATCGGGCGCGAAGGGGAACTGACAGAAGAAGTGGAGATGCACCGCGAACTTATCGGTATCACCCCCGCAGAACTGAAAAATATTCCGACGGTGGTCGGAGTGGCGGGCGGTGAGGAAAAGGCCGAGGTGATTGTGGCGGCACTGCTGGGGGGCTATATCAACTCCCTGGTGACAGACGAGCAGACGGCACGGGTGATGCTGACATTATTAACCTGATGCACTGACTGTCCCGCAGACGAAAATCACGCTGTATTTCATGGTGTAACGGTATCAGTCCAATTGAATTTGTGAGGATGGCGACATGAATCAGATTACGGGCAGCGGCTCATCAGAAAAATACCTGATGGCGCTGGATGCGGGAACAGGCAGTATCAGAGCCGTTATTTTTGATCTTCACGGCAATCAGGTGGCGGTCGGACAGGCGGAGTGGCGTCACAATGAGCTGCCGGATGTACCGGGCTCGATGGAATTTGATCTGCCGGTGAACTGGCAGCTGGCGTGTCACTGTATTGCGCTGGCGCTGAAAAATGCCGGTCTGCCTGCTTCGGCGATTGCCGGGGTGGCGGCCTGCTCAATGCGTGAAGGCATTGTACTGTATGACCGCAACGGCGAACCGATCTGGGCATGTGCCAACGTGGATGCGCGCTCAAGCCATGAAGTCAGTGAATTAAAAGAGCTGTACGATAACACTTTTGAATATGATGTTTATCAGTGCTCCGGCCAGACTTTAGCCCTCGGTGCTATGCCGCGTCTGCTGTGGCTGGCACATCACCGGCCTGATATCTACCGTCAGGCGGGCACACTCACTATGATCAGCGACTGGCTGGCCTGCAAACTGACCGGCGAGCTGGCAGTTGATCCTTCCAATGCCGGTACCACCGGGATGCTGGATCTGAAAACCCGTGACTGGCGGCCTGGCCTGCTGGAAATGGCCGGGCTGCGCGCGGATATTCTCTCTCCGGTTAAAGAAACCGGTACCGTGTTGGGCTATATCACAGCGAATGCCGCGAAAGAGTCCGGTCTGGCAGAAGGCACGCCGGTGGTGATGGGCGGCGGGGACGTTCAGCTGGGTTGTCTCGGGCTGGGCGTGGTCAGAGCAGGACAAACTGCGGTGCTCGGCGGCACGTTCTGGCAGCAGGTGGTGAATTTACCGGCACCGGTCACCGATCCGGATATGAATACCCGCATCAACCCACATGTGATCCCGGGGATGGTACAGGCGGAATCCATCAGTTTTTTTACCGGCCTGACGATGCGCTGGTTCCGTGATGCGTTCTGCGCGGAAGAAAAAATTATCGCTGAACGTCTCGGCGTGGACACTTACTCATTACTGGAAGATATGGCGGCCCGTGTGCCTGCTGGCTCTCACGGTATTATGCCGATTTTCTCCGATGTGATGCGCTTTAAATCCTGGTATCACGCTGCGCCTTCCTTTATTAACCTCTCCATTGATGCGGAAAAGAGTAACAAAGCCTCGCTGTTCCGCGCACTGGAGGAGAACGCAGCGATTGTTTCATCCCTCAATCTTGATCTGATTGCAAAATTCAGTGGTGTGAAAGCGGATTCACTGGTGTTCGCCGGTGGTGGTTCGAAAGGCAAACTGTGGAGCCAGATCCTGGCGGATGTTACCGGTGTGCCGGTACGGGTACCAGTTGTCAAAGAAGCCACGGCGCTGGGGTGTGCGATCGCCGCCGGAGCGGGTGTCGGGTTATATGATGATATGGTGACGGCGGGTGAGCGTCTGGTGCAGTGGCAGCATGAGTATCAGCCAAATCCGGCACACCGCGAGGTTTATGACAAAGCCAAACAGAACTGGCAGAAGGTATATGCGGATCAGCTTTCGCTGGTGGATTCTGGCCTGACAACATCGATGTGGAAGGCGCCGGGGCTGAAATAACCGGAGGTATAATCCGGCTCCGGAGAGGGCCGTTAACGGGCAAAAACGAAAAGTCGCTGTGAATACAGTCCCTGTACGCTCAGGCTCGCCATCCATGGCTCGCATGCTTTTCGTTTCCTTTGCCCGTTACCGGCTCAGTACCTGACCGGCAGAGCTTTTTTCAACACTCAGACTGCTGCGATCACTTTGATTTCGACTTTATAATCCGGGTGCATCAGAGCAGCTTCCACGGTGCAGCGAACCGGCGCACTGCCTTTCGCGACCCATGCATCCCAGGCGGTATTCATACCGGCAAAATCGGCTTTGTCTGCCAGGAAAATGGTCGCATCGAGGATTTTGCTTTTATCTGAACCGGCGCGGGCCAGAATTTTATCGATCGCGTGCAGGGCACTGGTGGTCTGGGCAGTAATATCGCCGCTCAGATCTTCCGGAACACTGGTGTAATAAACGGTGTTGTTGTGTACAACCGCTTCAGACCAGCGGTCTTCCGGATCAATTCGCTGAATTGTCATTCTCTCTCCTGTAAATATATCCAGTTTCTTACACGGCAAGGTGGTGCTATTGCTCAACCCTTGGCATAATTAGCGCCTATTTTGTCAGAAGAGAACGCGCGTGTCAGACGATTTTGCAAAAAACGGCCGCTTAGCCCGTGTCATTCCCGGTTTTCAGCCGAGGGAAGCCCAGGTCACTATGTCGGCGGCGATCAGCCGGATAATTGAAACGCAGGGGCAACTGGTGGCGGAAGCCGGAACCGGGACCGGCAAAACGTTTGCCTATCTGGTACCCGCGCTGCGTGCCGGAAAGAAAACTATTATTTCCACCGGCTCCAAAGCGTTGCAGGATCAGCTCTATAACCGCGATCTCCCCACCATTATTCAGGCGCTGGATTATGACGGCAGGGTGGCGCTGCTCAAAGGGCGCTCGAACTATCTTTGTCTGGAGCGGCTGGAGCAGCAGACTCTCGGCGATATCAATATGGAGCCGGAAACGCTCACGCAGATAGTGGCGGCGCGGCGCTGGGCAACAGCGACTGAACTGGGGGATATCACCACCTGTCACGATATTCCGGAAGACAGCCCGGTCTGGCCGTTGATCACCAGTACCAACGATAACTGCCTCGGCAGCGACTGTCCGCAGTATAAAGAATGCTTTGTACTGAAAGCCCGGCGCAAGGCACTGGAAGCGGATGTGGTGGTGGTCAACCATCATCTGTTTATGGCGGATCGCGTGGTGAAAGACACCGGTTTCGGGGAGCTTATCCCTGAGGCGGATGTGATTATTTTTGATGAGGCGCATCAGATCCCGGATATCGCCAGTCAGTATTTCGGTCAGCAGCTCAGCAGCCGTCAGTTATTTGATCTAACCCGCGATATCACATTAGCCTACCGCAGCGAGCTGCGTGACCAGGCGCAGTTACAGAAATGTGCGGATCGCCTGACGATGAGTGTGCAGGATTTCCGGCTGGCACTCGGTGATACCGGTTTTCGCGGTAATCTGCGGGAACTGCTGGCACAGCCGCAGTTTCAGCGGGCGCTCACCTTGCTCGATGATGCTCTGGAACTCTGTTATGACGTGATGAAGCTCTCTCTCGGCCGCTCTGCCATGCTGGATGCGGCGTTTGAACGGGCGACCCTGTACCGCAACCGGCTCAAACGGCTGAAAGATGTTTCCATCCCCGGTTACAGTTACTGGTTTGAAAGCTATGGACGTCATTTCCTGCTGGCACTGACACCGCTGACCGTGGAAGACAAATTCCGCGAAATGATGAGTAATCAGAAAATGGCGTGGGTATTTACATCCGCGACACTGTCGGTGAATGATGATCTGCACCATTTTACCCGCCGCCTCGGGCTGGATAACGCCGAAACCCTGATCCTGCCGAGCCCGTTTAATTATCAGGAACAGACTCTGCTCTGTGTGCCGCGTTTTCTGCCGTCGCCGAATCAGTACGGTGCGGCAAAACAGCTGGCGGAACAACTGCGCCCGCTGATCAACCATAACCGTGGCCGCTGTTTCTTTTTATGCACCTCACACCAGATGATGCGTGATCTCGCCGCTGAATTCCGCCAGTCACTGACACTGCCGGTGCTGGTGCAGGGGGAAACCAGTAAAACACAGCTGCTCCGTGATTTTATCTCCTCCGGTAATGCCTTGCTGGTGGCCACCGCCAGTTTCTGGGAAGGGGTGGATGTGCGCGGTGATGCACTGACCTGTGTCATCATCGACAAACTGCCGTTTACCGCACCGGATGACCCGCTGCTGAAAGCACGCATGGAAGATTGTCAGGTACGCGGTGGCGATCCGTTCCGTGATGTTCAGATCCCGGATGCGGTGATCAGCCTTAAACAGGGGGTCGGGCGGCTTATCCGTGATACGGAGGATTACGGCGTGATTGTGATCTGTGATAACCGGATTGTTATGCGGCCTTATGGGGAAATCTTCCTGAAAAGTCTGCCGCCGTCGCCACGGACCCGTTCACTGACCAAAGCTGCGGAATTTCTGGCAGCACGGCAGTCACAGCGCCGCACAGCGGAATAACACTGAATCAGTTTCGCAATAAAAGTCACTGTTACCGTGATTTTTTTGTTACCATAAACCTTATTTATTTGCCGGAGTTATGGCATGTCCAGCCGAATTTTAGCCTTAGATACAGCAACAGAAGCCTGTTCTGTTGCACTTTACAACAATGGTGAGATCACCGCCGATTTTGCCGTCACCCCCCGCGAACACACACAGCGCATTCTGCCGATGGTGCAGGCGGTGCTGGCACAGCAGAATCTCTCTCTCCGTGATCTTGATGCACTGGCCTTTGGTCAGGGGCCGGGCAGCTTTACCGGCGTGCGGATTGGTGTCGGGATCGCGCAGGGTCTGGCGCTGGGCGCTGAGCTGCCGATGATCGGTGTCTCATCACTGGAAACCATGGCGGAAGGGGTTTTCCGTACTGCCGGGCTCTCCCGTGTGCTGGTTGCCATTGATGCCCGCATGGATGAAGTGTACTGCGCGGCGTATGTCCGTGATGAGCAGGGTATTTTCCGGCAGGAACTGGCGGAAGCAGTGCTGAAACCGGCTGATTTTGTCACCCGCTGTGCCGCACTCACCGGCGAATGGGGACTGGCAGGCACCGGCTGGGCGGCGTATCCGCAGATGCAGGAAACGCTGACCCTCAGCACACAAATGACAGAGATTACGCTGCCGCATGCACAGGATATGCTGCCGCCTGCACTGAATGCACTGCGCCGCGGGGAAACATCTGCCCCTGAATCGGCAGAGCCGGTGTATTTGCGCAACGAAGTGACCTGGAAGAAATTACCGGGCCGGGAATAACGTAAAAAAATAGCCTGTGTCAATTGTTGAACCGGCAATCATCAGCCACAATAAATGAATACTATCCGTCACAGGAGCTCATATCATGATGAATCGCTTACGGGGCAGTCTGAAGTATGGTGTTGTGATTTTATCACTGGCGCTGGCCGGCTGCGCCACAGTACCGGAATCCATTAAGGGCAGCGGCACCACGATGCTGACGGATTTTCAGGCCGTTCAGAAAGCGCCGCAGGCTTACAAAGGGATGGAAGCGCGTTTCGGCGGGCGGGTACTCAGCGTGCAGAATCAGCCGGATATGACACAGCTGGAAATCGCGGTGATGCCGTTGAACAGCACCGGTGCGCCATTCCTCGGTTCAACGATCACCGGCCGGATGTATGCCCGGATCAACAGTTTTATGGAGCCGGATAACTTCCGCGACCAGTATGTCACGGTGGTCGGGCTGATGAACGGTACACAAGCCGGTAAGATAGGCGATGTTCCTTATACTTTCCCGGTGATTGATGTCACTGGTTTCCAGCGCTGGCACCAGGCACGGCAGGTGATTATGCCGCCGCCGGTGTATGGTCCGGATCCGTGGCGCTGGCATAACGGGTACTACGGCGGCGGCTATTATGGCGGCGGCTGGTATTATCCGCCGGGACCGGCAGTGGTGCAGGATTATTTAGTACCTTAATCGCGCGGATTTGCGGGTACGGTAACCTTAAAGTTCAGCATAAATGCGGATTTGAGTGTATAATCCCGCCCGTGACGATAAGCAGGAATGATTATCCTCAGCTTGTTACAGTGAATAGATTAAGAGGCGGCATTTGCCGCCTCGATTGTTATCTGGCTTTATAAAACAAATTAGTGATGTGACTCTCAACCTGAAACAGAAAAATTATCCGAAAACGCCGTTTTATGTAAATACTTTATTTGTGTAAATATTTTGTTAACACCGGCGGGTCATGAGATGAGCAGCAATAATCAGGAGTAAAACCTTGGAAAGAGTCTGGCTTAAACACTATCCGGAAGATGTCCCGGCAGATATCAATCCTGACACCTATGCCTCAATGGCAGAGATGCTGGAGAATGCGGTATCGCGCTTTGCGGACCAGCCCGCCTTTATCAATATGGGCGAGGTGATGACCTACCGGAAACTGGAAGAGCGAAGCCGCGCATTTGCCGCTTACCTGCAAAACGGACTGGGGCTGAAAAAAGGGGATCGCATCGCGCTGATGATGCCGAACTTACTGCAGTATCCGATAGCCTTATTCGGGATCCTGCGGGCAGGGATGGTGGTGGTGAACGTCAACCCCCTCTATACACCAAGAGAGTTAGAACATCAGTTAAATGACAGCGGCTGTGCCGCGATTGTGATTGTTTCCAATTTTGCACACACCCTCGAAAAAATCGTTTATAACACGCCAATCCGCCATGTGATCCTGACCCGTATGGGTGATCAGCTTTCCCGTCCGAAAGCCACGCTGGTGGATTTTGTGGTCAAATATATCAAGCGTCTGGTACCGAAATATAACCTGCCGGATGCTATCTCATTCCGCCGCGCTATCCATCAGGGTTACCGCATGCAGTATGTCAAACCGGAAATTCACCGTGAAGACCTGGCATTTCTGCAATACACCGGCGGTACCACCGGGGTGGCTAAAGGCGCGATGCTGACCCACCGCAATATGCTGGCAAACCTTGAGCAGGCGCGGGCGGCCTATATTCCGGAGCTGAATGTCGGCAAAGAACTGATTGTCACCGCACTGCCGTTGTATCACGTCTTTGCACTGACAGTGAACTGCCTGCTGTTTATTGAAATCGGCGGCCGTAATCTGCTTATCACTAACCCGCGTGATGTCAGCGGAACGATTAAAGAGCTGAGCAAATACCCGTTCACGGCTATTACCGGGGTAAACACCCTGTTTAATGCCTGGATCAACAATCCGGAATTTCACAAACTCGATTTCTCCACCCTGAATCTTTCTGTCGGCGGCGGTATGCCGGTGCAGAAAGCAGTGGCGGAAAACTGGGAAAAACTGACCGGCAAACATCTGCTGGAAGGCTACGGGCTGACAGAATGCTCCCCGCTGGTCGCCGGCAACCCGCATAACCTGAAAAGTTACAGCGGCAGTATCGGATTCCCGGTACCGTCCACTGAGATCCGCCTGCTGGATGATGACGGCACGGATGTACAGGAAGGGCAGCCGGGTGAAATGTGGGTCCGTGGTCCGCAGGTGATGAAAGGGTACTGGAACCGCCCGGATGCCACCGCTGAAGTGCTGAAAGATGGCTGGGTCGCCACCGGGGATATCGCGCAGTTTGATGAGAACGGTTTTTTGCACATTGTTGACCGCAAAAAAGACATGATTCTGGTGTCCGGCTTCAACGTCTATCCGAATGAAGTTGAGGATGCGGTCATGCTGCATCCGGCAGTGCTGGAGTGTGCTGCTATCGGCGTGGAGAGTGAAAGCTCCGGTGAGACTGTGAAGATTTTTGTGGTCCGTAAAGATAAATCACTGACAGAAGATGATTTGCGTCTGCACTGCCGCCGTTATCTGACCGGTTATAAAGTCCCGAAAATCATTGAATTCCGTGATGAATTACCGAAATCCAATGTCGGTAAAATTCTGCGCCGCGAACTGCGCGATGAGGAAAAGCACAAAACGGATGTTCAGCCGGTTGCATGACACCACATCAGGCCGCAGAATAATAACGCCGGTTAAAACCGGCGTTTATCTGTTCTGTTACGACTATTGATTGAAATACTCTGATCTGTTGAATTATTCTGTATCACATCACTTAACCACGTCGTCAAAGACTAAGAGAAGTTGTTTTGAATTATCAGTTGATTACCAGCGATACACACCTTGCCGCCTATTGCGGACAGGTTACCGGCAAACCTTATCTTGCTCTGGACACCGAATTTGTCCGGATACGAACCTATTATCCGCATCTCGGTCTGGTTCAGCTTTATGACGGGGAGCATCTCGCACTGGTCGATCCGCTGGGGATCACTGACTGGACACCGCTGAAAACCTTACTGGCTGCACCGGATATGATCAAATATCTCCATGCCGGAAGTGAGGATATCGAAGTCTTTTTCAACAGCATGGGATGTGTGCCGCAGCCGCTGGTGGATACCCAGGTGCTGGCCGCCTTTACCGGGCATCCGCTCTCCTGCGGGTTTGCCACGCTGGTGGAAACCTACCTCGGTGTTACCCTGGATAAAAGTGAATCCCGCACTGACTGGCTGGCGCGTCCGCTGACAGAAAAACAGTGTGAATATGCAGCGGCGGATGTGTATTACCTGTTGCCGCTGGCGGAAAAACTGACAGAAAAAGTCCGTGCGGCCGGTTACCTGGCTTCTGCGGAAGAAGAGTGTGCCATGATGGCGCAGCGCCGTATTACCCAGACTGACCCGGCGGAAGCTTACCGCGATTTCAGCGGTGCCGCACAACTGCGTCCGCAGCAACTGGCCTGTTTACAGAAACTGGCGCAATGGCGGCTGGAACAGGCGCGTCAGCGTGATATGGCGGTCAATTTTGTGGTACGTGAAGAACATCTGTGGAAAGTGGCGCGTTATATGCCGACCTCGCTGGGCGAGCTGGACGGACTGGGGCTGACCGGCCAGGAAATCCGCTGTCACGGCAGACGCCTGCTGGCGTTAACGGAAGAAAGCCGTGCACTGAATGAGGCTGATTATCCGGCTCCGGTGGAAAATGTGTCCGATCATCCGTTATACCGCAAAACATTTAAGGCGATTAAAGCACGCATTACTGAGCTGAGCGAAGCGGAACAATTCAGTCCGGAGCTGCTGGCATCACGCCGTCAGATTAACCAGTATCTGAATAAAGTGTGGGGATTTAAAACGTCATCCGAAGAGCCGGAACTGCTGAACGGCTGGCGTAAACCATTGCTGGAGACTGTTCTGGCAGAGGTGGTTGCCGGTATTGAGGTCAGTGCTGTCTCCGGGGAATAAACAGCAAAAAACACGGCGGGGTAACCCGCCGTGTTATTATCAGTCACTAAAACTACTCTTTTTTTGCAGTCTCGTCTTTCTTCGTGCCTTCATCGCCTTCAGGCAGCGTGACGTTCAGTTCAAGAACGGATATATCATCGCCTTTCTGCTCAAACTGGACAGACAGCATCTCCGGATCGACCTGAACATACTTGCAGATAACTGCCAGTAAATCGCGTTTCAGATCCGGAAGGTAATTCGGTTCAGATTCACCGCGGCGACGCTCTGCAACAATGATTTGCAAACGTTCTTTTGCAATATTAGCTGTCGGTTTTTTTCTCGACAGGAAGAAGTCTAACAGCGCCATGGTTTACCCCCCGAATAAGCGTTTTAAGAAACCTTTTTTCTCTTCCTCAATGAAACGGAAAGGACGATCTTCACCCAGAATACGGGCGACGGTATCGTCATAAGCTTTACCTGCATCTGATTCCTGATCCAGAATCACCGGCTCACCCTGGTTGGATGAACGCAGAACAGACTGATCTTCCGGAATCACACCGATAAGCGGGATGCACAGGATTTCCAGCACATCTTCCATACTCAGCATATCACCGCGGCTGACACGGCCCGGATTGTAACGGGTAAGCAGCAGATGCTCTTTAATCGGCTCCTGTCCCTGTTCCGCACGGCGGGATTTGGAGGACAGGATCCCGAGAATACGGTCAGAGTCACGGACAGATGAAACTTCAGGGTTGGTGGTAATAATGGCTTCATCAGCAAAATAGAGCGCCATCAGTGCGCCGCTCTCAATCCCTGCCGGGGAGTCACAGATGATGAAATCAAAGTCCATCTCACCTAATTCGTTCAGCACTTTCTCCACGCCTTCGCGGGTCAGTGCATCTTTATCGCGGGTCTGCGAAGCAGGCAGGATAAATAAATTCTCAGTCCGCTTATCTTTGATAAGTGCCTGATTTAGTGTGGCATCGCCCTGAATAACGTTCACGAAGTCATACACGACGCGACGCTCACACCCCATGATTAAGTCAAGGTTACGCAGACCGATATCAAAATCGATCACAACGGTTTTCTTTCCTTTCTGGGCAAGGCCGGTCGCTATGGCCGCGCTGGAAGTGGTTTTGCCTACGCCACCTTTACCTGAAGTAACAACTAAAATGCGTGCCATGGAATTATTCCTTGTTAAAGGTCTATATTAGATTGTTGATAGTGAGTTCATTATTAACCAGACTGAGTTTGGCCGCTTTCCCGGCGAATTCGCCCGGGATTTGATCACTCAGCCAATATTGTCCGGCGATAGAAATCAGTTCCGCATGCAGATGGGTGCAGAAAATCTGGCTTTCCGTATCACCTGCCGCACCGGCTAACACACGTCCGCGCATCAGCCCGTAAATATGAATATTACCATCCGCAATGAGTTCCGCGCCCGCACTGACATTGGCGGTCACGATAAGGTCACTGTTCGGGGCATAAATGCGCTGGCCGGAACGGACAGGCACATTAATCAGCCGGGTCTTCCGGCAGGATGAATCTGCGGCGGATGATACTGCCGGTGTTTCAGGCTCCGGCGCTTCCGGTTCAGCAACACGGGCACTCTTGCCCTCATTGAGCAGCGGAAGCCCGCTTCGGGTTGCGGCCCGGCGCATTTTCTCATCCTGACAGCCGCTGATCCCGACAATCCGCAAACCGGCGTCAGTGACGGCACGGCAGATAATTTTCAGGTTCGCGCCGGATGAAATCTGGCTGACATTAAGCACAACAGGAGCATTTTGGAAAAAGGCCGGCGCCTGGCTGACTTTTTCGCGCACAGCCTGTTCAATAATCTGAGGATCCTCATTATTCAGATGAAGAACCGAAAGTGTGAAGTTACTGCCTTTAAGATCAATTGGCGATGGTGACATCTGTCCGACTCAGTATAATTAGCGGCCCGCTATTCAGCCATATATAAATTGCATTGCAGCGACGCAATGCCGGGTAACGATATTATCAAAAACAATAGCATGTTATAGTTAGTGCCATTTACTGGCAAGTCACGATTTGATTTAAACGGGATAATTCCAATGTTGTGTGCAATTTACAGAAGTCCGAACCGCGATCAAACCTATTTGTTCATCGAAAAGAAAGATGATTTTTCCCGTGTCCCGGAAGAGTTGCTGAAAAGTTTCGGCAAGCCCGTCTTCAGCATGCTGATCAACCTTGCAAACCGCGATAAACTGGCCAATGCGGATATTGAGAAAGTGAAACAGGAACTGACAGATGCCGGTTATTATCTGCAGTTCCCGCCACCGGTGGAAGATCTGTTATCAGAATACCGGGATACACTGAATATTCAGGATAAATCCTAATAATAATCCCCGCGAAATAACCAGAAAGGATATCGCTATGCGCCTGACATTATTAAGCGCCGTGATTATTACGGCATCGCTGACGGCATGCAGTGCATCTCAGACTCCGGTATCACCGGCCAAATTAACGGCTGATGCTCCGGCAGTGCAGCAGCCGGCCGCTGCACGGTTGTCCGTGGCGGATTTACAGCGGGAATTTCCGGCTGACTCACGGACAGCAGAACAATTTCCGGCCTATGCTGAGCAGCTGAAAGTGATGGCGCGTCAGGAGGGTATTAAAGAATCCACACTGACCCGCGCTTTTGAGAATTTTCATTTTATCGAACGTGTTATAACGTCTGATAAAAACCAGCCTGAGAAAAAAGTCACACTGGATGATTACCTGGCCCGCCGTGTGACCAAAGGCGCAGTCAGCGCTGCAGTTAAACAGCATGATGCCAATGCGGCGCTGTTATCCGGTATCAGTCAGCGTTACGGCGTGCCGCAGGAATATATTGTCTCCCTGTGGGGACTGGAAAGCGGTTTCGGTCGTTATCAGGGTAAAGAAGATGTGATTTCCGCCCTGGCAACCCTGGCCTATGAAGGCCGCCGCGAAGAGATGTTTATTAAACAGTTTATCGCAGCACTGCAGATTATCGACCAGGGCCATATCCCGGCGGATCAGCAGCTGAAAGGCTCCTGGGCCGGTGCGATGGGACAGAACCAGTTTATGCCGACCAGCTATCTGACTTATGCCGTGGACGGTGATGGTGACGGCGTGGTGGATATCTGGAATAACAAAGCGGATGTGTTTGCTTCCACGGCGAATTATCTGGCTACTGAAGGCTGGGTAAAAGGGCTGCCGTGGGGATATGAAGTGACTGTTCCTGCAGGCTTTGACCGCAGCATTGAGGGAACAAAGAAAAACCAGAGTAAAACACTGGCGCAGTGGAAGGCCCTGGGTGTAACACTCCCTGCACAGGCAAATCTGCCGGAATCGACCCCTATGTGGTTAGTCGTACCGGAAGATAAGCAGGAGCGGGTGTATCTGGTCACACAGAACTTTATCACCATCATGCACTGGAACCGCTCGTACTTCTTTGCACTCAGCGTTTCGCTGATGGCAGATAATGTCGGTGCGGAAATCCGCTGATGTCAACAGAATAATAAATTAAAGGGGTAAGACTATGTATCAGCATCGTGACTGGCAGGGCGCTCTCCTGGATTTTCCGGTCGGGAAAGTGGTATGTGTGGGGCTGAATTATGCAAAGCATGTTGCGGAGATGAAATCACAGGCATCCGCAGAACCCCTTCTTTTTATTAAACCTGAAACAGCACTGTGCGACCTGCGTCAGCCGGTCGCCATTCCGAAAGAGTTCGGTGAAGTGCATCACGAAACCGAACTGGCGGTTCTGATCGGTGCACCGCTGAAACAGGCCAATGAAGATCGCTGTGCCCGGGCGATTGCCGGTTTTGGTGTCGCGCTGGACTTAACACTGCGCGATGTGCAGATGAAATTAAAGGCGGCAGGGCAGCCGTGGGAAAAAAGTAAGGCATTTGACGGCTCTGCGCCGGTGTCCGGGTTTATTCCGGTCAATGAATTCCCGGATCCGCAGAATGTCACGCTGAGCCTGACCGTTAATAATGAATTGCGCCAGCAGGGAAACACCCGCGAAATGCTGACGCCGGTGATACCGCTGATTAGCTATATGTCCCGCTATTTTACACTGCGTCCGGGGGATATTATCCTGACCGGCACACCGGAAGGTGTCGGACCGCTGGTATCAGGCGATATGCTGAAAATCTCTGTAAATGATCACATGCTGACCACGCGGGTTATCTGAAACGGGTCAGCCACGAAGTAAAAGGAAAAAAGAACATGTCTCAACCATTCTGGACGGTGAAAACCCTCGATGAAATGAGTGACGAAGAGTGGGAATCACTGTGTGATGGCTGCGGGCAATGCTGTTTGCAGAAACTGATGGACGCAGACACCGATGAAATTTATTTCACCGATGTGGCCTGCAACCAGCTGGATATTAAAAGCTGCCAGTGCCGTCATTATGAAGACCGTTTCCGCTATGAGCCGGACTGCATCAAACTGACGCGGGAAAATCTGCCGACATTTGACGCCTGGCTGCCGATGACCTGTGCTTACCGTCTGGTCATGGAAGGCAAGCCGTTATTACCCTGGCACCCGCTAATCAGCGGATCCAAATCCCTGATGCACCAGAAGGGCATTACCGTCCGCCACATAGCCGTCACCGAAAGCGTGGTACAGAACTGGGAAGACCATATCCTGAATAAGCCCGAAGGCGGGTTATAACTGATTGTTTACAACGCGGGACATAGATGGGGCATTTTGCGCTGACGTGCTCCATCTGTTCCGCAATAAATATTTATTATACATTTGAAACATGGCATATTTAAGTTTAGTTTTGATGGATAGGTTATGTGTTGTGAGTGAGCCATAACGAAATGTAATCTCAGTCAGCACCAGAAAACAGAGTAATAAATTTTTCAGTATCCCATTCTTTTATATCGGAGACCTGACCGTCGCCGATTTCTATCAGACGTAATTCACCGGCTGTATTTTCCGTAATATCCACAGAGAAGAAAGGTGTGGTAATGATATCTGCAATTTCCCGGACAACAGGCGGGATATTATCATCAGCAGAGAAAGCCTGACCATTCAGCACAAAATAGCGGCGTTCGCTGTCAGTTTTATAATATTCATAGTGCCTGAGGCTGATACCTCCTTCAATTTGTCCCCGGTAGCGAAAAATCAGCCGGATAATTTCGCGGATCTCATCAGCGTTTGCAGCAAGTGATCCGCGTGATGTGGTCAGTGATTTAACATAGTCTTTAACAAAATACCCCGGCCACTTTAATTGTGAGGTCAGGGTATCGAAATCAGCATCTTCGGTTGTGAAGATTGTTTCTGCTGTATAATGACGGCAAAAATCATACCAGCCGGTAATATGATGATTTTGCAAATATTCCTCAGGGGACACCAGCATATTACCGCCACAGGTCGTAACAGCATGATGTAAGTGCCGGTATTCTTTTCCGGTCAGCATCCACCCGCGCCAGATTACCGGGCTGTCAGCTGAAATATTGCCGGAAAAGCGGTATTTACCGTCAGATACCGCTTCCTGGTCAAGTAACAGACAGGAAACCCCCTGTTGCTGTGCACAGCGATATTCCTCAGCAAAGGTGTCGTCAGGCAGATAGTTGCCGGTGTAGTATCCAGGATAAATAATTTGCATATCATTCCTCTGAATATCAAACCCGGTGACGGGCAGCATTTTTCATCATGGTAACAATTCTTTGCCCCGGAAACAGATAAAAGTGCACCGGAAAAAAATATCCGGTGCATTTTTCACGACATTCCTCACTGCTTATTATTTTGTACTGACAACGGCAATATAGCGCAGGCGATCACGATTCTGCCGGAAATGGCGGAACATCTGTAAAAACTGCGGGCGGTTCTCTTTTTTCAGGGCGTTGCGGATGATTTTCAGTGTGCCGGCAAGTCCCTCATCGTGCAGCATACCTTTTGGTGTCATCAGTGTCATCGCACCCTCCGAGCGGATCACATCACGGAAACCCGCGTCACGGAACAGTGCCAGCCAGTCATCACTCAGCATCGGTTGTGCTTTGACATGAATGGCAGCCTGCATTTCCTGCGTGACACACTCATCCTCACGCCGCTCTGTCAGCGCGATATCGTGGGTCAGCAGACGGCCGCCGGGTTTCAGTACCCGCAGATATTCCTGTAACAGACGGGCTTTGGCTTTGTCCGCATACATGGTCAGCATGGCTTCATTGATCACCACATCAAAATGATTATCCGGGAACGGCAGTTTTGAGGCATCCGCTTCCTGCACGGTGATGAGGTGCGACAACCCGTTAGCGAGGATATTTTTCCTCGCATTGGCAAGTGCCTGTTTATCCATATCAATGCCGGTAATATGACACTGAAAACGCTGGGCGATTTCAATCGCGGTGGTACCCATATTGCAGGCAATTTCCAGCACCCGGCTGTCAGTCTGTAACCCGCTGTGTGTCAGCAGCCATTCTGTGGCGGTGCGGCCACCCGGGCGCAGGCGTTTTTTACCCAGACGCGCCAGAAATTTGTGTCCGGCTTCATGACCAGTATGTGTGCTTTCCATTATTCAGTCCTGTTTGTTTTCCGGTTCACGTAACATCACCAGCAGCATTTTTGCCCGCTCCGGTGCGTCCACAGCATGAGGAATATTGGCCGGCATACGGACAATATCCCCGGGTTTTGCCGTTACCGGTTTTCCGGCGATAGTCAGGATCAGTGAACCTTCGGCAATCATCACAATGGCATCAAACGGAGCGCTGTGTTCAGAGAGCGCCTGGCCTTTATCAAAGGCAAACAGAGTGATATTGCCGCCGCCGTTTTTGGCGAGAACACGGCTGGAAATACCCTGTTCGGTGTAGCTGACCAGGTCGGCAATCACTAATGTTTCTGCCGGGGTAATCGTGTTATTGCTCATAATAAATATCCTTATGGTTAATCAGGTAATAAATGGGTTCAGCGGAACAACGGGATCACACCGCAGGTCTGCCGGTGCGGGTGGTTAACCGGCACGACAGAAACCGGAAGCTGATACAGTTTTCCCAGGTTCTCTTCAGTCAGCAGTGCGGGTGTCTGACCAAACTGCGCCTGTGTGCCGTCAAACAGTAACAGTGAGTGATCCGCAATATGCAGGGCATGCTGCGGATAATGGCTGGTAAACAGGATGGTTTTGCCGCGTTCGGCGGCCAGCATTTTCAGAACGGAAAGAACCGTGTCCTGATTTGCCAGATCCAGCGCGGAAGTGGGTTCATCCAGGATCAGAATGTCCGGTTCACCGGCCAGTGCGCGGGCAATCATCACCATCTGTTTTTCACCGCCGCTGAGCAGGTTAAATGAAGTGTCCGCAAACCGGGTTAATCCGAGGTCAGCCATTGCCTGGTCGGTGATGTCATGATCACGGCGGGACGGGGATGCATACCAGGGAAGATGGCGAACCCTGCCGAGGCTGACCATGGTGCGGACAGAGTAATTAAACAGCGCACCGCTGAGTTGCGGCACATAGGCTGCCGGTGCACTGAGCTGCACAGTGCCGGTTGCCCCTTTTTGCAGGCCGAGCAGCAGGCGCAGCAGCGTGGTTTTTCCGCGTCCGTTCGGGCCGAGAATAGCGGCGATAGTGCCCGGCGGCTGGCGGAATGTCAGTCCGCCAAATAACGGACGTTTGCCGGTGTGGTAACTGAGCTGATTAACACGGATCACAGGTCTGCCACCTTTTTATTCATGGAGTGAATGAGCAGGGCGAAAATCGGTGCCCCGATCAGTGCGGTGATGACACTCAGCGGGATCTCCGCACTGGTCATACTGCGCGCCAGGGTATCGACGGCGATCAGATAAATCGCACCGGTCAGGGCACTGGCGGGCAGAAGGACGCGGTGGTCATGTCCGCTGATCAGTCTCGCGATATGCGGAATAATCAGCCCGACCCAGCCGATGGTGCCGGAAACGGCTACGGTGGCGCTGGTGATCAGCGTGACGCAGACCAGGATAGTCCAGCGGGTTGCGGTGACGGGCAGCCCCAGTGCCTGTGCGTTTTCCCCGCCGAGGGACAGCACATTGATGCGGAAGCGGAGGGCAAAAATAATCCCGCCTGCAATGATAACAACCGGCAGTAACACGCTCACTTTCAGGTAGGTTGCAGTGGCAAAACTGCCCATCAGCCAGAACACGATGGTTTGCAGGGTATTATTCGGATCCGCAAAATAGGTGATCAGCGAAATCAGGGCGGCAAAAAAAGCGTTAATAATCACTCCCGCAAGGATCAGCATCAGAAGACTGCTGCCGTGCCGGTTAAGCCCCAGTAAAAAGACCAGCACAATGGCCAGCAGACCGCCGAGAAAGGCAAAACTGATAGTGATAAATAAAGAGGAGAAAAGCAGCAGGGCCAGTGCGCCGCCCAGCGCTGCGCCGGATGAAACACCGATAATCTGCGGCCCTACCAGCGGGTTGCGGAAGATGCCCTGTAATGCGGCACCGGCAACCGCCAGCCCGGCACCGGCCAGCCCGGCGATCAGAATGCGCGGCAGACGGACATATAACACCACATTTTCAGCGGTGCGGCTGTATTCTGCAGACGGGCTGCGTCCGGTCAGGGTATCCGCCAGAATTTGCAGAACCGTTGTCACAGAGACCGCATAGCGCCCGGCACACAGCGCGAGCACGATGGTCAGTAATAGCAGGGCGGATAACAGGCACCATTGCAGACGGGATTTTCGCATCACGGCCGCCCCATCAGTGTCAGATAATCACGGCCTTCCCGGTTCAGATCGAGTTGTAAAATACGGTCTGTTTCTTCATCGGTTAGAGAATAGCCGTACAGTTGCAGATAGCGTTTGCGGATCTCTTCCCGCAGCGGAAATGCCGCACTTTCCGGATGAAAAATCTGAGCCAGCCACTGCCAGTAAAGCGGCGTTTCCTGATTTGGCGCATCCCAGATAAAGCCGCCGATCGGCAGTTTATAGACCCGTTTATTCTTTACCGCGGTCACATCACTGAGCATCGGATTGTTATAAATATCAGCGGGTGCCAGTCCGGCCTCAAAATTGCCCAGCAGGATAATGTCCGGATCCCACACCAGAATCTGCTCGATATTCAGGGTGCGCGGCCCGGTCAGGTCACGGTTGAGGCTGACACCCCCGGCGAGTGCAAAATCCGCATTGTTATGAGACGTGGATCCGAAAGTCTGGATACTCTGTTTAAAATGAGAGAGATAGAGCACACGCGGTTGTTTGTCTTCCGGAATCGCAGCAACACTGTTTTCCAGCTGGTTGATCACCTGTTTGCGCCAGGCAATCAGCCCGTCCGTTTTGGTTTCTTTGCCGAGGGTTTTCCCCATCAGGGTCAGCCACTCCTGTGTATAGGCTTCTTTGCCGTAATCCAGCGTGGCAACGGTCAGACCGGCATTGCGCATCGGCGTGATAATGTCATCGCCCCGGTGTCCCCATTGCCAGACCAGATCCGGGTTAACCGAGAGCAGGGCTTCAATATTCGGTGCGAAATCATTCCCCACCACATCACTGCGTACAGAGAGCACATCCGGAAACATCACACTGAGCATGCCGTCGCGGGCAGCGACACCGGCAAAGGGATGCATCCCGGCGAGCCGTTTGCTGCTCTCATCAACACTGACCAGCATGGAGGCGGCAGGAATCGGGATCACCACAATCCGCTGTGCCGGAGCGGCGAGTTCAATATTCTGCTGTGACATATCGGTAAAATGCACGGGACCTTTTGCGGCATAAGCTGCTGTTGTGCAGGTAAAAAACAGTACCGGCAATAATGTAAATCTATTACTAATCATAAGGTTATTCGCCTTTTATTTTATGATTAAATTGATAATGCGATTGGTTATCATTTATAATTGCATTTATTCTGGCCGCACTGAGAGGAAAACCCTATGACATTTGTCAAAAAGACCCTTGCCCCCGCACAGCAAATGGCGATCCTCCGGTCGTGCCCGTTATTTCAGGCGGCAGAGGATGATGATCTGACGCTGGTACTGGCAGACAGCACACATCGTCAGTTTGCGGCGGGGGAATTGATTAGTCGTGAAGGGGAGACAGTAAAAGCCTGTCCGCTGATGATCAGCGGGCAGATTGATGTTTTCCGTCACACCTGGTCGGGTGAAGAGAAAGTATTCGGTATGTTTACCGCCGGTGAGCTGGTGGCGATTGCTGCTGTCTTTATGCCGCACAATCGCTTCCCGATGAGTCTGCGGGCGAGAACAGACAGCTGCGCGCTGATGCTGGATAAACAGGCGATTTTACGGCTGTGTCATGCCTGTCCGGCAATTATGGCGCAGTTACTGGCACGGTTCAGCCTGAAGCTGTATGAGAATATCAACCATATCGACTGGCTGACCTCCAGCTCCGCAGAGCAGCGGCTGGCAGCTTATCTGCTGGATCTGAAACGGTGCCAGCAATCGGATTGTGTGGTGCTGCCGTTATCGCGCGGGCAGTTAGCCGCAAAACTGGGTGTTCGTTATGAAACTCTCAGCCGCCTGTTTTCCGGCTGGCGGCAGAAAGCGTTTATCGGAATTGATAAAGACGCGGTGCGGATCACCAATGAATCCTATCTGGCGGAACTGGCTATCCCGGCGCAGCGCCCGTTCTGAATAAATAAAAAAATCCCCGCCGGGCGGGGATTTCTTATATCAGTAAGATCAGAAATTATAGGTGATACCGCCGTTGACACTGAATCCCATCCCCGGGAACAGAGTGCTGTCTTTGTCGGTGACTGAGCGGTTCGCTACAGAGGTGGTCGCATAGTGTTCGTTGGTCAGGTTATCCATTGACATATAGAGCGACCAGTTATCCGCAGGCTGATAAGTGCCTCTCAGCCCGAGCACCGCATAGTGTTTGCGCTTCTGAATATTGAGATGGTTTTCGTGATCGACGGCCATGTCGGTCGGTGCCCAGTGAATATTCGGGCCGAAACGCCAGTCGCCGATCCGGTACAGCACTTCCGCCGAGACAATATTACGCGGGATCCCGGCGATATAATTGCCGTTATATTCACCGCCCATAAAACGGAAATCATTCCACGTCCAGGCCAGCTTATATTCCACATCTCCGGGACCCGCCGGGATCACGCCGTTAATTCCTGCTTCCAGCCCCTGATGACGGGTTTTGGCGGCATAATTAAAGACGCCGGTGATATTTCCCTCTGAATCATAAGTTGTGATGTATTCATCTTTGATAAAGCTGCGGTAGAGCGCCACATTCCATTTCAGCTGTTCGGTAATATCACCGTCACCGCCGATTTCAAACGTCACGCCTTTCTGCGGATCCAGTTTTATCAGGCGGCCGTCAGAGGAATTAATGATTTCATGGAAGGTTGCGGGCTCCTGACTGGCACTGACGTTGGCAAACCAGCGTTGGTTATCCGCCGGACGCCAGATCACCCCGGCTTTGGGGGTCCAGAAGGACCAGCTCTGATCCAGTGAAACGGAACTGTTGCGCTTTTCCGTATCCCGCCGTGCATGGGTGGCTTTGAGATCCAGATTCAGGGTCAGATCCGGTGTCAGATGAATACCGGCACCGGCAGAGGCATAAATATTGTCTGCTTTGCCGTCAAACTTACCAATCGGTGTTTTGTCCATTTTTGTGCCGCGCCGGTTCTGCATCAGATCGGTTTCCAGGCTCATATGATCAGCCGCCAGTGCTGCCCGCCAGGAGACCGGCTCGGTTTCCATCTGCCAGCCCAGCTGCATACCTTCACTGTGGCTCTGACTGAAACGGTAATAGGCCGGGGTGGTGAAATTATCGTGGGTACGGATATACCAGACACCGGCACTGATGCGCTGATTATCGATCTGCCAGTCCGAACGGTTGGCGGCACGGAACTGCTCCACATTGCGGTGCGGATCCCGCAGCCAGACCATCGGGTAAACCTCTGTCGGATCACTGTCGAGCACGGCTTCAGAGACCGGCCCGGCGACATCAAAGCGCAGATCGGTCCAGTTGAGGGAAGTGCGGTTTTCAAAATTATCACCGGTATAGCCAAAGTTACCGCGCACGGTTTTGCGCTGTGATGAGGAGTGTTTGCGGTAGCCGTCGAAATGGTCATATGTGAAATTGATGCGTCCGTCGAAACGACCGTCATCCGATACGCCGCCGAAGGCGGTCTGCAAACCTTCACGGCCGTAAGAACCGTATTCATAGCGCAGGCGTCCGCCTTCGTCACGGCCGGTATAGGAAATCAGATCCAGCTCGCCGCCCAGGCTGTTACTCTGCGGATTCAGGCTGTTGGCGCCGCGCCGGACACTGATCATCCGTGCATCCCGCATTTCCAGGGTGCTGATATGGAAACTGCCGTCCGCATCGGTGACCGGCAGCCCGTCCTGCATCAGCAGAATACCGCGTGCCAGCGGGGCACTTTGCACACCGGAGCCGCGGATATTCAGCCGTGGCTGATCAATACCGCCGAAGAAATTCTGCACCAGCACGCCGGGCTGATAATCCAGTGCATCATGCAGCGTCGCCAGCCGGGTATCTTTTTCAACCATAATCAGGTTGGTGCCGCCCGCGACATTCTCCAGTTTTTCTTTTTCCTGCGCGGCATCCGGCGCGAGACGACTTTGCTTTGCGGCGGTGACAATAAGGGTGTCCGGTGCGGGTTCCGCTGCCGCAGCGGAGACACCGGCAGTAAGTGAGAGCGCGAGGCAGTGTGTCAGCCTGCGGCGGGTGATTTTGTTCTGCATTATCCCTGACCTCATAAATATAATGGTTATCATTTTCATTTGAGGTCATAACATAGTGCAGAAAATGCGGCTTACCCTATGACATTTGTCAAAAAGTCCCGTCCGGGGATTATTTCAGCCCCAGACGTTTTGCCAGACGGTGCAGATTTCCGGCATCAATGCCGAGACGACGGGCCGCAGCGGCCCAGCTGCCGTCACTGCGGGTAAGTGCAGTGCGGATAAGCTCTGCCTGAAAGGTATCGGTGGCCGTGCGCAGATCCTGATCGGCCTCTGCAGAGAGTGTTTCTGGGCTGACAACCGGTTCAGGGATTTCTTCCGGCGAGAAGTGATGAGGCTGTAACAGCAGCTCTTCACTGTTGCCGGTGGCACGCGCCAGCACAATGGCGCGGTGCACGGCATGTTCAAGCTCCCGCACATTACCCGGCCAGTGATAGTGCAGCAGCGCCAGGCGTAACGCGGGACTTATCACCACCTGCGGCAAACCAAACGTCTGACGGTAGCGTTCGCAGAAATAGCCGGTCAGCAGCAGGATGTCTTCATGGCGTTCCCGCAGCGGCGGCACCTGTAACGGGAAAATGCTGAGCCGGTGGAACAGGTCAGCCCGGAAACGGCCTGCGGCAACTTCAGCCCGCAGATCCCGGTTGGTGGCAGCCAGCACGCGGACATTCACCCGCAGCGGCCTGTCATCACCGATCCGCTGGATATCGCCATACTGTAAGACCCGCAGCAGCTTGGCCTGTAACGCCGGTGACAGCTCACCGATCTCATCCAGAAACAGCGTACCGTTATCCGCCATTTCAAATTTCCCGCTGCGGTTGCTGATAGCACCGGTAAATGCGCCTTTGACATGCCCGAATAATTCACTTTCCGCAACGGTTTCCGGCAGCGCCGCGCAGTTAAGATACACCAGCGGGTGATCACGGCGGGCGGATAATTCGTGAATGGACTGCACCACCAGCTCTTTACCGGTACCGGTTTCGCCGCTGACCAGCACATTCATATCCGCACCGGCCACAATGGCTATCTCCTTCTTTAACTGCATCATGCAGGGTGAAAGGCCGATAATATCGGTTTGTCCGCCGGATTGCCCTGCCGCCAGCCCGGCGGAGGCGCTGAATACCAGTTGCTGATTCTCGAGCTGGCCGATAAGCAGGGCGTTATTAAGTGCTCCGGCGGCCAGAGCAGCAATCAGGCGTAATTCTTCATCACTGAATGTATCAAACTGGTCCGGTGCAAGGCTGTCGAGTGTCAGCGCGCCGATAAGGTTTTGCCCGGCAAACAGCGGCAGACCGGCGCAGGCGTGCACTTTCAGATGGATATGATCAGGGATCAGACCATCATAAGGGTCAGGCAACTGACTGTCTGCGGGAAAACGGACGACATCCCCGGCACGGGCGATGGCTTCCAGTCTGGGATGCGCATCCAGCCGGAAGCGGCGGCCGAGAACATCCGGCGACAGCCCGTCAATCGCCAGCGGAATAAACTGATGTGATTCATAACGCAGCAGCGCGGCTGCATCACAATTAAGTACCCGGCGCAGCGTGGAGACCAGACGCTGAAAGCGATCCTGATGACCGATATCCCGCTGTAAGGCAATAGCAATGCCGGTAAGTACATCAACTGAAAATCCCATGCGATCCTCCGCTGTCATTATGACAGTACAATGTCATAATGACAGTTAATTGCATAGTCATTTTGACACTTATTTTTTGTCCTGAAATTTAAAATCTTTATAAAACAACAAAGTAAAAGTTGGCACGCAAATTGATTATCTCTCTGTAACGAAGCATAAAAACAGAAGGTAACTATCAAATGGCTATTCATGTAAAAAATAATGTGTATTGGGTCGGACAACGTGACTGGGAAGTCCGCGATTTCCACGGAACAGAATACAAAACCCTGCTCGGCAGCAGCTATAACAGCTATCTGATCCGCGAAGAGAAAAATGTCCTGATTGATACAGTTGATCACAAATTCAGCCGCGAGTTTGTGCAGCATCTGCAGACACAAATCGACCTGAACGATATTGATTACATTGTGATTAACCATGCGGAAGAAGATCACGCCGGGGCATTAACCGAACTGATGTCGGCGATCCCGGGCACACCAATCTACTGTACTGAAAATGCCATTGATTCCATTAACGGCCACCACCATCACCCAGAATGGCATTTTAATGTGGTGAAAACCGGGGATACCCTGGATATCGGTAACGGCAAACAGCTGATTTTTGTCGAAACCCCGATGCTGCACTGGCCTGACAGCATGATGACCTATCTGACCGGAGATGCCATCCTGTTCAGTAATGATGCCTTTGGTCAGCACTATTGCGACGAGCGGCTGTTTAATGATGAGGTGGATCAGACTGAGCTGTTTGAGCAGTGCCAGCGTTACTATGCCAACATCCTGACGCCGTTCAGCCGTCTGGTGACTCCGAAAATTACTGAAATCCTCGGGTTCGGGCTGCCGGTGGATATGATCGCGACCTCACACGGCGTGGTCTGGCGCGATAATCCGACTCAAATCGTGGAGTGGTATCTGAAATGGGCGGCGGATTATCAGGAAGATCGTATCACGATTTTCTATGACACCATGTCGAACAACACCCGCATGATGGCCGATGCAATCGCACAGGGGATCAATGAAGCGGACCCGGATGTGGCGGTGAAAATCTTTAACGTCGCCCGCAGCGATAAGAATGACATCATCACCAGTGTGTTCCGTTCAAAAGGAGCGCTGGTGGGCTCATCCACTATGAATAATGTCATGATGCCGAAAATTGCTGGGATGCTGGAGGAATTAACCGGTCTGCGGTTCCGCAATAAAAAAGCAGCGGCTTTCGGCAGTTACGGCTGGAACGGCGGAGCGGTTGACCGTGTGCAGACCCGGCTGATGGATGCCGGTTTTGAAACCACGATGTCACTGAAAGCAAAATGGCGTCCTGATCTGAATACCCTTGAAGAGTGCCGCCAATACGGACGTGACCTGGCGCGGCAGTGGGCGACCGGGGTATTACCGGCGGTCAGCAGACCGGCAGCAGCGGCACCAAAAGCGATCACGCCGCAACCGGTAGCCACCCCGGCAGCCGCGGTCAATGATACCGGAAAAGCAAAATCATGTGACAGTGTCACTAATGTATCATCTCAGGATTTGGGGCCGTGTATGCAGTGCGGTGTGTGTCAGTGGATTTATGATCCGGAAAAAGGCGAGCCGATGCAGGGTGTGGAGCCGGGAACGCCGTGGTCCTGTGTACCGGATAATTTCCTGTGCCCGGAATGCTCTCTCGGTAAAGACGTATTTGATGTCCTGACGACGGAGGCCGCATGAGCGCAGGCATTGTAATTATCGGCGGGGGCTTTGCTGCCCGCCAGTTGGTGAAAAATATCCGTAAAACCGATACACAGGTGCTGCTGACGGTGATTGCGGCAGACAGTATCGATGAATATAACAAACCGGATTTAAGCCATGTGATAAGTCTGAATCAGCGTGCTGATGATCTTATCCGGCAGTCAGCACAGGAATTTGCACAGCAATATAATGTGGCGCTGTTCCCGCATACCCGGATTAGCGGCATTGATGCACAACAGCATCTTATCAGCAGTGATCAGCAGCAATGGCACTATGACAAACTGGTGCTGGCGACCGGGGCAACACCGGGCCGTCCGCCGGTGCCCGGCAATGAACTGATGCTGACACTTAACAGCCGCGAGGATTTTCAGCGGCACGAAACACAGCTGCGTAATGCACAGCGGGTACTGATCCTTGGCAGCGGCCTGATCGGCACAGAATTGGCAATGGATTTCTGCCGGGCCGGGAAAACCGTTACCCTGGCGGATATGGCGGCCAGTATTTTGTCCTCACTGATGCCCGCTGAACTCAGCAGCCGTCTGCGGCATAACCTGTCCGCATCCGGTGTGCGGGTGCTGACCGGTACACAGTTACAGTCACTGAAGAAAACAGAAAATGATATAGAGGCGTTGTTTGATCATGATTGTGTGACCCGCGCGGATGTGGTGATTGCCGCCACCGGACTGAAACCGGATACCTCGCTGGCTGAGCTGGCCGGTCTGACTGTCCGGCGCGGTATTGTGACAAACAGTTCATTACAGACATCCGATCCGGATATTTATGCCCTCGGCGATTGCGCGGAAATTGACGGTAAAGTGATGCAGTATCTGCAGCCGATTATGCTCAGCGCGGTCTGTCTGGCAAAAAATCTGACCGGCGGAGAGGGAAAACTGACACTGCCGCCAATGCTTATCAGGGTGAAAACACCGGATCTGCCGGTACAGCTCGCCGGGGATTTTCATCATCCTGATCTGCGGTGGAGTATTGATATCAGCCGCAACGGTATGACGGCCAAAGGCCATGACAGCGCCGGAAATCTGCACGCTTTTGCGGTAACGGAAGACAAACTCAGTGATGCTTTTACGCTGCTGCGTCAGCTGCCGCAGCACTGATTTATCATGGTTTATGACTGAATTTTGAGGTAATAAAAATGACATTACGTGAAAAAACCCTGGGCGAACTGGCGCTGTCTGTGAATGGTGCATCGGCACTTTTCCGCCGTTATGATCTGGATTTCTGCTGCGGCGGAAAACGGACACTGGCAAAAGCGGCAGAGAAAAAATCCCTGAATATCGATGAAATTGAACAGGCATTACTCGCCCTGAAAGATGAGGCACCGGCGCAGGACTGGCGGAAAGCCCCGCTGAGCGACATTATCGCCTTTATTATTACCCGTTATCACGATCGCCACCGCGCACAATTACCGGAACTGATTTTACAGGCGGAAAAAGTGGAGCGGGTGCATGCCGCCAAAGCCAGTGTCCCGAAAGGGCTGGCCCGGCAGCTGACGGCACTGCATGAAGAGCTGACCTCGCATATGATGAAAGAGGAACAAGTGCTGTTTCCGATGATCTGCAACGGCATGGGACCGCAGGCGGCAGGGCCGGTACAGGTTATGGAAGCAGAGCATGATGATGCGGGGGATATTGTGGAGGTGATTAAATTTATCACCAATAATGTCACAGCACCGGAAGAAGCCTGCACAACCTGGCGGGTACTGTATAACGGTATCAATACCTTCATTGATGATTTAATGGAACACATCAGCCTGGAGAATAACTTACTGTTCCCGCGCGCTCTGGCCGGGGAATAGTTCAGCTGCTGATATCATGACGGAACAGCGGAATATATTGCCCGCCTTGCTGTTCCGTCAGCTGTTTTTCTTCCTCACTCCAGCCGTAGTTAATAGCATGGCTGACCGCTCCGGAGTCGCGGGTGGTGATAATCAGTGAGGCTGCCGGTGCTGCAGTGTATGCAGAGAGTACCCGGATAATTCAGTTCATCACGGGTAAAAGTAACCTGTGATGCAGGTACGGTGGTTTGCAAACGCTGCAGTAACATTGTCAGAGAATGATTCATTCGTGCGGTGTCCCTTTACCGGTATCATTAATATTACTTAATTTACATACGACGTTATCATATGACAGATAAGAGTACTACCGGCTGAATCTGAGAGTGGTCACGATGAGGGCGGGAATAAGATTCTTCTTTATCACAAATAAGAAAATCAAACACCCGTGGGTGTTTGATTTAAATGAGGCATATTGTTTATTATTTTTTATAATACGGGATAAATGTTATTTTTAATAAATCCGTTATTTGACTTCTATATTTGCTGTGTAGTATATCTTTGCCTAATCAGCGATAGCTTATGGTGACAATATGTTTTTCTGAATCAGATAAAACCGGAGTGATATTTACTTCACCAATGTTATCTGGTATTAATGTACCGTTAGGTTTATTATCCGCCTGAATACTGCTGTTATATTTGGCGGTTTCACCGGAACGGTAACATTCGGCATTGACGTTATTGCCGGATACCTGATAGGTGCAGGGGGCTTCTGTCAGTGACCCGTAGAAATTGATGACGCCGCCTTGCTGACCCTGCAATGATGCGCTGTGTGTAACAAAAGATAATGCAATACCTGCAACTAAAACTAAACGGTTTAACATAGACATATTTTTACTCTCTGTATTCGATATTAACTGAAAGTGTCCCGTTTTAATATTATGAGAAAAGTATCAGTTAATAACATCACAAATGATAGTTAACGGTTAATGATAATATATGATCGCTACGTCTTACTTTATAGTTTGAATGTTACATCAGTATTATTAAACAGACCCATAACAAATAGCCTGTCGCAACAAAAACAAGGGCTGTTATTTCTGTTCTTTTTATTTAGGATTTGTTTATTAAGTGTAGTTTATAATGCGGACATTAAAACAAAAACACTTTACTCAGTATCTATATCCTGTCCGCCCCGTTACGGGGCTTTTTTTATCCGAAATACATTCCTGTTTAAATTTGATCAATATAAACGGGAATGTCAGTTGCTGTGATTATTGAGGAAAACTCATCAAAAAACGGAGCGAATATTAGCATCAAAAATCGGGATGGGCAAAATTAAGAATAAACTGAATGACATCACCTAAGTTTATGTTTGTTGGTTTTTTTATGACCAGAATCCCGGGAAACAAAATAAAATCCCCGGGATTAAATTGTAATGTTCCGTGTAATAGCTACTAATTCTGTAACACAATGTTACAAGATGTTTCGCCATTATAGAGCTTAGTGATGTTTTCCAGCGTGGTTTCGCTGATACTCAACAGAGCTTCTTCTGTCAGAAACGCCTGATGGCCGGTAAACAGGACGTTATGGCAGGAAGAGAGACGGCGGAACACATCATCCTGAATCACATCATTCGATTTATCTTCAAAGAATAAATCACGTTCATTTTCATACACATCCATACCCAGCGCGCCAATTTTCTGCTGTTTGAGGGCATTAATGGCGGCAGCGGAATCAATTAATGCACCGCGGCTGGTATTGATAATCATCACGCCGTCTTTCATTTTGGCAAATGCGGTTTCATTCAGCAGATGATGATTTTCCGGCGTCAGCGGGCAGTGAAGTGAAATCACATCAGATTGCGCAAACAGCGTGTTCAGATCGACATATTCTGCACCCAGATCCAGTGCTGTCTGGTTAGGATAAGGATCAGACACCAGCAGGCGCATCCCGAATCCCTTTAATATCCGCAGTACGGCCAGGCCGATTTTGCCTGTTCCGACAATCCCGGCTGTGCGGTTATGCATATTAAAGCCGGTCAGACCCTCGAGAGAAAAGTTAGCATCGCGGGTGCGCTGGTAAGCACGGTGAATACGGCGGTTCAGGCTCAGCATCATACCGACGGCATGTTCAGCCACAGCTTCCGGGGAATAGGCCGGAACACGGACAACCTGAATACCCAGCTCTTCAGCGGCGGCTAAATCCACGTTATTAAAACCCGCACAGCGCAGTGCGAGGATTCTGATATTGAGATCCGCCAGTTCCTGCAATACTTCCCGGTTCGCATCATCATTAACAAAAATACAGACAGCATCGGCACCCACGGCGTTTTTTGCGGTTTGTTGTGTCAGCGGGAAATCAAAATATTCGATATCATACTGAAAGCGAGGATCCTGATTAATCAAATCCATATGTTTGCTGTCGTAATGTTTGGTACTGTAACTGACGATTTTCATCGGGGTTCCTCCGCTAAAAAATAAATCGCTACACTAAACCGGATAGCCCTGACAAAATAGGGCGGTCCTGTGTTCAGAAATGATTGAAATCTGCTGACTACAGTATAACGCTTAGTTGATGTATCTGTAACCGGGGAACTGCACCTCTGAGGTCTATGAAAAAATTACTGAAAGTGCTGGTCGTACTGCTTGCTCTGCTGATGATTATCCTCCCGGCGGCCTGGCTGACAATTCCGCGCTGGCTGCCTGCCGTGGTGAAATCCTCTCTGCCGGATGGCGTTACACTGTCACTTTCTCAGCCAAAAATTCGTGCGGGTGGCCTCTATATAGAAGAAGCGGCTCTCCGCAGTAATGAATGTCAGCTGGCGGGCGGGGAAAAGCTGTCACTTCACTATCAGCGCGGCGGCCGCTGGATTATTGATGCCGGTTCACTGACCGGTGATGCGGGTTGCTTTCAGAAATTACCTTCCGGCCCTGAAGAAACAGACACTACACCGGTTGATATCGGTGCGCTGTTATCGCAGTTGCCGCCGGTGACGCTGACCGCTGATAACGTTATCCCCGCGCCCTGGCAGATGTACCGGGGAAAACTGAGCCTGACAACCGCACCCGGCCGGGGACAGCAATTGAGTTATCAGGGTGAGAACATTCAGGCGGAGCTGGCGGTTGATCCGGCGCTGAACCTGACTCTGTCACAACTGGATGCCACTGTTGGTGATGAAAAATTTGCGCTCAGCGGCGCACTGACACTGCCGCTGAATACAGCGGAGCTGCCGGATAAAGGCAGATTACAGGCTGAAATCACAACCACATACCGGCCACAGCCGCTGATGGCTGCCTTTGACTGGCAGGGGCGGCAGGGTGTTCTGACGCTGAGTGAAACCGATCCGCAGACCGTGCTGCTGAATATTCCCTGGGAAGCCACGGCGGAAAGTATTCTGATTAAAAACGGGGAATGGCGCTGGGATGAGTGGGAACAGCCACTGAAGGGAACTATCAGCGCAGAACTGAAAAACTGGCTCTCTTCACCGGCGGATATGCTTTTGGGGGCACGGATCTCCGTGACCACGCAGGGTGTGCGCGGTAAAGGCACGGTGGTATTGCAGTTACCGGAAACACCCCTTCCGCTGACTGAGTTTGATATTCCTTTTGAGCTGGCCGGGCAGGTTAATCACAATGATATGTGGGCAGCAGGACGGGTACCGGCGGTACTGACCGGCACATTTTCCGATCCGGTGATCCGGTTACGCTCCGGGGCACTGGTGCGGGCACGCGGGCAGCTCAGTCCGGATTTTCTGGTGGAAGAACTGCGTCTGCCGCTGGCGGGAACCTCGTTGTCACAGCAGGGAATTTCCGGGCCGCTGGATGCTATTGTGACGGTGAATAATCCGGAGCTGGGGCGTTACCGTTTTCAGATGAAAGGCCAGGCGCGGGAATTCCTGCCGGATAATGGCCGCTGGTACTGGCAAATCTGGGGAAAAGGCCGGATGAAGCCGCTGAATGCGGACTGGACATTCTCCGGCGCCGGTTCCTGGCTGGATGAGGAAATCCGTATCCGGAAACTGAACACCGGATTCAACGGTATCCGCTACGGTATGATGTCGATGGATGCCCCGGCGCTGACACTGTTATCCCCGCTGATCTGGACGCGGGTTGACGGGCAGGAGAAATTGTCCGGTAAAGTGCAGCTGACCACCCGGAAAATCCGGCTGGATAACAGCTATCTGCCGTCCGCGACCTTTAATATGACGCTGGATGGCCGTGACCCCCGCGATTTTTCTGTTAAAGGCACACTGTCAGCCGGAAAAAATATCGGGCCGATACATTACTGGAGCCGCTGGGACGGTGTCCGTCTGCGTGGTGAGGCTCGTTGGCCGGAGCAGGATATGCGGGCATTTCAGACGCTGATCCCGGCCGATCTGGGGATCTCACTGCGTAACGGTGTTTTCTATGCCCAGGCGGCGTATTCTGCTGCACCGGGTCAGGGATTTGTCGCCGGCGGGCACTGGGTGGTCAAACAGGCGGGCATGTGGCTGAAAGACGGCGAAGTGAGCGGCGTGGATTTTGTGCTGCCGTGGCGGCTCGCGGACAGCCGCTGGCAGCTCGGCAGTAAAACGCCTGTGATGCTGCGGATTGCGCGTGTTGAGAATCTGTTTGAAGTGACGGATATTAAAGCCGATTTGCAGGGTTATTACCCGTACGGTGATGCCTATCCGCTGGAACTGTCCGGCGTCAGTCTGGATATTCTGGGCGGACAGGTCACCATGCCGTCACTGACCATTCCGCAGAAAACCGCAGCGGTGATAAAACTGGATAAACTGAATACCGGCCCGCTGATCAATACGCTGAAAGTGACACAGTTTGCCCTTGAAGGCAGTATCAGCGGGGAATTACCGTTTTATATTGATAATCCGCAGTGGATTGTGCATAACGGTTGGGTGGAAAACGACGAACCGCTGACCCTCAATCTGGATAATCAGTTTGTTGAATCGGTCAGTGAAAACAATATTTCAGCGGGTACGGCGATTAACTGGCTGGATTATCTGGTGATGAAACGGGTGCGGACGGATGTTAATCTGACCAACCTGGGTGTCCTGACGATGTCATCAGTGGTTTCCGGCTATAATCCGGTACTGGATGCACGGCGGGCGGTAAATCTGAATTACCGGCATGAGGAAAATGTGTTTCAGTTATGGCGCAGTCTGCGTTTCGGCAGCAATCTGGAAGCCTGGCTGGAAAAGAGTATTTCACAGAATCAGGAGTAACATCCGACGGAGTCAGAATGAAAAAATGGATAGCAGGTGCGGTATTACCGCTGATGATTATCGCGCTTAACGGTTGTCTGCGGGTGGAAGTGGCCACACCGGATAAACCCATTGATATCAATATGAATGTCAAAATTGAACATGAAATTAATGTCAAAATTGACCGCCAGGTTGAAGATTTGCTGAAAAATAACTCAGCGATATTTTGAGGTGAATAATGCGTAAATTCATTAACAGCGGGCTGGCCGCGCTGACATTACTGATCAGCAGCTCTGCGTTTGCACTGACCCTGGATGAGGCCAAACAGCAGGGACTGGTGGGCGAAACCTTCAGCGGTTATATCGCGGCCGTGGATAAAGCATCGTCACGGCAGGATGTCAGCGGTCTGGTGAAAGAGATTAATACAGCCCGGGCGCAAAAATACAGCGAACTGGCACAAACCAACCGGATGAAAGCGGATGAAGTGGCTAAAATCGCCGGACAGAAACTGGTGACCCGCGCGCCGCAGGGCGAATATGTGCTCGGTATCAACGGTAAATGGCTGAAGAAAGAGTAACGGATTAACGGATGCAAAAAAAAGCGCCGGATGACCCGGCGCGGAACAAGGATGATTAATGATGATACTGCTTGTTTTTGTGTTGTTATCCGGTTATGCGGAAAGCGCTTCAACGCACTGACGGGCATTCTGCTGTGCTTTTTCAGCAAAATCCTCACCCATCGAGACACCTTCGGCATAAATAAACTCAATATCGCTGATCCCGATAAAACCCAGGAACTGTGTCATAAACGGCACAATCAGGTCAGACGTCTGATCGCGGTGGAAACCGCCGCGTGCAGTCAGAACAATCGCACGTTTGCCCGTCACCAGCCCTTCGGCACCTTTTTCGGTATAGCGGAAGGTCTTGCCGGCAGCTGCAATGAAATCCAGATAGGTTTTCAGCTGTGTCGGTATGGTGAAGTTATACATTGGTGCGGTGAATACGATAACGTCGTGTGCAAAAAGCTCATCAATCAGTTCAGTCTGTAATGCATTTGCGGACTCCTGACGCTGTGTTAAGGTGCCGCCTGCGGAACCATGCATACCGGAAACAATTTCGTTATCCAGAACCGGTACCGGGTCAGCACTCAGGTCGCGGACAGTGATCGCATCATCTGCATGATTTTTCCGCCATTGTCCGATAAAATAATCCGCCATTTTGTTGGTGTGTGAGTAGTCCGCAAGAATACTGGATTTCAGAACGAGAACTTTTTGCATAGTAAACCTTGTTATTGTGATTCAGCTTATTTATTACGTAATCAGTGTATGAAAGCCGCTGTATAAAGAACAGCAGATAAATTCGGCGCATAACATCAAAAAATCTGACAATGGCCGGATACGGCAAGTTTAATAAAGACACGCGGTGTGCGTTACTCCGAAAACGGGATAACAATGACAGAGGGGAGACCCGCCGCACAAAAAGCCAAACCGTACAGACGGCACGATATTACCTATCAGAAGGACAGCAAGGTGAATTCCCTTCTTAATGAATTAAAACAGTTAATCCCCCATCTATCGCTGCGGGAGCAGCATCAGTTCCGCAAACGGCTGGCGGGGGTGGCGAAGATCCGCAACCCCGAATCTCAGCAGAAGGTGCTGGCAGGGTTACAGGATGAGATGCTGCGCGGTATTACCCGCACAGAGCTGCGCATTGCCAACCGGCCGGAGATTACCTATCCGGATAATCTGCCGGTCTCGCAGAAGCGCGAAGCGATTTATAACGCGATCCGTGATAATCAGGTGGTGATCATCGCGGGTGAAACCGGATCCGGTAAAACCACGCAGATCCCGAAAATCTGTCTGGAACTGGGACGCGGTATCACCGGGTTTATCGGTCATACCCAGCCGCGTCGTCTGGCTGCACGGACCGTAGCTTCCCGTATTGCGGAGGAACTGAAAGTCCCGCTTGGCGGCGCCGTCGGTTATAAAGTCCGCTTCAGTGATCAGGTCAGTGATAATTCGCTGGTTAAGCTGATGACGGACGGGATCCTGCTGGCAGAATTACAGCAGGACAAGCTGCTGCTGCAGTATGACACCATCATCATCGATGAAGCCCACGAACGCAGCCTGAATATTGATTTTATCCTCGGCTATCTGCGTCAGCTTCTGCCGAAACGTCCGGATCTGAAAGTGATCATCACCTCCGCGACCATTGATCCGGAGCGGTTTTCCCGTCATTTCGGTAATGCACCGATTATTGAAGTCTCCGGGCGTACTTATCCGGTGGAAGTCCGTTATCGTCCGGTGATGGGGGAAGAGAATGATTCGGATCGTGACCTGACTCAGGGCATTCTGGATGCCGTGCATGAACTGGGACGGGAAAGTGCGGGGGATATCCTTATCTTTATGAGCGGGGAGCGGGAGATCCGTGAAACCGCCGATGCCCTGAATAAAGCAGATTTACGCCATACCGAAGTGCTGCCGCTGTTTGCCCGTCTTTCCAACAGTGAACAGAACCGGATTTTTCAGCCGCACACCGGGCGCCGTATCGTACTGGCCACCAACGTGGCGGAAACTTCGCTGACCGTTCCCGGCATCAAATATGTGATTGATACCGGGTTTGCCCGTGTCAGCCGCTACAGTTACCGGACAAAAGTTCAGCGTCTGCCGATAGAACCAATTTCGCAGGCCTCGGCAAACCAGCGCAAAGGGCGTTGCGGCCGTGTTTCTGACGGGATCTGCATCCGACTCTATTCGGAGGATGATTTCCTGTCACGGCCGGAATTTACCGACCCGGAAATTCTGCGTACCAACCTGGCCTCCGTTATTCTGCAGATGACCGCGATCGGGCTGGGGGATATCGCCGCCTTCCCGTTTGTGGAAGCGCCGGATAAACGCAATATCCAGGATGGCGTCAAACTGCTGGAAGAACTGGGTGCTATCGACGGTAAAACCTCCGCCGAAGGGCATTATCATCTGACACAAACCGGCCGTCAGCTGGCGAAACTGCCGATTGACCCGCGCCTGGCGCGGATGGTGCTGGAAGCCCGTAACCACGGCGCGGTGCGGGAAACCATGGTGATCGCCGCCGCACTCTCCATCCAGGATCCCCGTGAGCGTCCGCTGGAGAAACAGCAGGCGTCCGATGAAAAACACCGCCGCTTTGCGGATAAAGAATCTGACTTTATTGCCTTTGTGAATCTGTGGAACTACCTGAAAGAACAGCAGAAAGTGTTATCCAACTCGCAGTTGCGCAAACAGTGTCGTCAGGAGTTTCTTAACTATCTGCGGATCCGCGAATGGCAGGATGTGTATACCCAGCTGCGCCAGGTGGTGAAAGAGCAGGGAATTCCGGTGAACAGCGAACCGGCGGATTATAAAAGTGTCCATCTGTCGCTCCTGAGCGGTCTGCTGTCCCATGTCGGGCAGAAAGACACGGAAAAACAGGAGTTCACCGGGGCGCGTAATGCGCGTTTCTCCGTCTTCCCGGGTTCCGGCTTATTTAAGAAGCCGCCGAAATGGGTAATGGTGGCGGAGCTGGTGGAAACCAGCCGGTTATGGGGGCGGATTGCCGCTAAAATTGAACCGGAATGGATAGAGCCGCTGGCACCGCATCTGGTGAAATATCACTACAGCGAGCCGCACTGGGAGAAATCTCAGGGTGCGGTGATGGCAACGGAAAAAGTGACTCTCTATGGCCTGCCGGTCGTGGCGGGACGTCCGGTGAACTACGGTAATATCGATCCGGCGCTGTGTCGTGAACTCTTTATCCGTCATGCGCTGGTGGAAGGTGACTGGCTGACCCGTCATGCGTTCTTCCGGGAAAACCAGAAACTGCGTAATGAAGTGGAAGAGCTGGAACACAAATCCCGGCGCCGCGATATCCTTGTGGATGATGAAACTCTGTTCAGTTTCTACGATACCCGTCTGCCGCCGGATATTATCTCGTCACGCCACTTTGATAACTGGTGGAAACGGGAACGGCTACAGAAACCGGATTTTCTCAATTATGAGAAAAACATGCTGATCCGCTCTGATGCTAATCAGGTAACTGCACAGGATTATCCGAACTACTGGTATCAGGGGGATCTGAAATTCCGCCTGAGCTATCAGTTTGAACCCGGAACCGAAGCGGACGGTGTGACCGTACATATTCCGCTGCCGGTACTGAATCAGGTCAGTCCGGAAGGGTTTGACTGGCAAATCCCCGGGCTGCGTGAAGAGCTGGTTATTGCGCTGATTAAATCGCTGCCGAAACCGGTACGCCGCAATTTTGTGCCTGCACCAAACTATGCGGGCGCATTTATGGAGCGGGTACCTGAGCCGCAGGGCGCACTGCTGGATGCGCTGGAGCGGGAACTGCGCCGTATGACCGGTGTCACGGTTGATCGCGAATCCTGGCAGTTGGATCAAATTCCGTCACATCTGAAAATCACCTTCCGTATCACGGGGGATAAACAGAAAAAACTGGCGGAAGGTTACGATCTGGAAGCTTTAAAACTGAGCCTGAAAGAGCAGGTGCAGCAGACACTGTCTGATGTGGTCGATGACGGTATCGAACAAAGCGGTGCGCATATCTGGCGTTTCGGCGATATTCCCGGCTGTTATGAGCAAAAACGCGGTGGTTATGCGGTGAAAGCTTACCCGGCGCTGGTGGATGAAAAGCAGAGTGTCGGGATTAAGGTCTTTGAAACGGAATTTGAGCAGCAGCTGGCGATGCAGGCGGGAACGCGGCGCTTACTGCTGCTGAATATTCCGTCGCCGATCAAATATCTGCATGAAAAATTACCGAACAAAGCCAAACTGGGGCTGTATTTTAACCCGTACGGTAAAGTGCTGGATCTGATTGATGATTGTATCGCCTGTGGTGTCGACAAGCTGATCGCACAATACGGCGGTGTGGTCTGGCAGGAGGACAAATTCGCGCAGTTACAAGAGTTTGTCCGGGCTGAGCTGAACGAAACCGTTGTCGGTATCGCGAAGCTGGTGGAGCAGATCCTGACCACCACATTTGCCATCAGTAAACGCCTGAAAGGGCGGATTGATATGCAGATGGCGTTTGCGCTCTCTGACATCAAAGCACAAATGAGCGGACTGGTCTTCCCGGGCTTTGTAACGGCTCACGGCTGGCAGCGTCTGCCGGATATCCTGCGCTATTTACAGGGGATAGAGCGGCGCATCGAAAAACTGGTATCTGACGTTAACCGCGACAGGGCGAATATGAGTAAAATTGAGCATGTTCAGAACCTGTGGAAGCAGTGGCAGGGTAAGTTATCACCGGTGGAGAAACACAGACCGGAAGCGGAGGCTGTGCGCTGGATGATAGAAGAGTTGCGTATCAGTCTGTTCGCCCAGCAACTGGGAACGCCGTATCCGGTTTCTGATAAACGGATTATTCAGGCAATGGAACAAATCAGCGGGTAAAGTGCCGTTTTTGCGGTATACTGTTTATTTATCCAGTGTCGGTGATTATAGTAACAAACGGGCATATCATCGCCCGTTTTCTTTTGTCCTTTTTCTGTGAATGCATCATTTTAGTTACAACATGCAGTGTGTTTTCATCTCAATCCTCCGCAGGAAGCAACGGTGCTTGTTTATGTTCGGCAGAGAAAATTGGGGGAAGCGGGGAAGGAGACAAAAAAGCCGGTCAGTGACCGGCTCCTGTTTTCAGATTTTCAGCGCACCAGATACCAGAGTGCGGGAACTGCCGCTATCAGCAGGGCTGCAATAATGCTCCACTCGATAAAATGCAGTGTGGTTTTTATCTCACGGTTTTTCAGGGCATAGAGAAATACCAGAATACCCGGTGCATAGAGCACAACTGACAGCATCAGATTGATAATGCCGGATGCATAAATCAGCCATAAGCCATACATTGCCGCAATCATACCCACGCCGAGCAGTGCCGGTTTTTTCATTCTCAGGGCGGTTTTTACCAGGAATGCACCGACCAGGAAATAGGGCACCAGAATCATTTCAGAAGCAATGGTCAGCAGCGTATTGTAATTACTGCCGCTGAGCCAGATCAGCACCAGTGCCAGCTGTACCGCACCGTTAGTCATCCATAAAGAGGAGGATGGGGCATTATTCGCATTCTGTTTTTTAAACGGTGACGGGAAAGAGCCATGCAGTGCGGCGATAAACGGCACTTCGGCAGCCATAATTGTCCAGCTCAGGTATGCACCACAGACAGAAATAATCAGACCCGCTGCGATAATAATCTCACCGCTGCCGCCAATCAGGTTCACCATCAGTGTCGCCATTGACGGGTTGCGCATTTCTGCCAGTTCCGGACGGGCAACAACCCCCATTGACAGCAGGGTAACCAGGGTATAAATCGTCAGTGCGGAAATCACTGCCATCATTGTGGCCAGGCCGACATCTTTGCGGCGGCGGGCACGGGCAGAAACCACAACAGCACCTTCAATCCCGATAAACACCCACAGGGTGATCAGCATGGTATCTTTCACCTGCTGCCACACAGGTACTCCGAGATCCACACCGGTGAAATCAAGATGGAAGGTATCCCAGCGGAAAGCGATCACAGCCAGTACGATAAACAGGCCGAGCGGCACCAGTTTAGCGAACGTTGCCAGTTTATTGATACCGGCGGCAGTCTGTACGCCGCGCAGCACCAGGCAATGCACAAACCACAGCAGAACAGATTCACCAATCAGCGCCTGCCAGGTATTTCCGTCGCCGAAAACAATATTGTCCGGGGTATCCGTAAAAAAGCTGAACGCCGCAAACACAATCACCAGATAGGAGACGTTGGCGATCACTGCACATAACCAGTATCCCCAGGCGGAGCAGAAACCAATCAGTTCCCCGAAACCGTCTTTGGCATAGGTAAAGATGCCGCCGTCGAGATCCGGACGCAGCCGGGAAAGCAGCAGCAGGGCGAAAGCCAGAAAGAGGATACCGACACCGGTAATTGACCAGCCGATAATAAGTGCAGCCGGACTGGCCACTTCGGCCATATTCTGCGGAAGACTAAACACACCGGCACCAACCATAGAACTGAGCACTAATGCGGTGAGCGCGGTTAAACTGAGTTTCTTATCCAAAAGACCTTCCCGGTAAATCTGATGCGGTAAGCAGGGTATTCATGCAGTCAATCTGACTGAATACGCAAAAATTGGCGCTGATTGTACGGATACACGGCGGGATATGCAATGTTTAATCATGCATTAATTGCATTATATTATGCATATTTACTGTTTATCAGAACGACAGCAGAAGAATGTAGTGAAAGTGTTAATACCCCGGACAAAAGCCATAAAAAAAGCGTATCAGAGATACGCTTTTTCCGGTGAACTGTCAGGCGGTGATTATTTAAATAAATCAGCGCTGATAGTCACGTTACCGCCGCTGGACTGCCACTGACGGGTGATATGATAATATTTCGCCCCTTTGGCTGCCGCACGTTTGGCGACCTGATAAGAGACTTCCGGTGACGTGGTGTAGTAACCGGTAAAGGTTACGCTGTCAAACGGTGCCATAACAGCGGCTGACGCCTTGTTCAGTTCCTGAACCTGGGTGCCGTCCGGCAGAGTCACGGTATAACGGCCGCTGCGGGAGGACTGGGTTTCAAAGAAACGACCGACATTGTTACCGGCGGTGTCAGTAGAGGAGGCCACACCAGGGATTTCGACCTGTTTGGCAGCTTCGCCACCGGCAGCCAGTGCGGCACGACCGGCATCAGAATCCGCAGGGATCAGCGCTTCTTCTGTCTGCAGTACACGTTTTGGTGCATCCGCTTTATAGACATATGCAGTGACCAGCTGGTTACCGCCATCGTTGGTGAAAATATTACGGACGATAAAGAAAGAGGCCGCATCTTTTTTCACTGCTTCTTTGGCGATAGCATCGTTCAGATCAGGGCTGTTGGCAAAAAAGCCGCTGACAGTGACGGTATCAAACGGCTGAAGGCCGATAGCATCTTTCTCAGGTAATTCATTAACGCCACGGAACTGGCGGTAGCCTTTTTCCTCGGCCGGTGGTGCATCGCGGTGGTAAACATCCGCAACAACACGCATATTGCCGTTGTTGTTCAGATCATCGAGGCTCTGGATATAGAAAGCATCGGCACCCATTTTGTCTGCTTTACGCGAAACGGCAGCTGCGGCTTCATAAATAGCATTAAAACGCCCTGTAACTGCAATCCGCTCGAAAGGCTGGTACTGAGCGGCCTGTTCCGGTGTTAATTCCTGTGCCGCCTGAGCGGGGAGCAGACTGGTAAATGAAAAAAACATCGCAGATGCGATGACCGTTGTTTTCAGCTTCATACAAAATCCTTCCGCCTTGCGCAATTAATATTCATAACGTGCTGAACCTGTAAATTTTATATCCTGGCCGCACAATTATGACATGTATTTGTGCTTGTTGTCGCTTTAATTTATCGTGCAATCTAACGACTGTTAATCATACAGCTATTTTTACCATAAATTTATGCAATCATAGTCATTTATCGGCAAAAAAAATTTCCGCCCGGATAAATACCGTTTTAATTTCATTCAGCAAACAAATTAGATGGATCGATATCACATTTTTCAGTAGCTTATTAGGACATATCGGATAAAAGGGTGCTTTTGATCTGAATTTGTGCAGTTGGTTGTTTTTTTACGCACATGTCCGACCAATCATCCGTAAAACACTTGAGCTTATATAAGGGAACATTATGCGTATTGGTGTACCAAAAGAGCGACAGTCCAGTGAAACCCGGGTCGCCGCCACGCCGGCAACAGTAATACAACTGAAAAAACTCGGATTTGATGTGGCTGTTGAAACAGGAGCCGGTCATCTTGCCAGTTTTGATGACAACGCTTACCGTGAAGCCGGTGCTGATATTGTCAGCACACAGGAAGCCTGGCAGTCTGACCTTATTTTTAAAGTGAATGCTCCTCAGGATGATGAAATTCCGCTGATGAAGGCGGGCAGCTCACTGGTCAGCTTTATCTGGCCTGCCCAGAACCCGCAGCTGCTGGAAAAACTGTCAGCACAGGGTGTTAACGTCTTCGCGATGGATTCTGTACCGCGTATCTCACGCGCCCAGTCGCTGGATGCACTGAGTTCGATGGCCAATATCGCCGGTTACCGTGCGATTGTGGAAGCCGCCAACGCCTTCGGCCGTTTCTTCACCGGGCAGATCACTGCTGCCGGTAAAGTACCGCCTGCCAAAGTGCTGGTTATCGGTGCCGGTGTTGCCGGTCTGGCCGCTATCGGTGCGGCAGGCAGCCTCGGGGCCATTGTCCGTGCCTTTGATACCCGTCCTGAGGTAAAAGATCAGGTTAAAAGTATGGGTGCCGAATTCCTCGAACTTGATTTCGAAGAAACTGCGGGCAGCGGTGACGGTTACGCGAAAGTCATGTCGGAAGCCTTTATTAAAGCTGAGATGGCGCTGTTCGCGGATCAGGCGAAAGAAGTGGATATTATTGTCACCACCGCACTGATTCCGGGTAAACCGGCACCGAAACTCATCACCAGAGAAATGGTTGAGTCGATGAAATCAGGCAGCGTGATTGTTGACCTGGCGGCTCAGAACGGCGGTAACTGTGAACTGACCGTTCCGGGGGAAATCCACACCACGGAAAACGGCGTGAAAATCATCGGTTATACCGACCTGGCGGCGCGCCTTGCCACACAGTCATCCCAGCTTTACGGCACCAACCTGGTGAACCTGATGAAGCTGATGTGCAAAGAGAAAGACGGGCAGATCAACATTGATTTTGATGATGTGGTGATCCGCGGTCTGACGGTAGTGAAAGCCGGTGAAATCACCTGGCCTGCGCCGCCGATTCAGGTATCCGCACAACCGCAGGCAAAACCGGCCGCTGTGAAAGCAGAGAAAAAACCGGAAAAACCGATGTCACCGTGGCTGAAATACGGCCTGATGGTACTGGCATTTATCCTGTTCTCCTGGCTGGCCAACGTGGCTCCGCCGGAGTTTTTATCCGACTTTACCGTGTTCGCACTCTCCTGTGTGGTCGGCTATTACGTGGTCTGGAATGTCAGTCATGCGCTGCATACCCCGCTGATGGCGGTGACCAACGCAATTTCGGGGATTATCGTTGTCGGCGCACTGCTGCAAATCGGCAGCGGCGGCTGGGTGACATTCTTCTCCTTCATTGCGGTACTGATTGCCAGTATCAATATTTTCGGCGGATTCACCGTCACACAGCGTATGCTTAAAATGTTTCGTAAGGGGTAATGAATATGTCGGGCGGAGTCGTTACAGCGGCATATATTGTTGCCGCAATCTTATTTATTTTCAGTCTGGCCGGGTTATCCCGCCATGAAACCTCACAACGGGGTAACCTGCTGGGTATTACCGGTATGGCTATCGCGCTGGTTGCCACCATCTTCGGGCCGTATTCTGCCAATATCGGCTGGATTATTGTTGCCATGGTGATTGGTGCGGTAATCGGTATTCGTCTGGCACGTAAAGTCGAAATGACCGAAATGCCGGAGCTGGTTGCTGTTCTGCACAGCTTTGTGGGTCTGGCGGCAGTCCTGGTCGGTTTCAACAGCTATATGGATCACAACCAGGCGCTGACCTCGGCGGTGATGAACAATATTCACCTGACAGAAGTGTTCCTCGGCATCTTTATCGGTGCGGTGACCTTCACCGGTTCTATTGTTGCTTACGGCAAATTATGCGGAAAATTATCCTCCAAACCGCTGATGCTGCCTAACCGCCATAAGCTGAACCTGGCGGCACTGGTGGTGTCCTTCCTGCTGTTATGGACCTTTGTCAAAACCGACAGCACCGGCTTACAGGTCTTCACCCTGATCCTGATGACCGTGATTGCACTGGCCTTCGGCTGGCATCTCGTCGCCTCTATCGGCGGTGCGGATATGCCGGTAGTGGTTTCCATGCTGAACTCCTATTCCGGATGGGCAGCGGCGGCGGCGGGCTTTATGCTCAGCAACGACCTGCTGATTGTCACCGGTGCGCTGGTCGGTTCTTCCGGTGCGATCCTGTCTTACATTATGTGTAAGGCGATGAACCGCTCCTTTATCAGTGTGATTGCCGGTGGTTTCGGTACTGACGGTACGGCATCATCCGGTGATGAAGAGCAGGGCGAACACCGTGAAATCAGTGCGGAAGATGTGGCGGAAATGCTCAAAGGGGCAAGTTCCGTTATCATCACCCCGGGCTACGGTATGGCGGTTGCCCAGGCTCAGTATCCGGTTCACGATATCACTCAGAAACTGCGTGATAAGGGCATCGAAGTCCGTTTTGGTATCCATCCTGTTGCCGGTCGTCTGCCGGGGCACATGAACGTCCTGCTGGCTGAAGCAAAAGTGCCTTACGATATCGTGCTGGAAATGGATGAAATCAATGATGATTTCAAAGACACCGACGTGGTGCTGGTGATCGGCGCGAACGACACCGTTAACCCTGCGGCACTGGAAGATCCGAACAGCCCGATTGCCGGGATGCCGGTTCTGGAAGTGTGGAAAGCGCAGAACGTGATTGTCTTCAAACGTTCGATGAATACCGGTTATGCCGGGGTTCAGAACCCGCTGTTCTTCAAAGAAAACACCCAGATGCTGTTTGGCGATGCCAAAGCCAGCTGTGACGCTATTCTGCGCGCACTGTAATCCGGGTAAAAAAGCATAAAATGCACAAGGCGGGTAAATGCGTTACCCGCCTTTTTTTCACTCAGAGGGCTCAGATTAATGAAAAAAATGATGGCCGTTTCACTCTTTCTCTTTTCTGCCTCCGCATTAGCCATTCCGAATATCTGGACATCCGGTTTCGGCCAGGGGTTTATCGAGTACGGGATCAGTAATGACACCGGCGTGACCGTTGTCGTTGCCTGTAACGTCGGGGCGGACCCGGAGGATTATGAAAATTCAATCGATCACAGTATTGATATTTCGGCCGGTGATCATGAAGTGGAAGGGCAGATTGAATTTCTGATTGACGACGAAGCATATTTTGTACCGGACAGCACCAAACACCGTGCCGGTGCTGCGGCCTGGACCAATCTGACTGAAGCGCTCAGTAAAGCTGCGGAATTTAAGGTTTATTCCGATAATAAATTAGTCGGTGAATTTAAACCGAATAAGAAGAACGTGAAGAAAGTGCTCGGTGACGGGATGTGTGCGCCATTGTTCTGATTATCGCAGAACGCGCAGAAAATTCCCGCAGAAGCCGTGGCCTCTGCGGGAGACAGGATTAATCATCATCACTGGTATCGATCGGACAAACAAAGCCGTCCGGTTTCACCGCCAGCAAATCACACTTCAGATGGTCGATAACATGCTCTGCGGTATTGCCGAGGAACGCGGCAGAAATACCGGTCCGGCCGATAATACCCAGCACCACCACCCCGGCATTCAGTTCACCGCACACTTCCGGGATCACTTTCTCCGGTAATCCCTCATAAACGTGGGTGTACTCTTCGCCGATGGAGAATTGCTGGCGCAGTTCTTTCATGGCGATGAGATGCTGGCCGCGCAGCGCGTTATTGTAAGTATTCGGGTCAAAATCCGGTAATTCGATAGCGATATTGATAGGCGCCACCGGATAAGCACTGACCAGATGGATTGCCGGGTCTTTCACAATCCGTTTTGCGAGATCCTGTGTCAGCGACACCAGTTTGAGATTCAGCGCATCATGGTAGGATTCTTCATTGGACAGGTTCACACCGACCACCACAGAACCCTGTTCCGGCCAGACTTTATCCTTAACCATCCAGACCGGACACGGACATTTGCGCAGAAGCTGCCAGTCCAGCGGGGTGAAAATCAGAGACTCAAACTTATCATTCTGATGCGCCATTTTCAGCAGCAGGTCATGACCACCACTGACAACTTCCCTGATAATCGCCTCATAAGGCCGGTTATGCCATACCACTTTCACTTCGATATCGATGCCGGCTTCCAGATAATAACGCGCCTGCTGTTTGATCCACGCGCAACGCTGGGCAATTACGCCTTTGCGCATAGCATCCCGTTCTTCAGGGGACAACAGGGTGGTCATATCGTATGACAGATCATAGATAGGTAAGAAAGCTTTGATGCGTCCGCCATTGCGTTGCACGATATATACCGCACGCCGTAATGCCGGCTGATCATCCTGATTGGGGTCTATTGCAACTAAGAGGTTCTGATATTCAGACATTCATCTCTCCTCGCGGGGCTGGATACGTATCTATAAAGATAAACCAAACGGGAGCAGGAATGTAGGAAATATTCGCACCAGACCGAAATAAACCGGCCTGATGCGTTTTACGGCAGCCAAAAATGTTGCCGGGGAAGGAATTACTAATCCTGTGGCAGTGCAGGTACTTTACCGGCCAGGGCCGCCAGCTGTTCCATATCTTCGATGGTGATATATTTGCCTTTTACTGCCAGCATTCCGCTCTTCTGGAAACGACCCAGCAGACGGCTGATGGTTTCGACCGTCAGGCCCAGATAGTTACCGATGTCGCCACGGGTCATGGTCAGGCGGAATTCGCGAGGGGAGAAACCGCGCTGCGCAAAACGGCGGGACAGGTTATAAATAAAAGCAGCCAGACGCTCTTCCGCATTCTTTTTGGAGAGCAGCAGGATCATTTCCTGATCACCTTTGATTTCGCCGCTCATCAGGCGCATCATCTGCTGGCGCAGGTTAGGCATTTTACCGGACAGGTCATCCAGGGTCTCATACGGAATCTCACAGACCATGGACGTTTCCAGCGCCTGGGCGAAACTCGGATGCTCGGTATTGATAATGGCATCAAAGCCGACGAGGTCACCGGCAAGATGGAAACCGGTGATCTGCTCATCACCTTCTTCGGTGATGGTGTAGCTCTTGATGGTCCCGGAGCGAATTGCATACAGTGATTTCAGCTCATCTCCGGCTTTAAACAGTGCCTGGCCTTTCTGGATAGGCTTTTTGCGCTCGATGATATTATCGAGCTGATCCAGCTCATGCTCATTGAGCGTGAACGGGATGCAAAGCTGGCTGATGCTGCAATCCTGGCAGTGGATCGCGCAGCCACCTGATTGAATTCTACGTACTACACGTTTTTCCGGGATCATAGGCTTGCTCTTGAAATAATATTGATTTGAATCAATTTTATCACAGACTACCAAAAGTGGTAAGTGGTCTGAGTTTAAATATCGTCATACCGGGCTGAAAACAGGGGCATAATATTGACATATTATGCTTTTTTCGTGATGTCATAATGTGAATTATTTGATTAAACTCTCAATAATCCGGTTTAAAATAACAGAGGAAGGGAATGCAGGTCAATTTCCTGCTCATCAGTATGTTAATAAATGGATTAAATATGAATAATGCGTTCTTTTCACGTTATAAAGTGGTGTGATACATTAAAAAACATCACAAATAAATAACGAAAAGAAACACGGTCCGGCACAGATAAAAAATATAAAAAAGCAGCAGCCGGACATAATACACCGTCATAAACCTGCAGTGCTATCTTTGATATGCTGCATTATGCTGAAACCGTAATTTGCCTGATTCGTCATAAAACGACAGGTATTACAAAACCGGGACTGTTTAAGTTAAGGAAAAGTAATGATGTCATATGCATTACCTGAATCGATGATGGCAATTGATATTACCCGGCACGGTGGCCCGGAAGTATTACAGGCGATTGAGATGCCGTTGCCGAAGGTACAGGGAGAATACCTGCTGGTTAAAGTCGCCGCAGCCGGTGTCAACCGGCCTGACGTCTTCCAGCGTCAGGGCAGTTACCCGCCGCCGCCGGATGCTTCCCCGATTCCGGGACTGGAAATCGCGGGTGACGTTGTGGCTGTCGGGGAAGACTGCAAACGCCGTCAGGTCGGTGATAAAGTGTGTGCGCTGGTTGCGGGCGGAGGATATGCGGAATATTGCCTGGTTCATGACAGTATCGCGCTGCCGCTGGAAAACCTGAGTTACACGGAAGCGGCGGCCATTCCGGAAAATTTTTTCACCGTGTGGGCGAACGTCTTTCAGACCGGCAAACTGCAGAGTGAAGAGAGTGTGCTTATCCACGGCGGCACCTCCGGTATCGGCAGTGTGGCGATCATGCTGGCGAAAGCCTTTGGTGCCACGGTTTACACCACCGTCGGCAGCAGTGAAAAAGCAGAACTTGCCCGGCAACTGGGAGCCGATCACGTCATTAATTACCGTGAAGAGGATTTTGCACAGGTCATTCCGGAACTGACCGGCGGTCAGGGTGTAAATATGGTTGTTGACCTTATCGGTGGTGATTATGTCAGCAAAAACTATGAGGTTGCGGCTAAAGGCGGGCGGATTATCCAGATCGGCCTGATGCGAGGTAACCCGCAGAACCTGAATCTGATGCCGCTGATGGTAAAACGCCTGCTGCATACCGGCTCGACACTGCGCGCGCGGACACCGGAAGAGAAGGCGGTGATTGCCCGGGATCTTGCCCATAAAGTCTGGCCGCTGCTGCGGTCAGGAAAGGTCAAGCCACTGGTCAATTATACCTTTAACCTCTCGGATGCGGCACAGGCCCACCAGCTGATGGAGTCCGGCGATTTAACCGGAAAAATTGTTCTGATTAATCCTGACTTCTGATTTTCTTCCTTTATACCTGCACTGTCAGTGTGTTTCGCACCATTTGCTGATAGTGCAGGTCACTTCCTGCTATACTGTGATAGTGATAATCATTCCCGTTAAAAGACAAAAAGTGCTATTTTAGATATATCTAATTTGATCTTTCTATTCCGAGAGACTATAGTAGTTCCTGAAGGCAAAACAGATATATCTAAATTCTGATTTTGCTGATTATCACTATTTATCACAAAAGGAATTTATTATGTTTCTTCATGCTTTACGCCACCGCGCCTGTGATTCACAGGAAGGGCGTCAGCGCCGCGGGGGTCATGGCGGCCGTCACGGGGAACGCCACGGACAAGACGGGCATCGTTGCCACGGCGAACATCACGGTCACGACGAACACCGCAGCCATTGCTGCCATGGTGATCATCACGGACATGACGGACAACACGAACATGGTTGCCACGGTGATCATCATGAGCACCACGAAGGCCACGGTTGTCACGAAGGGCCCGAACACGGTCGTCACCGCGGTCGCGGAAAAGGGCTTCGCCGTCTGCTTGATCATGGTGACCTGCGTATTATGATGCTGGCTAATCTTAACCAGAAACCGAGTCACGGTTATGAGTTAATCAAATCTATCGGTCAGCTGACTTCCGGCCTCTATACACCGAGTCCGGGCGTGATTTACCCGACACTGACCCTGCTCGAAGATCAGCAGCTGATTGTCGCGGAAAACACCGGTAACGGCCGTAAAAGCTACAGCCTGACACCGGAAGGTAAAATGCATCTGGAAGAGAACACCGATGTTCTGGAACAGATTGCACAGCGCCTGCAGGAGACCAAATCTTTCCGCCGTGGTTCTCTGTTATCAGATGAAATCGAGCAGGCTCTGGGGAATTTACGGGCACTGCTGCGCCATAAACTGGTCACCAGTGAACTGGATGAAACCAAGCTCGGGCAGATTGCCGATATTCTTAATGATGCAGTACGGAAAATAGAAGCGGTTAACGACGCGCTGAGTAAAGAAGGGGAATAATATGGCGGAAAACACCACCTCCGGAAAAATCCCGCCGGAAAAGCCGGTTCAGGATGAAAAACAGGAAACGGTGAACACCGGCAGGCCCGCAGATAAGTCGTGTCCCAGCTTACCGTTTTCCTATTTACGCCGCGCCTTGCGCAATAAGGTCGGCAAACACGAATAACCGGGGCGCAGCGAATGCGCCCGGGTCGTGCAAAAAAATCAGAGTGATTTCAGCGCATTAATTAATTTATCCATGCCTGCGGCGAGTTTATCACGCGGGCATCCGGCATTGAGACGCAAAAATCCGCGTCCTTCCTCTCCGTAGGTATATCCCGGCATGATCGCCACTTTTTCCTGTGTAATCAGTGCATGTTGCAGGGCATTATCATCAACATTCAGCGGGTTCAGATCTATCCACGCCAGATAGGTGGATTCCGGCACCTGCCAGTTCAGCTGCGGAAATTCAGCATCCAGCCGCTGCTTTATATAATCCAGATTAGCAAAGAGATAATCACGCAGCTCATCCAGCCACGGCGCACCTTCCCGGTAGGCGGCGATATGAGCGATAACCGCCAGCACGGCAGGAGAAGAGAGCCCGTCACAGGCTTTCAGCTGATGAAAATAGGCTTCGCGGGAGGCGGTATCTGAAATCAGCCCGTAAGCGCCGGTCAGTGCCGGGATATTGAAGGATTTGGATGCTGAAGTGAATAATGCCCACTCCCCGCGCCCGGTTTCAGACCACGGCGTGTGCTGATGCGGCGCCCGGCACAGATCCATATGAATTTCATCACTGATCACCCGCACATTATGCCGTTCACACAATTCTGCCATGGTGGTCAGTTCTTCGCGGGTCCAGACTTTCCCGGTCGGGTTATGCGGGCTGCACAGCAGCAGAATCCGCGTCTCTGGTTTTGCAAACAGGGATCCCAGTGCATCCATATCGCACCACCAGCCCTCAGGAGTTTTTTGCAGCGGGCAGGGAACAATAGTGCGCTGATTACCGGTGATCGTCTTATAAAATGCATCATACGCCGGGGTATGCACCACCACACCGTCACCGGGCTGTGACCACAGGCGGATCATCTGGCTGACCATGTAAATCACTGATGGCCCGTACACCAGCGCCTGAGAATCAATCTGCGCCTGAAAGCGGGATGAAAACCAGTGTGCAACAGCGCTGAGAAAATCGTTGTGCTGCCAGCGGCTGTAGCCGAACACGCCGTGCGCGGTGCGTTCTGAAATGACTTTCAGGATCACCGGTGCGGTGACAAAATCCATATCTGAGATAGTAAAAGGCAGTAAATCCGCCTGACCAAAGCGATCCTGCACAAAATCCCATTGCGTGCAGTAAGTGCCGTGGCGGTCAACCGGGACAGAAAAGAGAGAGGACATAGTTTCTCCGGAAAGAAAAACCGCACTGTCAGGCAGTGCGGTGTTGGTTATCAGGCGTTTTGCGGTTCCGGCTGAGCGGAATCAGGCGCAGATTTCATCAGCTTTTCCAGTTCATCTTTGACAGACTGAACCTGCGGGCCGATAACCACCTGTAAGTTATGCTCATTCAGATGGACAACTCCGATCGCCCGTAATGCCTTGAGCTGCGCGTCATCCACTTTGCTCATATCCTGCACGGACATCCGCAGACGGGTGATACAATTATCCAGTGAGATAATGTTCTCTTTACCGCCCAGCGCTGCTAGAATGGCCGGAACATCATAGCCGGATTTTCCTGCGGAACTGCCGGTTGCCGGTGCGCTTTCTTTGGTGTCTGTATCGCGGCCCGGGGTTTTGATATTGAAGCGGGTAATGGCGAAACGGAAAATCGCATAGTAAGAAGCGAACCAGATAAAGGCCACCACCGGCACCATATACCACTTGGTCTGGATACCGTGGAGGATCCCGAAGACCACAAAGTCAATCAGGTTACCGTCGGTGTTACCGATAGTGACACCGGTAATCGCCATTACGGTGAAGCCCAGGCCGGTCAGAATTGCGTGGATCAGATACAGGAACGGCGCGACAAACAGGAACAGGAATTCCAGCGGTTCAGTTGTGCCGCCGATAACACAGGCAACCACACCGGAAATCAGTAATCCCTTAATTTTATGACGATTTTCAGGATGAGCACAATGATACATCGCTAATGCCGCACCCGGCAGGCCGCCGAGGAACGCCGGCATTTTACCCTGAGACAGGAACTGTGTGGCACTGGCCGCAAAGCCCTGGGTTTCCGGGCAGGAGAGCTGCGCCTGGAAAATGGTCAGTGCGCCGTTAACGGTATTACCGCACACTTCCATAGTGCCGCCCGCTTCAGTAAAGCGGATCAGCGCCACCAGTATATGATGCAGGCCAAACGGCAGTAACAGCCGCTCACCGGAGCCGAAAATCATTGGTCCGAATGCTCCGGCGCTCTGAATCAGCTTACCTAATCCGTTGATACCCATCGCAAACCACGGCCAGATCAGCGGAACCAGCAGGCCGCACAGGCCGAGTACCAGAGTGGTGATAATCGGCACAAAACGGGTACCACCGAAGAACGCCAGGGCATCCGGCAGACGGATGGTATTGAAGCGTTCATGCAGCATATACACAATAATACCGACAATAACCGCACCGAGGATCCCGCTGTCGATTGACTGAATACCCAGCACATCACGGATGTTATGGGCTTTCAGAATAGCAGGGTCGGTAGTCGGTAAAATATCAGCGGCAGTGAGGTAGAAGTTAGTGGCGAGGTTAAATACCGCAAAGCCGACAAACCCGGCAAATGCAGCCACGCCCTTGTTTTCACGCGCCAGCCCCAGCGGAATGGCGATAGCAAACATCACCGGCAGGAAACTGAAGGCAAATGAGCCGATTTTGCTCATCCAGGTGAACAGTAACTGGAAGACGGTGTGATCCAGAAACGGCAGCAGTGTCAGTACATCCCGGCTGCTGAGGGAACTGCCGATGCCGAGGATGATCCCGCAGAACGAGAGCAGCGCGACAGGCAGCATAAAGGTTTTGCCAAGTCCCTGGAAAAACTCCCAGAGCGTGACTTTTTGTTTTGGTTGGCTACTCATACGGTATCCTGTAAATGTCAGTGTGGTGTTGTGAGGGTAAAATAAGATAAAACGTTTTACCAAATTATAATAGTTGCCCGATCACAAAAAATAAACATGACCTGACAACCATATTTCGGAAATAGATAAAACGTTTTATCGTATTTTGTGTAAAATCCCGTGCAGTATCCTGAGCATAAGGAAGTATCCGGCGTTATGAATCTCAGAAAAGTCACGATAGTCGATGTGGCGCAGCAGGCAGGTGTCTCCGTAACCACGGTGTCACTGGTGCTCAGCGGAAAAGGGCGGATCTCGCGGAAAACCGCAGATAAAGTCAACGCGGCAATTGAAGAACTGGGGTATGTCCGCAATCAGCAGGCCGCCACATTGCGGGACAATATCTCTAATGTAATCGGCCTGATTGTCAAAGATATTACCGAACCGTTTTATGCGGAAGTCGCTGCCGGTGTCAGTGAATATGCGGAAACACAGGGCAAACAGGTTTTTCTGACTCAGTGCGGCAATTCTTCTGCCGGGTTTGCCCGCTCTCTGGACAGTCTGATCCGCTACGGCGTGGACGGTGTGATTGTCGGTGGCGGTAAATTTCTCACCAATGACGTGGTTGAGCGGATAAATCATTATCAGATCCCGATGGTGTGCGCGGCCCGGGCCAGTGAGTTCTCCGGCATTGATGTTGTCCGCCCGGACAATGCCTCTGCCGCCAGAATGGCAACGGAATACCTGATCAAAAACGGTCACCGCCAGATTGCCTATTTCGGCGGTGAAAGTGATTCTCTCACCCGCGCTGAGCGGGTCGGCGGTTACTGCTCGACACTGGTGCAGTACGGGTTGCCGTTCCGCACCGAATGGATAGTGGAAACGGATAACAAACAGCAGAATATTATCCGCCGGGTATCTGAATTTATGTATCAGTACCCCAAAGTCAGTGCGATTGTCTGCCACAACACCGGTACGGCGCTGGGCGCGTATTTTGCCGCCCTGAGCACCGGTAACACGGTCAGACAGGGGGATAACGAAAGTTATTTCACTCAGGAAATCGCCCTGGTGGGGTTTGATGATATCGGCAGTGAAGCACTGTATGACATCCCGGTAGCCTTTATCACCCAGCCATCGCGGGATGTGGGCCGCAGTGCCGCAACGCGTCTGCTGCGGCGTATTGGTGGTGATAGCTCGCCGCCTGCAAGCGTGACACTGTCACCCGGATTTTCCCAGCTAAACGGATAACGACGATGCAAAAAATACTCTCCGGACTGCTATTCCTGACGCTGCCTGCGTTTTCCGCACCGGCGGAAGATTTGGATTTGCTGCCGGTTCAGGATCGCAACCAATTATTTGCGGACGCGGGGAACCGTACCGGTGTTGCCCGTAAAACCAGAGACGTTCTCGCCCGTCCGGCGGTGCCCGGTGAAATCGTAGTGACCCTTATCCGGGGTGAAGGGGAAGAAACCCGTTCAAAACCGGCGGAAGCCGGGGATTGGGTGGTACAGAACATCTGTGACGCTACCGGCAATGAAGAAATTCTGGTGAAAAAAACGGCGTTTACCCGCCGTTACGGCAGTGCACTGACACCGTCTGACAGCGGCAACCGGCAGCGTTTCCGGCCGCAGGGAGAGCCGATGGATTATCTGGTGATCACGCAGGAAAAACCGTTTATGATTATTGCGCCGTGGGGTGAAAAACAGCGGGTTATGAAAGGGGATGTGCTGCTGCGCTCGCGACAGGATCCGCAGGACAGTTACCGTATTCAGAAAGCGGCATTTGACTGCACTTATCAGGTGATTACGTCTGCCGGGGGCTAACATATAGCCCCGGCAAAACGTAGTGCGTTTTATGCGCTGCGGCAGATAAAATGTAAAAACGAGATCAGCGATACAAAACCGGCGTTGCTGCTCGCGTAACCTGTTGTTCCTGTTATGATGCGGGAATACGTTTCTTGCCGGATTTCCGCTGATGTTCGCAATTCTGATGACATTATGGCCGCTGTTTGCGCTGATTTTGCTCGGCTGCATTCTGAAGCGGCGGCCGGTTTTCGATGCCGGGTTTTGGAACGGCGCGGAAAAGCTGAACTACTATATCTTATTTCCGGCGCTGCTTATCAACAGCCTCGCCGTTGCTCCGCTGGATAACCCGCAACTGCCGAAACTGGCAATCGCACTGGTAATTATGCTCGGGCTGGCCACCGCGGCATTTGCGGTGGTAAAGCGTCTGCGCGGAATACCAACGGCAGAATTCGGCGTACTGCTGCAGGGCGCGATCCGCTTTAATACCTATCTCGGGCTATCCATTGTCAATGATTTTTACGGCCCGTCCGGTGTGGCGGTGGCGGCGGTGATCCTCGCGGTACTGGTTCCGCTGTGTAATATCATTTCCGTGGTTGCGTTATCTGAATTTCGGCAGTTATCGCTGCGCCGCCTGTTGTTACCCATTCTGACAAACCCGCTGATTATTTCCTGTATTATCGGGATGCTCCTGAATGTCACCGGTGCCGGTCTTCCGTATAACACCGGCCAGTTTGCCAGACTGCTGGCCGGGGCCAGTCTGCCGCTGGGGCTGCTCTGTGTCGGGGCGGCATTGCAGGTGGCGACCATCCGCTATTCCGCCCTGAAAATCAGCCTTAACAGCCTTGTCCGCCTGTGTGTTATGCCATTGCTGGCGATTACGGTAGCGACTGTGATGGGATTAACCCAACTGGAATATCAGCTGTTTGTGATCTTTTTTGCTATTCCGACCGCACCGACCGCCTATATTTTATCGCGTCAGCTCGGCGGTGACAGTCAGCTGATGGCCGGGATTATCACGTTTCAGACCATGGTGGCAGTGTTGACTCTGCCGGTGGTTCTGACCATGATCACCTGAATAACCTGAGAAAAAATAATGAGGTCTGTTATCAAACATTTTACCGCCTCCGGCCTGGTCAGTGACAACCACGGCCGTTTTCTGCTCCATCACCATCCGAAGCTCGGTATCTGGCTGCCGCCCGGCGGGCATATTGAGGAAAATGAAGAGCCTCAGGATGCTGTACTGCGTGAAATTCACGAAGAAACCGGACTGGAATGCCGGATTGTCAGCTGGGATACACAGGCGCAGCAATTTATCACACCACTGCCGGAAACCGGCGTGCTGCCATTACCGATGGCGATCCTGAAAGAGTTTATCCCGGATAAGAAAACCGGCGACCACTGGCATATTGATATGGTGTACTGGTGCCATCCGCTGGATGAAACCGCCGTACCACATCCGGACTTTCAGTGGATGACGCCGGACGAGATCCTGAAAACGGACAATGTCCCGCAGGATGTCTGCGGCCTGATTGCTATGGTGCAGGCGCGCCGCTGAACAAAGCTTTCACCCGGCTGTCTTTTTTTTCTGTTTCAGGGCAAATGCCCTGGAGACCCCCGCAACCTCCGGTTACTGTGGCTCATCCCGTTATAAAAGCCGTATGCAGGAGTTGCCATGGTTACCAGTATTTATAAAGATCTCTCCTTAGCACCACAGGGTGAGCAAAAAATCGCCTGGGTTCGCGCCCATATGCCGCTGCTGCGTGCACTGGAACAGCGTTTCACACAAGAACAGCCGTTTGCCGGAAAACGCATAGCGCTTTCTATTCATCTGGAAGCAAAAACCGCCTATCTGGCACGGGTTCTGGCCGCAGGCGGGGCTGAGGTGTCCGTCACCGGCAGCAACCCGATGTCCACCAAAGACGATATCGTGGCCGCACTGGTTGTCAGCGGTATTCATACGTTTGCCATCCACGGCGCGGATGCGGAAGCCTACCGCAACTTTGTAAAACAGACTCTGGCCTGTGAACCGCACATTGTTATTGATGACGGCGGTGACCTGGTACATGAGCTGCACAGCCTGTATCCGGAATATGCAAAGCACACGATCGGTGCCTGTGAAGAGACCACCACCGGTGTTCTGCGTGCAGTGGCCCGTGAAAAAAACGGCGCACTGAATTTCCCGGTGCTGTCGATTAACGGTGCACAATCCAAACACCTGTTTGATAACCGCTACGGTACCGGACAATCCACTTTTGACGGCATTATGCGTACCACCAACCTGGTTATTGCCGGGAAAACCGTGGTCGTCGCCGGTTACGGCTGGTGCGGAAAAGGCTGTGCCATGCGGGCGAAAGGACTGGGCGCGGAAGTGATTGTCACAGAAGTGGATCCGATAAAAGCCCTGGAAGCGAAAATGGACGGCTTTGCGGTCATGACCATGTCCGCCGCAGCACCGCTGGGTGATATCTTTATCACCGCCACCGGTTGCTGTGATGTACTGACATCGGATCATTTCAGTCTGATGAAAGAGGGTGCCATTATCAGTAATACCGGGCACTTTGAGGATGAAATCAATCTGACCGATCTTCAGCAGTTAAGTGACAGCGTCACAATCGTCCGCGAAAACATCGAAGGTTATACCCTGAAAAATGGCCGCACACTCTATCTGCTGGGCCGTGGTGCGCTGGTTAATATTGCCTGTGCGGACGGGCATCCGGCAGAAATTATGGACATGAGCTTTGCTCTTCAGGCACTCAGCGCCGAGTATCTGCTCAGCCATGACCACGAAGCAAAAGTCTATGATGTCAGTGATGAAATCGACCGTGAAGTGGCGGCACTGAAATTACAGGATATGGGGGTTTCACTTGATAATCTGACCACCAGACAGCAGCAGTATCTGAACGGCTACGAGCTGAAGTAACCTGACTGATGGGCTGCCGGTAATCCGCAGCCCGTCAAAACCGGTGTTTACCGGTTCAAACCTGTTGTTAACCATGCTAACGTTTACCCACTGATTATCCCGTCCTGACAGATACGGTACATGCAAAATACAACCCCGTTTCGTGAATTATGGCTGAAATTCAGCGAAGAAGAGCTGCTGCCGGAGGCAGACGGCCTGCTCCGTGATGCGCCGGAAGTTGTCAGAAACAGTGTCACCACACTGCATATTTATAACGGACAGAATCTGATTTGCCAGGGCGACCCGGCTCAGGCGGTCTATATCATTCTGGACGGCGAGTTTATTGTTAACAAGCAGGCGGAGAATGGTAAGCAGGTCGGGCTGACATTCTGCTATCGTGGTGAATTCCTCGGGGAGATGGAGGCGATTTGCCGGCAGGCATACCGTTATGATGTGATTGCGCTGTCAGACTGCCGTGTACTGCGGATGCCGGCGGCAACATTTCTGTCCTGGTTGTCACAGGATCACCGCCTGTCTCTGCTGCTTAACCGCCAGCTGGCAAAACGCTGCCTTATCAACGGTGAACAGCGGCTGATGAATGCTGTTGATTCCGTCGAAAACAATCTGCTCTATATGCTGACACAAATCAGCGGCCATCAGATCCATCTTCCCCGTGACATGCTGGCCAGCGTTCTCGGCACATCGCGGCGTCATACTGATAAAGTTCTGCTGCGCCTGAAAACACAGGGAAAAATTACCCTCAGTGAAGGTGTGATCGGGCTGGTAAAACCGGACTGAACTGCGATCCGTGCCATTGTGCGCCGGTAAGTATAAGCATAGTATTACTGCACACTATCGGAGGAGCATATGTACCGTTTTCAGAATGATTATAATGAAGTTGCACATCCGGCTGTTTTAAAAGCCATTACTGACACAGCAGGCCACCGCCATGACGGTTACGGCACGGATACTTTATGCGGTGATGCCGCAGCGCTGATTAAACAGCGGATTGGTCAGCCGCAGGCTGATATCCACTTTTTTAACGGCGGTACAATCACCAACCTGACGGCGATTTCCCATTTTCTGCGTCCGCATCAGGCCGTGATCTCCGTCAGCACCGGCCATATTGCCACCCATGAAACCGGGGCAATTGAAGCGACCGGACACAAAGTCATCACTGTATTTTCCCCTGACGGCAAACTGACACCCGATCATCTTAAACCGGTCATTGCCGAACATAATGATGAGCACTGGGTACAACCGAAGCTGGTCTATATTACCAATTCCACTGAGATCGGCACGGTTTACCGCAAAGCCGAATTGCAGGCACTGCGTCGTTTCTGTGATGAGCACGGTTTGTGGCTCTATCTTGACGGCGCCCGTCTCGCATCAGGTTTAATGTCTGCACAAAGTGATCTGACAATTGAAGATATCGCGGCACTGACAGATGCCTTCTATATCGGCGGTACCAAAATCGGTGCGATTGCGGCGGAAGCTCTGGTGATCAATAATCCGGCGCTGAAAGATGATTTCCGGTTCAGTATCAAACAGAAGGGCGCGCTTCAGGCAAAAGGCTGGCTGCTGGGGGCTCAGTTCCTGGCGCTGTTTACAGACGACCTCTATTTCTCATTAGGTAAACACCTCAACAGCATGGCCGGCCAACTGGCGGCATTCTTTACGGAGCAGGGTTTTACCTTTCTGGCACCGCCGGAATCCAACCAGGTCTTTGTTATTCTGCCTTCCGCACTGGCAGAAAAGCTGAAAAAACAGTTTGTTTTCCATGAAACGCTGTTGCAGGAACCGGGAAAATCCTGTCTGCGTCTGTGCACCTCGTGGGCAACCACACAGCATGATATCGATGACTTTAAAAAGACATTTTTGTCACTGATCTGAGGGCCCGGATAATTTCCGTATTGATAAAACCACGCGGTGAAAACACCGCGTGGTTTTTTTATACTTCATATTATGGCAATTATTTATTTCATCATTATTCCTGCTTATTTCCGTGATACTGATTCAGAAAAATAACACTGACTAAAAAAAGTGTTTTTTAATCGTTATTTTTATTTTAGGGTTTAACAGCAATCTGAGTACACAGTACACCCATTCATATAATCTGTTATTAATAAGGAAGTGAAATAATGAAGAAATTAGATAAAAGTAAATTGCTGAAAATAAAATCGCCGTTATCAGGATGGTCATTCAGTAAATAATAAACACACTAACTAATTGATAGGCCATGTCAGTCAGCCGGGGCATGGCTTATCCACCTGACGGACACTGTTATATGATAAATCTGACTTTTCCTGATTATAAACATCAGCAGGCTTATCAGTATTTTTCTGATGAAGTCTATGAATCACTTAATTATTTATTATCCTATTATCGTTTACCAGAAATAAGCTCAGAAGTTCCGTTGTCATGGCAAAATTGCGCTATTCATTATATCGCCGGTAAATATGCGGAAGATGATGAACATGCTGATGCGGTAACTTACCTCAATCAGTTGATGCGAAAAAGAACGCCGTTACCACTGACTATCTCGCCACTGACATCTGCCGGTCATTTATTGGCAGAAACGATGATCCTGAAAATTATCCGTGATGATAAACAACTTGGTTTCGGCTATTGTGATGATCCGGTACTGGCAGCAGCGGAAACGGAAAAAATAACACAGGCATTATCCGTTATTCATCGCTGCGCGCCGGAAACGGGCAATGAAATTGACCGGTTTATCCATCAGATATACCTGACTCAGGAAACCGCAGACGGCTCCCGCTTTATGCGTTCCGGTACCAATTTCTATATGTGGGGAATGATGTTTGCCTATGTTCATCCGTCACATTCGGTCGCTTATTATATTGATATTCTGGCACATGAATGCGGCCATACGGCACTGAATATCCTCAATGCGGGGGATCCGTTGGTACTAAACCCAGCTGATGAGGTCTTTGCCGCGCCACTGCGTGATGACGACCGGCCGATGATCGGTATTTTTCATGCACTGTTTGTATTATCCCGCATCTGCTATGTATTTTCTGAAATTATCCGTAACAGTGACGGTATACCGGAGCCGGAATATTATGACCGGCTGAGCAGTAATCTGGAAAAACTCCGTAATACTGCCGATATTGTCAGGCAACATGCCATACTGACAGAAACAGGAAAAAATATTTTTACGGCTATCTGTCAGCGCTGGAATCTCAGCTGATGCTGATCTACCGGGTGATTTTTGAACGGAAAAGCAGGGCGATTAATATCTGCTTTTTCTTTAATGCGCTGGGCTCCGGGTTATTGATGCCGCTGGCATTACTTTATTTTGCCGGGAAAACACTCAGTGAAAAAGAAATTCTGTATCTAGGCACGATTAAATTCTGGTCATTCTCATTGGCCTATTTTTTTATTATTCCGCTGATAAGCCGGTTTGATAGTAAGAAAACCATTATTTTTTCACTGTCGTTTAAACTGGTATCACTGTTATTTCTCTTTATCGGACAAACATTTTATCTGTGTCTTGTGGTGATGCTGGCAAACGGTATTGCCACCTCCGTATTTTCAGTAGCAGCAAAATACTATATTAAAGCTACCTCGGAAAATATCAGCGAAAGCTTTTCAGTACGAATGACGCTGAATAATACCGGTGCTGCGATTGCACCGGTACTCATTACACTGTGTGTCTTTTTTTCACTGCCTTTTACGTACGCATTACTGATTCTGACCGGGATTTTCATGATTGGTATTCTCTTCTCAGCAAAACTGCGTTCTTGTCCCGGTGAAACGAAAAATCACTTTTATTACCTTCATTTTTCTGATCTTACCGGCAGAGACACCGTTCTGATCTCTGTGCTCAGCACTATTTTTGCCATGCTGTATTACAGTTTTGAAGTCATTGTGCCGCTGGAGCTTATCCGATCCGGCTCTGAGTATCTGATAGGACCGGTTTTGCTGTTTAATACGCTGGTTATTATCGCAGGGCAAATCCCGGTATACCGTTACTTCACGGAGAAGTGGGGTATTATTACCGCACTGATGGCGGCAACCGGTTTATGCATTTTTTTGTTTATTCCGTGGTTCTCCGGTATCGCAGAACTTCCGGCTCTGTTACTGATTGTGCTGGGTGTCACTCTGCTGGAAATGTTTTACGGTGCGGGTATCGATACTCTGATCACTCTGGCCAATTCTCCGCGTAAAATCGCAGTCCTCGACGGTCTCTCCGGTATTTCACTGGCAATTGGTGCGGCAATGACAGCGGCGGTTTACAGCGATTCGATACTGTTTTTACCGCTGGTTATTGCGCTGTATCTGGTTGTCGCCGGTATACTGGCATCGCGAAAGGGAGTGGGTTACCAGTGAATTCTCAGCGGAACACCTATTTCTGCACGAAAAGTATTTTCAGAGATAGTTTCTGATGTAAAAGGATCGAAGCCAATGGTTCTGGCTTCTTCTTCCCAATAAGGATAACGGATACTTTCAGGAGAATCAGCAGGAATAATGTGTATACATTCACCTTGCAGATAATGGAGTACATGTACTAATTCATGATACAAAACAATAGCCAGCCCGGCAGATACCGGGCACAACATGGTTTTTTCTTACCGGGAAAACCGTTTTGAACCGGCAACACAGGCAATCACACCACAGGTTGACGCAACCATTACGGAGCTGACGGTTTCATTCAGTAACCACGCGGAAAGCACCAGCCCAAAAAACGGTTGTAACAGCTGTAACTGGCTGACACCGGTAATACCGCCTTCCGCCAGGCCACGGTACCAGAAGAAAAAACCAATCAGCATGCTGAATAACGAAACGTAAATCAGTCCGCCCCAGGCCTGTGCCGGTATACCGCTGAATGTCACCGGCAGGAAAGTGATACTGAGAATCAGCATCAGCGGCAGAGAAAGCACCAATGCCCAGCAGATCACCTGCCAGCTGCCGAGTGGCCGGGAAAGGCGGGCACCTTCCGCGTAACCCAGTCCGCACAGCAACACGGCCGCAACCATATACAAATCACCTGTCAGAGTACTTTCACCGCCCTGAAATAAGGCAAACCCCATCACAAACAAGCTGCCGAGGACAGAAAAAAGCCAGAACGCCGGGCGCGGACGCTCATTGCTGCGCAGCACACCAAACAGTGCCGTCGCCAACGGTAACAATCCCAGGTACACAATCGAGTGTGCCGAACTGACATACTGAAGAGCAAGAGCTGTCAGCAGCGGAAACCCGACGACGACACCCGCCGCCACAACGATCAGCGACAACAGATACTTCGCAGCTGGCAAACGCTGGCGCAGAACGGCCAGAATGAGCAGAGCGGCAATGCCGGCAATCGCTGCGCGGGCGGTTGTCAGAAAATCCGGTGCAAAGCCGGTAATACCCGCCTTGGTGGCGGGCAGGGAGCCGCTGAAAATCAGCACGCCGATAAACCCGTTGATCCAGCCGTGTGTTGAGCGGGAAACCGTTGTCATTGCATTATCCATCCTGTACTCCGTTAATTACCTCTTGTTATTACAGAGAGTAATGCGGATAATTATGACAATCAAAAAATTGTCATGGATACATTTGTATGGCAACGCCACGTTATAAACAGTACGTCGATACCCTTGCAGCCCGTATCCGTAACGGTGAACTGGCGGCCGGAACACAATTGCCGACTCATCGTGCTTTTGCGGCTCAGGAAGGGCTGTCATTAGTGACAGCGTCACGTGTGTATCAGGAACTGATCAATCAGGGGCTGGTCAGTGGTGAAACCGGACGGGGAACATTTGTCAGAGATATCAGTTTATTACCGGTTACCGGTATTGAATGTGATGTCACTCCGGCAATGTATGACCTTAACTTTATCTATCCGGAAGTCACGGAACAGACCGCATTACTGCGCCACACGCTGCGCCGGTTATCCATGAGCGGCCATCTGGAAAGTCTGCTGCATTACCTGCCTCACGCCGGGCGGCATCAGGAGAGGGTTGTTGTTGCTGATCACCTGAAGTTGCGTGGTTTTTCTGCCGTTGACCCGGATACTGTTGTCATGGTCAGCGGAGCCCAGCACGGTCTGGCCTCTGTTGTACTGAGCATGTTCAGCCCCGGTGATGTAATTGCGGCGGATGCACTGACTTATCCCGGCTTTAAAGCACTGGCACAAACCTGTCATATCGAATTGGTTCCGGTGCCGGTTACCCCGGAAGGCCCGGATTTGGCAGCGCTGGCACAATTATGCCGCCAGCGGAAAATCCGCGGCTATTTCACCATGCCGACACTGCATAATCCGCTCGGCTGGGTGATGGATCTGACATTCCGTAGGAAGCTGATAAGTCTGGCCCGGGAAAACCGTTTTTTTCTGATAGAAGACGGCTCCTATGCTTTTCTGCAGAAACCAGCACCAGCTCCGCTGGCAGAACTGGCGCCGGATATCACATTTTATGTCACCGGATTTTCCAAAAATATCGCCACCGGCTTGCGGGTCGGATTAATTGTTGCTCCTCCGGAATATATTGCTGAGCTGGAAAAAATTATCCGCATCACTACCTGGAACACACCAGCACTGATGACCGGTATTGTCCGTGAGTGGCTGGAGCAGGGAGAAGCCGAAAAACTGGAGCAGAAAAAGCGCCGCGATGCCAAAGCCCGGCAAAAAATTGTCAGCCGGATTTTTGCTGATTTACCCCATATCGCACATCCGGCCGGCTATTTTTTGTGGATCCCGTTACCGGAAAATGTACGCTGCGATGCGGTTATCAGCCGCCTGAGAGCGGCCAATATTGCCGTCAGTCCTGCAGAGTCTTATGCCGTAACCCGCGATATCCCGCAGGCTATCCGTGTGGCTGTCAGCACACTGCCGTATGATGACCTGGAATCCGCGCTGATGGCTGTCAGAGACACCATTACCTATCTGATGGATTTATGATGTTATGAAAAGCATTCACGAATGGCATGACCGGCACTATACCGTAACAACGGATATCACCAGGCTGGATATCGGTAAAATTCATGACTATCTGACGCATTCCGCATGGACGGAAGGGATCAGCCGGGAGTTGGTCAATGAAAGTATATTGAACAGCCTGTGTTTCGGGTTATTTGCCGGTACAGAACAAATCGGTTTTGCACGGCTTGTCACCGATGGGGTTACATTCGGGTATCTCTGCGATGTTTATATTATCGATGAATATCAGAAACAAGGACTCGGCCGCTGGCTGATGGAGTGCTGTCAGTCACATCCGGTGATGAACCGGCTGAGACGCATTATGCTGGTCACATCGTCAGCGCCGTGGTTATATGAAAAATCGGGTTACAGCCCGGTCAACCGGGAGAATTATATCTGGCAGATTGTCAGACCGGATATTTATAAACAGTGAAAAGGGATACTGTTTTATCGTATATACGCTGTTAAATCAGTGTGTTGTTTAACTAAATAATACTATTATATATATTGTTTCTCCCTCAGAGAAAACGATTTACTTTGTGATTTTACGGGAATATACTCCATGTGTTTATTTCTTGCGGAGAACACGTAATTGGACAGTCATAGATTATTTATCAAAATACATTGATCCTGCCGGTAATTCTGTTTTCCTCTGACTGCCGGCAGTAATACTGCGGCAGTACCTCTCTTTATAATGGTACTTCCTTATTTAATTTCGCTTATCTTTCACGGGATAGGCCCGAAAGGACGGATTTATCATGAATCTCTATATGCTGGCGTTATTCCCTCCTAACTGATTGTTTTTCGGTTAATTCATTTTAAATTGCCGTGTTTGCGCACCGTATCCTGCTATTCCGTCTATTCAGAACGGAAGGGGCATGGCTTTTTATTAAAAAATCCACAGTACGTATTCATTTATGAATAAGCGTACAGGCTATCTTTTGCTGATAAGGAATATATGGACACACCACCCGGTCCCGGAAATATATCATTTCCCGGACTGTCCGTTATCATGACAGTTATTTAAATTAATTGTTAAATCAGACAGTCCGGTGAAAAATAAATGACTCAGTTTATCTGAGGAAATAAAAGGAATCGTACCATGACTGTCAACGTTAACCGCACTGTCACTCCGGCTGTGCGCGATAATAATGCTTTCCCTGCGGCGGTATATGCCGCAAAAAAACCAGACGAAACATTAGCAGAATTACATTCTGATATGCTGGGGCTGGATGAAATTGATGCCCTTGACCGCCTGATAGAACATCAGGAAAACGTGGTAGCACATGACAAAGCACCTCCCGCGTTTATTCAGTTTATTTCCGCATTTCATAATCCGTTTATTTATGTATTGCTGGCGCTGGCCGTTATCAGCTTTATGACGGATTATCTGATCCCCCTGCAACAGGGCGAAGACACTGACCTCACCGGTGTACTGATCATCGGAACGATGGTTTTTCTGAGTGTGGTACTGCGTTTCTGGCAGGAATACCGGACCAACAAAGCCGCAGAAGCCCTGAAATCACTGGTAAAAACCACTGCCACAGTACTCCGGCGTAAAAAAGGACGATCTGTCCGGGCAGAACTGCCGGTAAAATGTCTGGTTCCGGGGGATATAGTAGTTCTGAGCGCCGGGGATATGATACCGGCGGACTTGCGGCTGCTCCGTTCCCGTGATCTTTTTATCAGCCAGGCCATTCTGACCGGGGAATCGGTTCCGGTAGAGAAATATGATACTCAGGGAGATATCCATGAAAAAGATGCCGCAACGATAACGGAAAACGGACAATCACTGACGGAATCGGGCAATATCTGCCTGATGGGCACCAATGTGGCCAGCGGCACGGCACTGGGTGTTGTGGTGGCAACCGGTGACAAAACCTATTTTGGCTCACTGGCGAAATCCATTGTCGGGACACGCTCACAGACGTCATTCGATCGCGGGGTGAATAGTGTCAGTATCCTGCTGATCCGCTTTATGTTGGTGATGGTGCCGGTTGTCCTGCTGATTAACGGATTTACCAAAGGCGACTGGTTTGACGCCACACTCTTTGCTCTTGCTGTCGCAGTCGGGTTAACCCCGGAAATGCTGCCGATGATTGTCAGCTCTAACCTGGCAAAAGGCGCAATTGCAATGTCACGGCGAAAAGTTATCGTTAAACGGCTGAATGCAATACAAAATTTTGGTGCGATGGATATCCTGTGCACGGATAAAACAGGGACGCTGACACAGGACAATATTATCCTCGAGCATCATCTTGATACGGAAGGTAATACCGATGAAGCCATACTGGGACTGGCGTGGCTGAACAGTTTTCACCAGAGCGGCACACGTAACCTGATGGATCAGGCGATCATCCGTTTTGGGCGCGGCAAAGCCGAAACAGAATCTCTGCACAGTTATCAGAAAATTGACGAACTGCCGTTTGATTTTGTCCGCAGACGTCTGTCTGTATCAGTAAGAAAACCGGATGGTACCGCCTTGCTTATCTGTAAAGGTGCGGCGGAAGAGATGCTGGCGTGCTGTTCTCTGATCCGGACCGGCAATCATATTTCACCGGCGGATGATAAGAAAAAACAGGCCATTATGGCGCTGGTCAATCATTATAATGAAACCGGATTCAGAGTGCTGCTGCTCGCAGAGCGGGTTCTGGACAGCAAAGAGCAGGGATTGCCGCTCTCCGCAGACAGTGAACAAAATATGATTTTATGCGGAATTCTGACCTTCCTGGATCCGCCGAAAGACAGTGCGGCAAAAGCTCTTAAAGCACTGAAGCATAACGGGGTAACCGTAAAAGTGCTTACCGGGGACAATGCGGTTGTCACAGCAAAAATCTGTCGTGAAGTCGGGCTGGATGCCTCGATGAGTATCAGTGGTGATCAATTGGCGCTCCTCGGTGATGAGGAACTGAAACAGGTGGCGCAAACACACACTATTTTCTGCAAACTGACGCCGCTGCAAAAATCAGCCCTGGTCCGGATTTTACAGTCCGCCGGCCATACCGTTGGTTTTCTCGGGGACGGAATTAATGACGCACCGGCACTGCGGGATGCGGACGTCGGAATTTCCGTGGACAGCGGAACGGATATCGCCAAAGAATCCGCGGATATTATCCTGCTGGAAAAAGATCTGATGGTTCTGGAGGAGGGGGTCATTAAAGGGCGCGAGACATTCGGTAATATTATTAAATACCTGAATATGACCGCCAGCTCTAACTTCGGTAATGTATTTTCTGTTCTTATCGCCAGTGCCTTTATTCCGTTCCTGCCGATGCTGGCCATTCAGTTACTGATTCAGAACCTGCTTTATGATATGTCTCAGCTTGCGCTGCCGTGGGATAAAATGGATAAAGAATTCCTGCGCAAACCCCGTAAATGGGATGCGGGCAATATCCGGCGCTTTATGATCTGGATTGGCCCGACATCGTCTGTATTTGATATCACCACCTTTGCATTATTATGGTTTGTTTTCGGGGCAAACAGTCCGGACAGTCAGGTTTTATTCCATTCCGGCTGGTTTGTTGAGGGGTTATTATCACAAACGCTGGTCGTGCATATGCTGAGAACACAACGGATCCCGTTTATTCAGAGCACAGCAACACTGCCGGTATTATTGGTTACCGGGATTGTTATGGCCATCGGGATCTGGCTGCCGTTTTCACCAATCGGAAGTTATATCGGGCTTGAGCCGTTACCGTGGGAATATTTCCCGTGGCTTGCTGCTACGCTGGTCAGCTATTGCGGTCTGGCACAAATCATGAAGGGTATTTATATCCGCCGTTTCGGAATGTGGCTGTAAGTTAAGATATGTTGTACCTGTTATTCAGCTGATTTTTACTGAATAATAGGTACAATCAGAGTATCAAAATAAAAGGAATACTATGCACTTAGAATTTAAACGGCTCACTCAGATAAAACCGGCCGATATTACCGCACTGAACAATCACCCAAAAGTGTTACAGCAAATGCCGCTGGGTAGTCCGGATTTTGATGATGGAAAAAGCCGCAACTGGGCAGAAGAAAAAGACGCTCAGTGGGAAATAAATGGATATGGCCCTTGGGCATTTGTGATCGACGATGTATTTGCAGGCTGGGGAGGGCTTCAGAAAGAAGGTGATGATGCTGACCTGGCGCTGGTACTTCATCCTGATTTCTGGGGAACGGGAAAAATCATCTGTGATGAAATTATCCGCCACGCATTTGATGAAATACACTTAACCAGTATCACCATTTTATTACCGTTATCCCGAAAAGTTTCCCGGTTTATAACACGTTACGGATTTCAGCCGGATGGTTCTGTTAACTATGATGGTGTGGATTTCCGGCGATTCCGGTTATTTTCAGATCATACAGATGGATATGATTAAATAACGATAGATTTTATTTGTAATTTATAATCTGATATATAAAGTATCCCGCTGCCAGTGGGATGACAAACGGAATAATGAGCATCAGATACAATCCGCCAAGCCCCCGGGGGCTACTACCATTAATAACATCCTCAAATGTTGATTCTGAAAAATAATGACGAAGGACATCATCACTGCATTTTTTAGCAAACGGAAATAAAGGTAAACAAATGCAGGCATAGATTATCCATAAAAAATGAATGGTTACATTATCATTTAATGAATAAATAAACATGCCAAAAACAAAAAGGCCAAGGCAGGATTTACCCCAAAAATCCCAACTTTTGATAAAAAGACGAATAGGGTGTTTTCTTTTTTTATTTGCTATATGGCGCTGTCTTATTTTTTCTTTTGTATAGTTTCTTCCACTCTTACTCATTGAACTATCTCATAAAAAAGGAAATATTTTGGGATGGACATCCGGCCAATTTATCATGGCTGAGCGTAGTGAACGAGAGGTTTTTGAAACGCGGAGATAAAACACCCGTCAGCGGGTGTTCTATCTTGTCGGGCTGATGTGACTTATTCGTCGAAATACCAATATCCCTGATTGATAAATTCGGTTAATTCCGCAACAAAAACCGGGTTCTCCAGTGCTTCACCGAGCTCATTCACGCCGACTTCGGTTAACCGGCACAATGTATCCGCACCTTTAATTTCGGTGGTCATCCAGCCTTCGGTATTAACGAAGAAATGTTCCCCGATACGCAGAACACGCAGTCCGCTCAGTCGTATCAGTTTTTCACCGGCATTCAGAGCACTAAGTACTTCTTCCGGCTCATACGGCGGTTCCGAAGGTGCAATATCCAGCTCATGGCGCGGGGTAGTTGCAAAACGGCCTAACCACTGTTCGAAATCACCTGGCTTGTTGATCATTTCAATCATCATGGCACGCAGGCGTTCAACCTCATAAGATTCCATTGAACCTGAGTTTTCACGTACTTTCAGGTCAGGGTCGCCATAATTGACGCCACCCAGATCCTGTTCCAGAGCGTAGTCTGCAAAACTGCTCAGCAAATCACGTCCGGTCGGTCCGCGAAAGCCGACAGAATAGTTCATGGTATCTTCGAAGGTGAAACCATCGTGAGGAAATCCCGGCGGAATATACAGAATATCGCCCGGCGCCATTTCCACATCAATTATCGGCTCAAGCGGGTCGACATGCAGTAATGCCGGATGTGCGCAGAACTGACGCATGGGAAGGGCGTCACCCACACGCCAGCGACGGCGGCCCATGCCCTGGATAATGAAAACATCATAGTTATCAATATGTGGTCCGACACCACCGCCGGGCACTGAGTAGGAAATCATCAGGTCATCAAGACGCCACTCAGGCAGCACGCGGAACGGTTTTACCAATTCCGCAGCCGGCATATGCCAATGGTTGACAGCCTGTACCAGCAATGACCATCCTTTTTCACCTAACTGGCTGTAGTCCTCAAACGGACCGTGACTCGCTTCCCATTTGTTATCAATGAAGCTGACCAGGCGGCTGTCAACTTCCGGCTCCATAGCCAGGCCGGCCAGTTCATCCGGCGTGATAGGGTCGGCAAAATCAGGAAATGCATTTTTCAGTACAACGGGTTTTTTCTGCCAGTATTTTTCTAAAAATTCAGGCCAGTTAAGATTCAGTTTGTTAACCATGTGACCACATCTATATGAGGAAATAAGCGGATAATTATAGAAGCAATGCGCTGTCATATTTTTGTTTGGGGTCAAGTGCGGGTCAATAACTTTTGCGGGGAGATTCGTGGGCTTATAGTGATTCAGTTGTCGGACGGTCGGAGACAAGAAATCGTTATCCACGATAAATGAACCAGCATGATTTGGCATTTGGCCTGGCGGAATAACAGATTTCGTTATTTCATACTTTAGTTCGCATAATGTATATTATGTTAAATGATATTCATGGGCACCGGCACTCTGATACACGTCACTACCCCAATTAAATATGCCATCTTTAACGGTAATGGTGGTTTTTGTCAGTAGTAACTGTCCGTGACGGACGGTTATATGGCCCGTTCAAATATTATCACGACTCCGCCAGTAATGGGGTCTATATACAAGGTACAATGGAAAACGGTGCCCTTACCGGCTCAGTTAAACAATTCGATACTGCCGGAAAATTAGTCAGTGAAGGTAAGGTGACTAACGGAAGAATGCAGATCCTGAAGTAATACGGAATGAGTCTGCCGTGAGGGATAATTGTCATACTCCGGCGTTTGCGGTATTCTTCCCGGCTCAGGCAAAATAACAGGATATTCATTCATGACAGCCCACAAATCCAACGATCCGCTGCATGGCGTTACTCTCGAAATGCAGGTTAATGCACTGGTCGAAAAATATGGCTGGGCAAAGCTGGGTAAGTTAATCAATATTAACTGTTTTAAGAATGACCCCAGTGTAAAATCAAGTCTGAAATTTCTCCGCCGCACTCCCTGGGCCCGTACCGAGGTTGAGAATTTATATCTCGATTTACTGGATGATGATGCTGCCAAAAAAACAGACAGCATCTGGCCGGAAGGCCCATGGTAAATAACCAATAATACCGGCTTCCGTTATTTCTGCGGAAACCGGTGTTTCAGTTAAATCAGCTTTTACAGGATTGTCCCGGTTTTTTGATTATTTCACCATAATCATTCAGTGCTGCCGGTTTTTGGCTCTGAATATTATTTAATACCGGTAATGTCGGATCCATCTGCCAGGCATTCCAGCCGCCGTCATAAATCCGGCTGTTTTCCCAGCCCGCCAGTTGGGTCATAAACCAGGAAACACTTGCCCGCCAGCCGGTGCCGCAGTAAAACGCGACCTGGTCTGTCGGTTCAATACCCTGCGTTTTCCATAAAGCAAAAATCTCTTCCGGATTACGTAATGTGCCGTCCGGGTCATAGTAATCGGACATATCATTCGAATTTTTACCGCCGAATCCCCATATTGCCCCGGCCGGTTCACCTTTGCGCGGAATATAGTCATAACCGGAGATTTTGCCGGTATGTTCATCCCATGTCCGGTTGCTGATAAGTTTAAGGCCGGATTTCTGACCCTGTATGGCTTCTGCCGGCATGGCAATAGTGACCTGCGGATTAACCGGAATTTCCGCACCAAAATCCGCAACCGGTACCGGAATATTCAGGGTGGTTTCCGTTGGTAATTCCGCATCCGTCCAGACATTTAAACCGCCGTTCAGGAAACGGACATCCTCAACACCCGCCCATTTCAGTGCCCATAATACCCGCAATGCTGCCATCTGATTTTCAGAATAGACGACAACCGGGGTATCTTTGCGGATCCCGTTTTTCAGCAGATTATTTTTGATAACGTCAGGTTCGGATAAATTCCAGACCGGCGCATTTTCTATCCAGTCGGTATTAAAATGGAAAGCACCTTTAATATGCGTTGCATAGGATTTTGATTGCTCCGCATCCCCCCACGACACTTCAAATATCACCGGTTTTTGATCACTGGTATAACTTTCCGGTTTTTCACCGTTCAGTGCGGCCTGAACCCAGGCGGGAGAAACACTCAGAAAGTAATTCGGGTATTTATCCATCGGCAGATCAGAATTGCTGTACTGGATAAAGGATTTAAATGCCCTGACCTGAAAACCTTTGGCAGCAAATTCAGCAGTAATACGTTCCAGTGAATCCGGGTCACTGTCGTAAAATACCAGGGTTTTTTCTTTGGAAATCCCCTTTTCTTCGACAAACGTATCAAATTTATTCTCATCGATAAAATCCAGCCAGCCGGTAGTAAACTGCATCGCACCTTTAATATGGCCGCCGCGGGCCGCGCCTTTATCTTTAAAACCGAAATATAAACTGTCCGGCCGGGTATCGATAATAATGTATTCCGGGTTGTTCAGGTTCTCCGACAATTCTTCAATGCCGATCTCTTTTACCACCGTCTGGTCACAACCTGAGAGTAATAACGGTATCAGAAGAAAGAGTGATTTTGTTTTCATATGTGATCCTATAAACGACATTGCCCTGAACGGAAAAAATAACTGGTGATCCAAACACCAGCCATAATCATGAATGTGGAAATCCATCCCTGCCAGGAGAAATAAGCGGTTGCCACAAGGGAATTCGTGACGGTACAGCCGCCTGCCAGTGTTGCCCCTGCTCCCATAACAATCCCGCCGGTCAGGCGTTTAACGACGGTAATACCATCAGGCGGAAGTCTTAATCTGAATTCTTTGCGGATAACCGCACTTATCATTGAACCGGCGAAAATACCGATAACAAATAAGGTTCCCCAGTTAAAATAACGCTGCTGTCCGGTGATCAGATACTGAATAACATTACCGGAAGGAACAGCAACGCCATAGCCAAAATTACGTCCGGCCTCAGCACTGAAAACCCAGGCAATAATCCCGAGAATACCGATCAGCATACCGGTAATATTCAGCGGCAGATAATTAAAGCGTCCCTGTGAAGGTGGCGTATAACGGGGATGATAATGCTGATAAATCAGTAATCCGGCGGTGAGAATAATTAAAAACGCGACCAGAAACCACGGAGAGATATCCAGTGTTTTATAAATCGTATCCGGCTGTGCGGGATGCTGTAATAAGGGTTCAAACCAATGTTTCAGGCTGCCTTTCTGAGCGGCCGCCATGGTAACAACAAAGGCAAATAAGGCAATCCAGGTACCGGTTAATCCTTCACCGGAACGAAACCATGCGCCGCTGCCGCAACAACCGGCCAGTACCATGCCCGCACCAAATAAAAGACCACCGGCAAGTGTTGCGGTGATTGGCAGATTTCCTTCCGGTATATGTAATAATCCGGCGGATTCCAGAGCAAAGAAACCTGCGGACTGAATAGTGACCGCAATCAGCAGTGCGGTAAGAAACCGGGTATTTCGCTGGTAAAGAATGTTTCTGAATCCGGAAACAAAACAGAACTGACCTGACTGGAGCAATCCGCCGAACAGGATGCCGATAAATAAACCACTGACCATGAAGAAACCCCGGGGAATAAACAACTGCGTGTATCTGTGAATTTTACCCGCCCCATTATTCGCCGTTATGGCGCAAAATCAAGTTAAGGATAGTTAACCTCTTATCAGATATATCTGCTGTCCCGGCGGTGAACACTCTCTTACCCTGTTCAGACACTAGACGGTAAGGAACACAACGCACTGATAACCGGGACCGTAAATCTTCTGGCGCAACAGAGAATTAAACCGCCAATCCGGAAAAGCGGCAACGCTACCGGTGCCGCCGACTTTTTAACAACGCAGCATATTTTCAACATCTGCTCACCTTTTTTATAATTCACCCATGTGATTATAACGGTTTATTTTCAATTACCTTGACCGCTTTCCCGTTTCGGACTTTTAGTCATATTTTTTAGTGACTTAGCCTTTCCTGTTTTCTTAAGATGAAAACGGGTCGCATTAACACTTGATGTTACTTATTCCAGAAAAATTGTTTCAGGGAAATTCACCGGTAACAGCCGGTGTTTTGGTCAGGCATTATATAAAAATGAGTTTTTAACAATGAAAATAAACAGCAGGAAACTGGCACTGGTTTCACTGATCCTGTCATATCCGCAATTTTCCGCTGCGGCAGAAAATAACGTAAAACAGGATCCGGACAGTGACACATTAATCGTCACCGCTTCAGGGCGTGAAGAACAGCAGCGAAAATCCACCGTCACCACCCAGGTTATCGACAGCGACCAGATTGAACGCTCACGGGCGGAAAGTCTGACCGAATTACTGGCACAGAACAGCGTTGGCTTTTTCAGTGAATGGAGTCCCGGGCAGACATCCATTAATATCCGCGGTGCCGCAACGGATGGTCAGGGAAAAGATTTTGCCGGACAGGTGCTGGTATTAGTTAACGGCCGCCGGGCAGGAACCGCGAACTTATCCAAATTATCACCGAAAGATGTCAGCCGGATTGAAGTTATCCGGGGCCCTTCTTCGGTTATTTACGGCTCCCAGGCGATGGGCGGCGTGATTAATATTTTCCTGAAAAACGGATTAACCGACGAAGGCGGGAAAATCTCAGCAGAAACCGGATCCTGGGGACTGGCACAGACTTACGGCGGCTATGGTTTTCAGAATGATGACGGCGATATTTACGGCTATGTCGGGTTTGAAGCCGGACGCCGCGATGATTACCATTCCGGGAAAGGCGGCCACAAACAGGAAAATACCAACTGGGAACGCTTTGGTTTAAGCGGTAATTTAGGCTGGCAGATCAACGAAAGTAACCTGCTCGATGTGTCACTGCGGACTGACGGTATTTATGACGGCGGTTTCCGGGGATCAACCGGGAATATTTACGCCAAAGATACCCGTTATAACCGTTCAGCGGATGTGGTCTGGAAAAACGGCACTGACGACAGTATTTTCAGAATGAACAGCCACGCCTATTTTGTGCAGGATGTGGACAATTTCCGCTGGGCATCACCGTTAACCGCAAAAACCCGCAGTGATCATAACCGCCGCCAACTGGATATTTACGGCGTGAAATTCCAGCCGGTGATTAAACTCCATGAGCAGAACGATCTGTTATTAGGGGTGGATTACGAATACAGCCGTCTGCGTTCAGAACGGGATCAGGTCAGTGTCAGCGGCAACCCGCTGAAACAATCCGCGCCGTATGATAATAACCAGACTGAAAATCAGTATGCCGTTTATTTCGATGACCGGCAGAGTTTATTTGATGACAGCTGGATAATCCGCGGCGGGATGCGTTATACCTACGGGAAAACCAATTTCGATAAAACACCGAACCTGGATAATCAGTTCACCGGCAGTGCCTCATATAATAAGTTAACCTGGAGTCTCGGTACCAACTATCAGGTCAATGACTGGCTGAACCTGAAATCCTCTGTCGCCACCGGCTACCGTGCACCGACCGCCACACAGCTGGGCGCGGATTATATTACGCTGTCCGGTACGCAATATCTGGGCAACAGTTCCCTGAAAGCGGAAAGTAACCGTCAGTTTGAAGTGGGCGCGACACTCGGTGATTCCCTGAATTCAGTCGATATTGCCCTCTTTCAGAATACGATTCAAAACAGAATACAGACCAACGTTCTGGCACCGAATGTCTATCAGTACGCCAACAGCGACGATGATATTGTGGTACGCGGGCTGGAAGTTAACAGCCGTGCCACCGTTAACCGTGTATTTGACTGGCAGACAGACTGGGATTGGGTGATGCGTTTAAACGGCAGCTGGAATTTCGATATGGAAGATAAAGGCGCCAAAATAACCGCAACCAATAACAGTAATAAAGTTCAGCGCATGTATCAGTATCAGGCGGCGTTTATTAACGAGCTCTATTTTACCAATGCCCGTTATCCGTGGAGTCTTCAGTTACAGGGAATTCTGCGCGGGCCGATGTGGTATAAAACAGAGGAAGGAATTATCCCGGATGTCCGCCCTTATTCTTCTTATGTGATGCGCAAAGCGCCGTTTATGGTCTGGAATCTTCAGGCGGATGTGGATATCAGCCAGTCACTGACGCTGTACGGACGGATAGACAATATTCTGGATAAAAACGAGCATCCGGTATTTTTTGCCCTGGATGAAGACCCGTATATTATGCTGCCGTCAAAATCCAACGGCAGTCTGGGAACCTCTATGCCGGGCCGGTCATTTATTGCCGGTGTGACATACCGTTTTTAACCGGCAATAATGAAAGTCCTGATTATAATTATCACTCTGAGCATGGCCCTGTGCCGTGCTCTGCCTGCTTTCAGTATGATGGCGCAATTATCTGCGCCGGTCACGCTGAACGAAAAACCGCAGCGTATTGTGACTATCTTTTCATCAAATACCGAAATTGTGGCGATCCTCGGACTGGCTGACAATATCGCCGGTATTGATGCCTACACCTATTTCCCGGATGAAATCAAAAATAAACCGTTAATCGGCGGCCGCCTCGGGTTTTCCCTTGAGCGGATCATTGAACAGAAACCGGATCTGGTGATTATGACCCCTGTCCGCCAGGCCACGCATCAGTTATTAACACCGCTGCGTAAATTCGGCATTCCTGTGCTGGTGCTGGAGGGAAACAGTATTGAGGAAATTATTCATAATATCCGTCTGGTGGCACAGGTCACCAAAACAACGGAAAAAGGCGAACAGGTGGCGGCAGAAATAGAACAGCGGCTGCACAATGTTCAGCAAAAGCCCGCAGGTTACCGCGCACCAAGGGTCATTATGATCACCGGTCAGGTCAGTAACGGGTTATTACTGGTTGCCAGGCCGCAGGTGTATAAAAAAACACCGGGTTACACCGCCGATTCCATTTTAAAAGCGGGCGGAACCCTGGCGCTGGAGGAATATAAACAGGCCGGACCGGTGCTGAAACAGGTATCTCCGGAAGCGGTTATCGCCGCCGACCCGGATATTATTTTGTACACCATTTCCGGAGACAAAATCCGGGATTTACTGACACTTCCCGGCTGGTCACAAATGAAAGCTGTTAAAAATAATGATATTTATCCGGTCAAAAGTGCGTATGTGCTTATTCCCGGCCCGCGGATTATTGATGGCATTGAATATATGTCTGACATCTTTGAGCAATGGAGCCTGAGACAGTGAAAATAGTCAGTCTGTTACTCATTTTCTTCGCCGCATTTATTTTCTCCGCCTGTGCGGGACATACATGGGAAAGTCCGCTGAAGGTGGTAAGCGCCCTGTTTTACAGTGATGATTTGACATCCCGCTTATTAACAGAATGGCGTTTACCGCGTGTGATTACCGCCGGATTTACCGGCGCATTACTGGGATTAAGCGGTGCCATTTTTCAGGGAGTATTCCGCAATCCGCTGGCAGAGCCGTGGTTATTAGGATCCTCCGGCGGGGCCGCGATCGGCGGAACAGTGGCATTATTAGTGCCGCTCGGCTTACCGCTGGCGGTATCGCTGCCCTTATTTGCCTTCAGCGGGGCACTGGCGGCGATATTTATTGTGTTATCCGTCTCCCGGATTGCGGGGTCACTGGATACCGCCACGCTGTTATTAACCGGGGTGGCCGTCAGCGCGGTATTAAATGCCGCCCGTTCGTTTATGATGATGGCATTATCCGATGAAAGTACCAGCCTCCAGGTGGTATTAAGCTGGATTCTGGGCGGAATACAAACTCCGTCCGGAGAAGGTCTGATCATCAGCCTGATATTAACCCTGGCCGCCATTTTATTATCCGTTTATCTGTTATCTGACGGGCTGGATTTAATGGGACTGGACAGAACAATGGCTATGAGTTTCGGTTTATCTGTTGAACGGTTTACCGTGCTGGCCTTAATTGCCGGGTCTGCCATTGTCGCGATTGCCGTTTCACTCGGCGGCGTTGTTGGTTTTATCGGGCTGATTGCTCCGCATATTGCCCGCTGGCAGGTCGGTGCCCGTCATAAATATGTACTGCCCGCCTCAGCTGTTATTGGTGCCGCACTGGTAATGTTCTCCGATGCATTATCGCGCAGCCTGCTGCCGCCGGGGGAAATACCGCTCGGGCTGATCACCGCCTTTATCGGCGGCCCTTTCTTTATTTATCTGCTGGCGAAACGGGTGAGAAAATCATGATCACAGTGAATAAACTGAACGTCCGTAAAAAGGATAAAACAATACTGACAGTTGATTCCCTGCATTTACCCGCCAGAGGCAGCATTGCCCTTATCGGCCCGAACGGCTCCGGTAAATCCACCCTGATAAAGGCCTTATCCGGGCTTGACCCGGAGGTATTCAGCGCCGTTACCCTGGGCGGGAAAAATATCAGCCGTTATAAGGGAGCGGCGCGGATGCAGAAAATCGGTCTTATTCCGCAGAGTTTTAATCCCTGCTGGGATCAGCGCACAGAGGAATTAATTTCACTGGCCGCAGAGCGGGCATCTGACCCGAAAGCCGCAAAAGAAGCCGCCTGCCGCAAATATGAATTACAGCCGTTACTGGATAAACACTGGCATATATTATCAGGCGGGGAAAAAAGCCGGGTACTGACCGCAATGGCACTGATGTGTGATCCGCCGGTGATATTTGCCGATGAACCGGGTGCGGCGCTGGATATAAAACACCGCATGCAGCTGATTGAAGATTTAACGGCACAGGGAAAAGAAAAACTGGTGGTGGTGTGTCTGCACGAGCTGGATATGGTATTCCGCTATTTTGAATCGGTTATTGTGTTATCACAGGGACAACTGCGCTATTTCGGTTCATCCGCCGCACTGCTGGAATCCTCTTTATTAAATGAAGTCTTTGATGTGGAATTCCGCAAAATAGAGATGGATGGTTACAGTACGGTGTATGCACATACGATTATCCGTCCGTAAAAATAACCCGGCGGCTGTTTTCTGCCGCCGGATTAATGTTTTTATGACATAAACGGATAATCGGTATACCCTTCGGCACCACCGCCGTAGAAGGATTCCGGACGCTGCGGGTTCAGCGGTACTTTTTTCGCCAGACGCGCGGCCAGATCCGGGTTGGCGATATAATCACGGCCAAATGCCACCGCATCAATCAGCCCTTTTTCAATCAGATCTTCTGCTTTTTCCGGGGTATAAGCCCCGGCACCGATAATCACACCACGGAACAGAGAACGAACCTTACGACGGAAATCTTCGCTGTACGGCTTGCCGCCTGCCCAGTCCGGTTCAGACATATGCAGATAGGCGATATTGCGTTTATTCAGTTCCTCAATCAGATACAGGGCATCCGCCTCTTCATCCGGGCCGTTGCTCATATTCTGGAAAGAACCGATTGGTGACACACGGATCCCGATGTGTTCCGGTCCCCACTCTGCACAGACTGCATCCACCACTTCCAGCACCAGACGGGCGCGGTTTTCGCGGCTGCCGCCGTACTGATCGGTACGGTGGTTGGCATCCGGTGGTAAGAACTGGTGCAGCAGATAACCGTGAGCGGAATGCAGCTCTGCCATATCAAACCCGGCCTCGCGGGCATTAGCTACCGCCTGACGGAAATCATTCACAATCCCCGGGATTTCACTGGTTTCCAGCGCACGCGGCATGGAAGTATCAACACGGATAGCATGACCGTTTTCATCACGCAGTGAGGTGCGGGTACCGGCACTGATCGCAGACGGTGCTACCGGTGCCTGTTGTCCCGGCTGAATGCTGTTATGAGAAATCCGCCCTGTATGCCACAACTGGACAGCAATGTGGCCGCCTGCGTCATGCACACCGGCCGTGATTTTTTTCCAGGCCGCAATCTGTTCCGGGCTGTGCAGACCCGGCGCACCGGCATAGCCTTTGGCCTGTGCCGAAATCTGAGTGGCTTCCGAGATAATCAGCCCTGCACCGGCACGCTGGCGGTAATATTCACCCATCAGCGGGGTCGGGATATCGCCGGGTTCGATACTGCGCAGCCGGGTCAGCGGCGCCATAAATACGCGGTTCGGTGCGGTAAAGGCGCCTACTTTCAGCGGGGTAAACAGTTTTTTCTGTGACAATGGTTGTTGTGACATAGTATCTCCGGATTAGACCAGTCGACTAGTTTTCAGATAAATAAAAACGCCTGCGAAAAAATTACTCAGGCGCGGTAATCAGTGTTTCAACATGCGCCAGTGCACTTTCCAGCGGCGCGGTACTGCGGGAAATTTTTGCCTGCAAATTTGCCCCCAGCCATAATGAATAAAATACCTGTGCGGCGTGCTGCGAATCGCCCTGAAACGTCAGTGAATTTTCTTTTCGTCCGTTTTCCAGGGTTTGTGCCAGCAGCGCAATCACTTTACTGACGCCCTTATCCATCGCGGCATTCATATCTTCCGATAAATCACACACTTCGGCCGATAATTTGACCGTCAGACAGCCCTGAATACGGCTGTGCTGACAGGCATTTTTCAGAATATCGCCGTAATACGCGAGAAAGCGATCACGGTAATTCCCCGGGCCGTGCTCAAAATGACCGGTCAGGCGTTCCAGGTAATCTTCGTAATAGCGTTCCAGCAGAGCTACGCCGAATAATTCCTTGGAGCGAAAATAGTGATAAAACGAGCCCTTCGGCACCCCGGCCGTTTTCAGCAGCTCACTCAGCCCCATGCCGGTAAAGCCGCGCTGAAGACACAGGCGTTCGCCGGTAGCCAGAAGATGTTCGCGGGTATCATGTTCAGTGTGTTTGTTCATGACAATACTTTAATAGACCGACCGGTCTGTTGCAAGTTTATTTAAAACAAATTTCGCCCCAGCGTGCCAGACCGGCGGTTACCGAGCCGAAATCGTTTCCTCTGACCACCGGAATACCCGGTAATTGTGCCTCAATCGCGCGGCATAACACCGGTGAACGGCCTGAACCGCCGGTGATAAAGATAGCATCCGGTGTTGCGCCGCCCTGCTGCACTGCATCATTCACCAGGGAAATCATTTTATCTTTCGGGGAGGAAATCGATTCTTCCATTTCAGCCGCGCTGATGTCTGTTTCCAGCGTTTCACTGAGCAGGCGGATTGCCGCACGATACTCCGGTGAGGCGGAAAGCGCGATTTTTGCCTCTTCCGCCCGGCGGACAATGCTGTAGCCCAGGCTCTGGTTATACACTTCCAGCAGGCGCAGCAGTTTTTCCGGCTCTGCCGCATCCCGCTTCAGTTGCTGTAACAGTGTGAGATTCTGACGGGAGTAGAACTCTTTCTGTGCTTCCACATTATTAATGGCGATCGGGTTCCAGAATTGCATCAGCGGCATTTCGATACCGGAAGCCGCGCGGCTGTTCATCCCGAACAGCGGCATCAGCTGTTTAAAGGCCAGATAGATATCAAGATCGTTTCCGCCGATCCGCTGCCCGCTGTGTGCCAGCAGACTGCCGGTGCGATCGGCCTGACCCCGGTAACCCGGCCCCATGCGGATGAGTGAGCAGTCGGTGGTACCGCCGCCGATATCCACCACCAGCACCGTCTGATCCGTATTCAGTACCGACTCATATTCCAGCCCGGCCGCCACCGGTTCAAACTGAAAGGTAATCTGCTGAAAACCGGCACGTTTTGCCGCCCGCAGAAGAATGGCCTCCGCCTGCTGATTGGCGGTTTCGCCGCCCAGTCCGTGGAAGTTAACCGGTCTGCCGATCACCGTTTCGGTGATAGTTTCCTGTGTTGAACGCTCTGCCTGAGATTTGATATTTGCCATCATGGCGCAGACCAGATCCTCAAAGAAGCTGATTTGCACATCATGCAGCCCTGAGGCGCCGAGAAAGGATTTCGGGGATTTGACGTAATACACGTCACGCGGATCATTAAGATAGAGTTCCAGCGCAGCCTGGCCGAACAAAATATCCTCCGGCACCAGCTCAATACTTTCTTCGCGGTTAAAGGCGATAGAGCGGCGCAATAACTGTTCGCCGGTATTATCTGACGGCAGAATATCGCGGTGACGGAATAAGTGTTCGGAGACGGATTCGCGTGTCGGTGCACACAGGGTGGACGGAATATAGACATTATCCCCCTCCAGCGGTAATAACACCGGAGTGTCCTCTTTCATCACTGCCACTGAGCAGTTGGATGTTCCGTAATCAAAACCAATAAACATAATGCCTCCGCTGTTTGCCATGCCGGAAAAAAGCCGGAAACTTTACCGCAGACAACGGGGAAATACCAATAAAAAACGCGGAAACAACAGGCGGGAAAAACGAACCGGGGGCGAATCCCCCGGATCAGGTCAGTTATTCAACATCATCCAGCATGGCCGGTGACGGAATAAAGAACAGTGTACCGGTCACGGCGGTACTGAATTTCAGTAATTCATCGGTGGCACCGGTTTCTTTTCCGGCAAACATATTTTCCAGCATCCGCCGGGTGGTGGAGAAATAACGGGCGTAGCCGATAAAATAGGTACCGTGCTCATTTTTGGCCGGGTTGGAGAACGGCATATTGGCGCGGACTATTTTCAGGTCATTGCCCTCTTCGTCCTGAATATTGGTCACCACATTGTGGGAGCCGGGGATTTTCTGCTCATCGGTCAGTTCGACATCATTGAATTTATGACGGCCGATGACTTTTTCCTGATCTTCGGTGCTCAGGCTCTGCCAGGCATCCATATCGTGAATGTATTTCTGCACAAAGGCATAGCTGCCGCCGGCAAATCCCGGATCTTCGTCGCCGATAACCGCATACTCTTTGCGCTCATCCTCAAATTCCGGGTTTTCTGTCCCGTCGACAAAGCCGATAATTGCGCGTCCGTCCATATAACGGAAACCGTGAACTTCATCCTCACAGGTCACTGCACCGCTCAGAGCACGGCTGATAATAGAGCCCAGCTCGTAACAGGCGGACACATTCAGGGCGCGGATATGAAAGAAGATATCACCGGGGGTGGATACGGCGGTAAAGCGCGGTCCCTTAATTGCTTCAAAAGTATTCAGTTCACGGGGTTTGCCCGCATCCGGAAACAGTTTTTGCCACGCATCCGCCCCGAAGCCCATCACACAACTGACTTCCAGTTTCGGAAAGCGGTTACGGATGCTGCGCAGAATACCGGACAGGTTATTACACAGCGTAACAACCGTCTCCCGCGTTTGCGGGGTATCTGTCAGATTAAAAACGAGGAAATAGGAATTCTCACCGGGCGTGTCAGTCACATTTTGGTATTTCATACTTTCTCCATACATTTCTTATTCTGAATAGTATCTGTCGTTATGGTACACCAATTGACAGGCTACGGACGGTGACCGGGCAAAAATATTCTGAACGGACATGTAATACCCGTATTTTATGTGACAGTGTCACCAATAAGGGTTTGCAGATATCAGCGCTTACGGCGGAACAGCTGTAACAGTCCTTTTACGGTCACATCCAGCTGGCTGCCTTCCTCATAGTTTGCGGGTACCACATAATTTGCCCGCTCTTCTGCGATCAGCTTGCCGACCTTGTTCTGTGTTTCTGGGTTGCCCCATTTCTTCTGATCAAACACTGCCAGTGAGAAACCGCCCTGATAACGCACCATCTTCATGGCCGGGATATCGGTATCACCATCACCGAAATAGATCATATGGCGGAACTGCACAGCGCGTTCTTCCTGCTCGATAAAATGATTAACCGCCACATTATCCCACGAGTTATGTATTCCCTTGTTTATCCGGAATAAAAACTGTGTTTTGGTGGTGTAGTTGATAGCCTGAGCGGGCCACTGTGCTGTTTTTCCGTCAGCGGAATAGTGATATTTACAGGCAAAAATATCGCGGAATTCATGGCCGATAGCCGTACCACGAATCATACCGTCCAGTCCGCTGGACAGAATATAGTGTTCCGGGTCCAGCCCCTGCTCATGGGCCCAGGCATTGATCCGGGTGAACCACTCTGTCACCCCGGGAAACAACGGAATCGTCGCACCGTGTTTCTTCAGGTTTTCAATACTCAGTTCCTCTGACTTTTTATTCGCGGCCTTGGCGGCCAGTAATCCCATATAGGAGAGGATTTCGTCGCCGTCATCTGCTTTGGCAAACCGCTTCACTTCCCGCCAGAATGCTTTCGTGTCACTGATACCCAATGCGGGCATCAGCCCGTGTTCCGGACAATCACCTTCAGCCAGGGTGCCGTCAAAATCATAAATCAGCGCACATTTGAGTTTTTCTGTCATTTCACCTCTTCCCCTGAAGCGCGCACGGTTTCACGGACTTTTTCCGCAAAACGCTGTGCATCCTGAATAATTTCATTTTCATTGACGGTCAGTAACTGCCGGTCTTCCATCAGGATCACACCGTCAACAATGGTATGACGGACATTGGCGCCGTTTGCGCCATAAACCAGGGCGGCATACGGACTATACACCGGCACCATATTAGGTGCTTTGGTATCCACCACAATGATATCTGCCAGTTTTCCGGTTTCCAGCGAGCCGATTTTATCATCCATATGCAGTGCACGGGCCGATCCCTTGGTCGCCATTTCAACCACGGTCAGCGGCGGCATGGCCGCGCGGTTTTTGGTTTCCAGTTTATGGATTTTACCGACCAGATTGAGTTCATTCATGGTGGTTAATGTATTGGAGGACATCGGCCCGTCGGTACCGAGACCGGTGCGGATCCCTTTTTCCAGCATTTGCGTGACCGGTGCCACACCTTTGGCGGATTTGGTGTTGGCACTGATATTGTGTGCCACCCCGACATCATATTTTTTCAGCAGATCCAGGTCATTATCATCGGCCATAATGACATGTGCCGCCAGCAGGCGGTTATTCAGCACGCCGATATCCGCCATATACTGTACCGGGCTTTTCCCGCCGGTGCGTTTGGCTATCTCTTCTTTTTCGCGATCCGTTTCCGCCAGATGGATCATCACCGGTACATTCAGCTCTTCAGACAGTGCCGCGATTTTCTGTAAGTTTTCAGTGGTATTGGTATACGGGGCATGCGGGGCGAATGCCGGTGTGATGCGCGGATGATCTTTGTATTCATTGATAAAGCGTACCGCATACGCGATCCCTTCTTCCGGCGTCTGTGCATCCGCAACCGGGAAATTAATGATGGTCTCACCCAGCACGGCGCGTAAACCCGCCTTATCTACGGTCTTCGCAACCTCATCTTCGAAATAATACATATCCGCATAGGTGGTCACGCCGCCTTTAATCATTTCGATATTGGCCAGATTGGCACCGGTGCGCACCATATCGCGGGAAACCAGTTTATTTTCCAGCGGGAAAATATAGCGGTGCAGACGATCCGGCACATCATCCCCGAGAGAGCGGAAAACCGTCATTGAGCCGTGAGTGTGGGTGTTTATCAGCCCCGGCATGACAATATCGCCTTTTACATCCAGCACTTTCTTTGCCTGATATTTCGCTGTCAGCTCAGGGCCGCCGACGGCGACAATTTTTCCGTCACTGACCACCACGGTACCGTGTTCAAACACCGTATTTTCCGGGTTCATGGTCAGCACAGTGCCGTCCGTTATCATCAGATCTGCCGGGTCGGCAGCATAAGCGGAGCAGGCAGCAGCAAGCAGTGTGGTGGCAAACGCGCGGGACAATGACATAGTAACCTCATGACTGAACGGAAAAACCTACTATATCACCGCCATTAATCCACTTCCAACCAGCGGATTTCATTGAAATGCGGACGGATAATCACTAGTATTGCAGGGTTTATAACTCCTTCCATGGATAACCCCTGTTTATGCTGAATAACTATGTTCTGCGCAGTGTCCGCGACATGCTGGATCTGAGTGACGCAAAAATGGCCGAAATCACCGGACTTGCCGGATTAACTGTCACCAAAGCGCAGATGAGCGACTGGCTGAAAAAAGAAGATGAAGCGGATTATCAGCTTTGTGATGATAATGTGACCGGTCATTTTCTCAACGGACTGATTATTTTCCGCCGCGGCAAAGATGAAAGCCGCCCGGTACCGGCGGTAGATGCCCGTCTGACCAACAATATTATCCTGAAAAAATTGCGCGTTGCGTTTGAACTGAAGGATACGGATATGGCTGATATTTTTCAGCGTGCCGACTTCCGGGTGTCAAAACCGGAAATCAGCGCTCTGTTCCGCAATCCGGATCATAAAAATTACCGCGACTGCGGTGATCAGCTGCTGCGTTATTTCCTGAAAGGTCTGACATCCCGCATCCGCGGCTGACAGATTATGATGCCGGGTGTTATCACCCGGCAGAGTGTTATACCGGTTTGTTATTCTGTTTCTGCTTGCGGTATTGCAGCCAGCCGAATAAAACCCCGGCGGCGGCACCGCTCAGATGGGATTCAACTGAGACGAATTGCTGTCCCGGAAACAGTCCGCTGATCATGCCGCCGTAATAAATCAGCACCACAATGCCGATAATAATATCCAGTGGTTTGCGGCGGAAAATCCCCTGATAAATCAGTAACGCCCACAGACCGAATATCCAGCCGCTCGCCCCGACATGTACGGCCGTCCGCCCGAATAACCAGACCAGTAATCCGCCGACGATAATAATAAACAGGGACGCCTTAATATAATGTTTCACTGACGGGATCATCAGTAACACACTGAGAATTAACAGCGGTGGCAGGTTACTGAATAAATGCCCCCAACTGCTGTGAATAAAAGGCGCAAGGAAAATACCGAACAGCCCGTTAACCGTACGCGGCTCAATACCCAGCGCAGTTAATCCCCCGCCGGTCAGTGTGGTCAGTAACTGTACTGCCATTAAAAACAGCACAAAATACAGCCCGTTTCTCAGATAGATTTTTATACCGCTCTGTGCAGACTGTTCTGTGTTATTCAGTGTATTTTTTGTCATTTCCCGGTCCGTTGGGTGATGGAATCCGCCCCACTATAGCGAAATTTTGTGTCCCTTCCATCCTGATTTTTTAAATGCAAATGAAAACAATTACCACCATTATTGACTGATGGTCGGTCAATGTATGTACTGCCGCTGTTCTGATCAACTGAGAAAAACCCTCACCGGCCCGGTATCCCATGAAATTCTGACCGGCTTTGATCTTCAGACCGGTAAGCTAGATAAGGACTGGTCAGGCTCGCAAACGGTAACATTTGATCCGTACGGTTCTCACTACCGCCCGCAGTTTACGCCGCACATGACATCATCCACCTCCACCGGACAGACTTACCGGCGCTATGGTGTTTATATGCAGGATCATCTGCGCTGGCAGCAATGGAGCCTGATTTTAAGCGGCCGTTATGATGATTCCTCACTGAAAACCACCAACAACCTCAGCGGAACAACACAAAACAGTGATACCTCAGTTTACAGCCACCGTGCGGGGCTGACCTACACCTTCACCAGCCCGAATAATCCCAGCCCCGAGTAAATCGCATTGCCCAGCACCACGCCGTAACCGCAGGTCAGCCCCGCTTTTTGTCCGGAACTCAGTGTGGTCTGCACCACAATAAACAGATTTACCCCGGGATTGAAAAAAGTCAGGACAAACAGAAAAAGCGTGACGGCAATGCTGTGCAGCGGATCCATAACGGGGTTCTCCCCGGAAAAGCTTAATTCAGCTTAACGAAAAATCGCGGCTTAACGCGGGTTTAAGGAAAATTAGACTATTTAGTTTATTTTAGCGGGCAATGCTTCCGGACGGAAATTGTACCACGATGAAAAACCGTATTTTGATAGTAACCACACTCTTTTTATTTTCTGTATCACCTGCCGGCCTGGCAGATGATGTGCGGGTCAGTGTGACGCATCCGCAAATAATCCGCTCTGCACCGGTCATTACCTTGCCGGGAAAATTTGTGGCCAGAAATGAAATTGCTATCGGCTCGCCGCTGCAGCAACAGACGGTGACGGCAGTATTTGCTGAGGAAGGTCAGCCGGTGGAGAAAAATCAGTTGCTGGCAACCCTGGAATCCCCTTTGCAAAGTGCCGCTGTCCGGCAGTTGCAGGCAGAAACGGAAAAAGCAGCCGCGTATATCCGGCAGCAAAGTGTGCTGGCGGCGCAATCTCAGCGTGATCTGACCCGGATGACAAAACTCGCCCGCAGCGGCGTTATTTCCGCCAGTGAATTTGAAAAAGCCAAATCAGACACCCAGGCCCAGCGGGCACTGGTTGATGCCGGGCAGGCAGAACTGCGTCAGTTACAGGCGCAACTGGCACGGGAAAAAAGCCAGGAGGATAAATCAAAAATCTATGCTCCGGCCGCCGGGATTATCAGTGAGCGCCACGCGGTACAGGGCATGCTGTCTGATAACACCCTGCTGTTTAAGCTGATCGAAAACGGTGAGATCGAATTTGAGGCTACTGCGGGGGCTGATGAACTGGCGCAAATGCAGGAAACGTCGGCAGTCACGATGAAAACGGCCAACAACCGGCAACTGAACGGCACTGTCCGGTTTATTTCACCGGTACTTTCCTCTCTGACACAGTCCGGCCGTGTACGGGTCACTGTTACGGACGGCGCTGATTTACGGCAGGGACAGACCGGCGTACTGACATACACGGCCGCGCCCCGTGAGTATCAAAGCCTGCCTTACAGTGCGGTACGCACCGGTGCGAAAGGTGAACGCACAGTGTTTATCGTGAAAAATAACAGAGTGATGCAGCAGCCGGTGCAGACCGGCGCTATTGATAACGGGCAGATTACTGTCCTCAGCCCGCTTCCGCCGGATGCGGATGTGGTGGTCAATGCGCAGGCATTTTTAACTGATAATGACACCGTCACACCGGTGAAGGCCGCACAATGAAATTACAGCTTTCCTCATGGGCTATCACCCGTCCGGTTCCGGTCATTGTTATTTTTCTGGCGCTGACCATTGCCGGGTTATTTTCTTTTGCACAATTGCCGGTAACAGCCAATCCGGTGATTAACTTCCCGATTGTGACAGTGACGGTCACTCAGGACGGCTCCTCGCCGTCAGAGCTGGAAAATGCGGTGACCAAACAGGTCGAACGGGCCGTTTCCGGCATTCCCGGCATCCGTCATATTTCGTCTTCCGTAACAGAAGGTATTTCCTCAACGACGGTGGAATTTAACCTCGATGTTGATCCGTATATTGCCACTAATGATGTCCGCGAGCAGATCTCACAAATTCGGGGAGAACTGCCGCAAAGCATTGATGAACCGCTGATTAACCGGATAGACGTCGAAGGCGGTGCCATACTGCGCTACGCCGTATCATCCGATACCGTTCCGGCAGCCGATCTTTCCTGGTTTATTGATGACACCATCAGTAAGCAGCTGATTATGTTACCCGGCGTTCAGAAAGTCAGCCGTCAGGGCGGCGCTGACCGGGTGATCCGCATTGAACCGGACGCGGACAAACTCTCTGCCCTGAATCTGTCGGTGGTTACTGTGAATGAATGGCTGCGCGGTGTGCATCAGAACGCGGCAGGTGGCTCATCGCAGTATAATTCGCTGGCCCATACCATCCGTGTACTGGGTGAAAAAACAACGGCTGATGATATTAAAAGCATTCAGTTGCCTGCTGAAAATGAGCAATGGATAAAACTGGGTGATATTGCGGAGATCTATAACGGACAAAAAACCACCCGCAGTATTTCTCAGCTCAATGGCCGTGATGTGGCCGGGTTTGCTGTATTCCGCGCCAAAGGTGCCAGTGATACCGCCGTGGCGGAACAGGTAAATGCCGCCCTGACGGAGATCGCCGCCAAACATCCGGAACTGACGATTGAACTGATCTCATCCACCGTTACTTATACCGAATCAAGCTATCAGCTGACGATTAAAACCCTGCTGGAAGGGGCATTCCTGACCATCGTGATTGTCTTTTTCTTCCTGAAAAGCTGGCGGGCAACCCTGGTTGCGGCAGTGGCGCTGCCGTTATCCATATTACCGGCATTTTTTGTGCTGGCACTGTTTGATTACAGTCTCAACAGCATCACCCTGCTTGCACTGACACTGGTTATCGGGATCCTGGTTGATGACGCGATTGTGGAAATCGAGAATATCCAGAAATACATTGAGCGCGGTGAGCGCCCGTATCTTGCTGCACTCAAAGCCTCTGATGCTATTGGTTTTGCGATTGTTGCGATCACACTGACCATTGTGGCGGTTTTCCTGCCGGTCAGTTTTATCGGCGGATTTGTCGGCAAATATTTTGTGCCGTTCGGAGTGACGGTATCTGCGGCGGTGTTCTCATCTCTGCTGGTTGCACGGCTGGTTACGCCGCTGATGGCCGCGTATATCCTGTTACCGTCAAAGAAACCGCATCCGGAATCAGCCGTACCGCGCTGGATAGAAAAATACACCGGGTTGTTATCTGCAACACTGAAACATCGGAAAACCGCACTGGCGCTGGCATTAGTATTTCTGGTGGGTTCTGTGGCTTCCGTGACCCGGCTGCCTGTCGGCTTTATGCCGGAGGGCGATATCAGTGTGACACAGATTGAAGTGGAACTGCCGCCCGGCACGCCGGTTGAGCAGACACAGCAACGCCTGCGGACACTGACAAAATCCCTGAAAGACCGGCCGGAGATAAAATCCGTTTATACCATTGCGGGTGTGGCGGATGATGCGGATGGTATCGCGCAGCATAAGGGGGAAATCATTCTGACACTGGTTGATCCCGGTGGCCGTGAACTGTCACAGAAGGAATTTGAGCACGCAATCGCCCCGCTGTTCAGTGAACTGCCGGATGCCCGTTATAACTTCAGCAACAGTAACGGCGGCAAAGAGTTTTCGCTGGTTTTCACCGGCACAGACCCGGCTGAACTGGAAAGTGCCATGCAAAATCTGCGTAACGGTATTGCCCGCCTGCCGGGATTCAGTAATGTGCAGGTGATAAAACCGCTGCTGCGCAAAGAGCTGATTGTCACACCGCGTCCTGACGGCCCCGGGCGGACCGGCGTGAGTGTCAGTGAAATCGCTGACACGCTGCGGGTCGCTACCATGGGGGAATCAGGCTCCCGCAGTGCCAAATTCAATCTTCCGGACAGACAACTGGCATTACAGGTGGTACTGCCTGAATACCAGCGGAATGATATCCGTGTGCTGAATGATTTATCCGTACGAAGCACGGCTCAGGGAAATGTACCGCTGAAAGCGGTGGCAGCCATTGATTTCAGTGATGGGCCGGCACAAATCGACCGGATAAACCGTGCCCGGAAAATGTCGGTGGAAGCTAATCTGACCGGTTTATCACTCGGTGAAGCACTGAATGCAGTGATGGCGCTGCCGGAGTATCAGAACCTGCCAGTGACAGTGTCACAACTGGAATACGGCGATATGGAATATATGAATGATATGTTTATGCGTTTCAGCAGCACTATGATGTTCAGTATCCTGCTGGTGCTGGCGATTCTGATTGTACTGTTTAAAGATTTTCTCCAGCCGGTCACCATTCTCGCCGCCCTGCCGTTTTCTGTCGGCGGCGCGATTATCGCTCTCGTACTGTATGGGGCAATGATCGATCTGCCGGTGATTATCGGCATTCTGATGCTGATGGGCATTGTGACAAAAAACTCCATTCTGCTGGTGGAATTTATCCTGGAAAAAGAGCGCGCCGGGCTCAGCCGTGAACAGGCGGTAAAAGACGCGGGACGCGAGCGGATCCGCCCGATAATTATGACCACATTTGCCATGATTGCCGGCATGATCCCGCTGGTACTGACGTCCGGCGCAGATGCGGGGTTCCGCGCGCCGATGGCGATTGCGGTTATCGGCGGGCTGATAAGCTCCACTATTCTCAGTCTGTTGTTTGTACCAGTGATTTACACCTTTATCGATGATCTGAAAAAAGCATTATTACCACGTCTGGCAAAACTGACCTCCGTCACCAAAGCCGACCGGGATGTGAAGGAGTGGTAAAGTCCCGCTGCGAACAATAAGTAATTTACTGGTTGTTCGCAGCTTTAACACAGTAAAACCAGGAATATAAAGTTTATCCCTGATTATAACGACCCCGGAATAAGGTTTCCCCCTCTGCACCATTACTGTCAAGGGCAACCAAACGTACTTCTGTGCGGATATTTTTACCTACGGATTCAAAACGGATATGAATCGGCTCAAGGTTAATTGATGCGGTGGTAAAGGTATCCTCATAGTACAATTTATACCCGGCAGCAAAGGCAGTGAGGTCACCTTTACGAAACATGATACAGGTAGATGTGCTGCCGTGAAAAATAACAAAACCTTGTAATGGTTTATTTTCGCCGTCTTTTTCAAAAATTGTGACCGGCTGACTGCGGTCATTCAGCCCGGATAAAACCACACCGTCATATTCACCCATTTTAACCGTCAGGCCGATCGCATTATTGGCGGAATCAACAGGTAAATCCGTATATTTTTTGCCGCCGATGACAGCCTGATAATTATTATAACGGGTAACACTGCCTTCTTCGAACACAACCCGGGTTTGTGTTCCGGAATTGTCTATTTTGCCGCCGAATGGTTTAATTTCGGTTCCTTCCAGATAAACGGTCTCACTGGCTTCAGAACCCCGCGAACCATATATCCCGATCCGGCTGTTCCATACGATATCCTCTTCTGCCGGAACCAGAATTATATTTTCGCTGTCAATCTGTTCAGGTGACTGCCAGGTAATACCTTCAATAACAATATCATACTGGTCATAATAGCTCAGTTTCCCTTCCGGAAATTTTATCCCTTTACGCCATACCCCATTGTACTGATAATCCGTCAAATATCCGTTACGCGGTTTTTCAGAATTTGCTGTGGTCATTCTTATTTCTCCGAAGTATTCCGGCAATATGTCCGGGCTTCTTTTTTACATCAGAATAAGGTACAGGACAGTTCTATAATTTAACCACGGGGTATCCGGAATGCATCAGGCCGGATAATGTTCTGATATCAGGTAATAAAAAACGGGTTTGCCCCTTCCGGAGGCAAACCCGCTGTTAACGCGCTGATACCATTACGGACGAACAGCTGTCACTTCGATCTCTACACGCCATGCCGGGTTTGCTAATTTAGAAACCTGAACAGTGGTACGCGCCGGTAATATGTTACCGGAATCTTTGTCGTTGTAATATTTGGAGTAACCGGCCATAAAGCCCGCGAAATCCATATTACCGTCAGTCTCTTCGCCGCCGACCAGGAATACCTGCATTTTCACCACATCCTTCATTTCCAGACCTAAGCCAGCCAGGTGCGCCTTGATCTGTTCCATGATATTGATGGTCTGTGCTTCAGTATTGCCGTATGACGCCAGAACACCTTCCGGTGCGTCTTTGGAAATTTTGGTCGGTACTTTACCGCTGAGGAAAATAATATTTTTGCTGCTGCTGATTTCCACAGATTCAGAGATAGGCATACCGTTCAGTTTATGATGAACAACACCTTCTGACGCGTGAGCCGCGCCCCAGACCAGCGGAAGAGCTAACAGTAAACTTTTGTAACGCATATTAAGCCTCTTAATAGTATCAACGTAAGTAATCAGAAAATTAACTAAAACGTGAAAGACTAAACGGAGCCGGGTCAATAACCGGTTTTTTACCGGTCACGATATCCGCAGTGATTTCACCGGATGCCGGACCTTCTGTCATACCCCAGACAGTCGCGGTGTTGATCACCAGACCCGGATACTCTTTCACTTCAGAAATAATCGGCAGTTCGTCGTAGGTTGGTGCAACAACCGCGCCCCAGCGTTCAACGACTTTCGATTGTTCAAATACAGGGAATTCCGCTTTCATGCGGGCAAATACCGCATCCAGGTGTTCGGTATTCTGTGTGGCGGTTGCGATGCGGTAAGTCTCGAACGGTGTGACTTCATCGAGGTTCCAGGATGTTGCCATTTTGAAGGAGTTGAACAAATCTTCACCGATGGAGAATTCCAGCGGCAGCTCACCGCCGCCCAGCAGATGCAGGAATTTCGGCCCCAGCAGGAAGCTGTCTTTCACCACAGAGCTGGTGAAGATACGCGGTGCCACGGCATATGTGCCGTCTGCCTGCTCGCGGAAGTGAATGCCGCTCGGCAGATGCACGTTACCGCGTGGTGCGCCCGGAACGCCGGAAACACGCTGTTGTGACAGATAGACGTTCAGTGTCGGGATATCAATGCCCAGATTACCCATAAACAGGCGTGACCAGATACCGCCGGTCAGGACCACATGAGAGGTTTTGATTGCACCCTTCTCTGTGACCACATCAGAGACTTTACCACCGGCAGTTTCGATACCACGGACCGCGCAGTTAGTGTAGATTTTAACACCCAGGGATTTGGCATACTGCGCCAGAACCGGTACACCGGTTTCCGGGTCAACACTGCCTGAATCTTCTTCAAAACCGGCGATCGGCCAGTCTGTTTTGGCATCAACCAGGCGTTTTTTCAGTTCGTCGCCCTGAATGAAACGGGTGTTGAGCGGTGCTTCAAAATCAGCGGCCCACTCTTTGGCATTCTCAACCCAGGCCTGTGATTTTGCGAGATCTTCTGCGCTTGACGGTACCTCAACACGGCCCTGGGTACGATAGCTGGTATCCGCCCCGATTTTTTCATTCATACCGCGCCATAACATTTTGCCGTAATGGTGCAGCGGGAATATTTCTTTTGATGTTTTGTAGCTGATGATCTGGCTGTAAGCACGTCCGGCCTGCTCACCGGCGATTTCACCTTTTTCCAGGACGGTGACGCTCATGCCTCTTTCCGCCAGGTTAATCGCTGTCATGATCCCCATCATGCCGCCGCCGATAATGACTGCATCGGACTCTTTCGGTAATGCACCTTCGGTGCCGTCAACATGTTTTGCGCGTGAAGTCGATTCCACAAATTTGCCGTCGCGGCGAACCATAGGAACTAATACTGAAGCACCACCTGCCAGTACGCCGGCAGCACCAACCCCTAAAATTAACTTTCTGCGTGAGATTTTCATCTAAAGCCTCATCATTATCTGTAATATTTGTGTGGCATTTTTTTAATTAAGTAGCACACTAATTATAACAACTATCATTATAATGTTAATGAATATAGTGTGATGTTAATAATAACGAGACTTAAGGTAATCTTTATCAGGAATTGCCGATATAAAGTATCGGATTTGACGAGGTGATGAACAGGATTCAGGCCGGATCGTCTGCGGTAAAACCAGCGGTAAATATCATAAACCCTTGTTATTATAGTGGATAAGGCTAAATAGTGAGCTTTTTTAAGAAGTTGTTACATCAGGAATAAAAATAAAACGCCGGATACCACAGCAGCACCCGGCGTTTTATAAAGATATTAACAATAAGGGAAAGATCAGGCGGATGGCGTACGTTTTCTGAGCTGCAGAAACCATTTATCCAGTTCATTGGCAAACAACTGGCGATCACGCTGGTTCAGCGCCGCCGGCCCCCCGGTCTGGATACCGGAAGCCCGCATAGTGTCCATAAAATCACGCATGGTCAGGCGCTCACGGATAGTCGCCGGAGTATAACGTTCGCCGCGCGGGTTCAGTGCTACAGCACCCTTCTCCAGCACTTCAGCGGCCAGCGGAATATCAGCGGTGACGACAAGATCATCTTTCTGCACACGGCGGACAATTTCATTATCGGCCACATCAAATCCGGCAGAGACCTGCAATGTTTTTAAAAACGGTGACGGCGGTACCACCAGCCGCTGATTGGCCACAAAGGTGACTTCTGTTTTTTCCCGATCCGCTGCCCGGTAAAGGATCTCTTTGATAACTTTCGGACAGGCGTCCGCATCCACCCAAATCGCCACTGTTTACTTTCCTCTGTACTGCAAAATTTAATCCGCGATCATAACGCATTAACGCTTTCTGATAACCTGAAAAAGTGCCGCCAGAGCAACAAAACCGGCAAAAAATGAGACAGAAAACGACAATTCATAAAAGACAAAACGATTTATATGAACACCGGTTGCTGTCTGCGCCAGACGGTACGCCAGCGGCGCCGTACACAGTGCCGCCAGAACTGCCAGACACACCGGCAGTCCGGTATAAAACCAGCTGGTAAAATGGTGCGCCTCATCCGCTGCGCGGTACATCCCGGAAGAGTACAGCAAATCCGGCGATACACTGCCCGTAATGAGCGCGGGCAGATTCAGCCACCGCCCGTAACGGGATTGTTTCAGGGGAAAAACAATCGCCGGATGTGCAAAAGTCCATGGCATATATACTTATCCTGCTCCGGAAAACCGGAAATAAATTCATTTTTGTGCTAATAAATAGCCGGTCACAACAATTAATAACACACCGAACTCCGGACAATAACCTGTAAAGGCAGAAAAATGAAAAGTATCTTACCGGGATGATCGTAACCGGGCTGTTATCAGCCCCCGCGTTGGCTCAGGAGTTTACCTGTCAGCTGGAAAATAATAAATATGTCAGTGTGGTGGTGGAAAAAGGTAAAACGCCGGCATACCGCTACGGGACGCTGGCAAAGCCGGAAATTACCCTGCCGGTAAAAGGCAATGCGAAAAATGGTGTTTATGTCGGACAAACCATGTTTAGCGGCGGTGGTTCGGCGTATATCCGCTTTGAAAACGGCCCGTTTAACTATGTGGTATACAGCGGAATGGGCCGCGGCTGGGAATTTACCGGCCTGGCGGTCTATAAAGGCGATAAAGTCATCAATAAAAAGGTCTGTAAAACCGATTTGGGGATCTATGATGTTCTGAATTACGGACTACCGGAAGATGAATCCGGTGAAATCTATGCCATGGATCCGAACTCACAATAATATGTACTGCGGTGGCCTGCCGGGTTACCGCCCTTTTTTTATACATCTGTGCCTCGCCGCCCATCTGTGGCATAATGCCCGCCGTTTATTTTCTCCTTTAACTTATGAGTATTCGTCTTGTTAATCAGCAACAATATTACGATGCAGTTCGGCGCCAAGCCGCTGTTTGAAAATATCTCTGTCAAATTCGGCGGCGGTAACCGCTATGGCCTGATCGGCGCAAACGGCAGCGGTAAATCCACGTTTATGAAAATTCTCGGCGGTGATCTGGCGCCAAGCAGCGGCAACGTGTTTCTCGACCCGAACGAACGTCTGGGTAAACTGAAACAGGATCAGTTCGCCTATGAAGAATTTTCTGTGCTCGACACAGTCATTATGGGTCACACCGAACTGTGGGAAGTCAAACAGGAGCGTGACCGCATCTACAGCCTGCCGGACATGAGCGAAGAAGACGGTATGCGCGTGGCGGATCTCGAAGTGCAGTTTGCTGAAATGGACGGCTACACCGTGGAATCCCGCGCCGGTGAATTACTGCTGGGTGTGGGGATCCCGCTGGAACAGCATAACGGCCCGATGAGTGAAATCGCACCCGGCTGGAAACTGCGTGTGCTGCTGGCACAGGCGTTGTTTGCGGACCCGGATATTCTGCTGCTCGACGAACCGACCAACAACCTGGATATCGACACCATCCGCTGGCTGGAGCAGACGCTGAATGCGCGCAACAGCACCATGATCATCATTTCCCATGACCGCCACTTCCTGAATATGGTGTGCACGCACATGGCCGATCTGGACTACGGCAGCCTGAATGTGCATCCGGGCAACTACGATGAATATATGTTTGCCGCCACTCAGGCGCGCGAACGTCTGTTAGCGGATAACGCGAAGAAGAAAGCACAAATCAGTGAATTGCAGTCATTTGTCAGCCGTTTCAGCGCAAATGCCTCCAAGTCCCGTCAGGCGACTTCCCGCGCCAAACAGATTGAAAAAATTCAGCTGACCGAGATTAAAGCGTCCAGCCGTCAGAACCCGTTTATCCGTTTTGAGCAGGATAAAAAATTATTCCGTAATGCGCTGGAAGTGGAAAACCTGTCCAAAGGCTATGACGGTAACGCCCCGCTGTTCAAAAACGTCAATATGATGATGGAAGTGGGTGAAAAAGTCGCGGTTCTGGGTATGAACGGTGTGGGTAAATCCACCTTCCTGAAAACCCTGGTCGGTGAGCTGACACCGGATACCGGTCGTTATAAGTGGTCTGAAAACGCCAATATCGGTTACTACGCGCAGGATCACGCCACCGATTTTGAAGTTGATATGACGGTTTTTGACTGGATGAGCCTGTGGATGCAGCCGGGTGATGATGAGCAGTCCGTCCGTAGTGTATTGGGCCGCCTGCTGTTCTCCCAGGATGACATTAAAAAATCCGTACAGGTGTTATCCGGGGGTGAAAAAGGCCGGATGTTATTTGGTAAGTTAATGATGACCAAACCAAACATTCTGATTATGGATGAACCGACCAACCACCTCGACATGGAATCCATTGAATCCCTGAATATGGCGCTGGAGTTATATCAGGGAACATTAGTGTTTGTTTCCCATGACCGTGAGTTCGTCAGTTCCCTGGCGACCCGCATCATCGAAATTACACCGGAGAAAGTCACTGACTTTACCGGCAGTTACGATGAGTACCTGCGCAGCCGCGGTATTGAATCAGAAAACAACTGATTTCCGTTCTGCCAATAAGAAAAGCCCCGTTTCAGAGCCATGAAACGGGGCTTTTTGTTTTCGTCAGACCCGGCGGGGGCGGTTGCCGGCATATCTGACATTTTTCAGAAACCAGTTCCCGCATACCTCTGTCCTGTACCGGAAACTGATAGGAAGAATATCTGTATTCGGGTAGAATGTGCTTGCTAATCAGACCCTGATTTACCTTATTTGAGGGAGAAAATCATCAATGGACAGCTTTGACAGGAAGATTCTTTCTGAATTACAACTCGACGGACGATTAACTGTCACTGAGCTGGCAGATCGCGTGGGTCTGAGTTTATCCCCCTGCCACCGGCGGCTGAAAGCACTGGAGCAATCCGGGGCTATCTGTGACTACCGCGCACAGCTTGATCCGCGCGTGCTGGGGCTGAATTTCTCCGCACTGGTGTTTGTCACTATGAAAGACGGCAACCAGGAAAGTATGAGCAAATTTGAGACAGCGGTGGCGGATATTCCGCAAATTATCGAAGCTAAACGGCTGTTTGGCGATCCGGACTATATGCTGACCGTTGTGGTCAAAGATATCGATGCCTTTCAGAAATTATACGACAGCCGCCTGGCCGCCATGCCGGGGGTTCAGCGCCTGACCTCCACCCTGGTGATGAAAGATGTGATCCCGGCGCGGGAACTGCCCCTGCTGTAACAAAAAAGCCGGCAATATCTGCCGGCAAGCAACACAGTACTGAATTTTTTATGCCGGGCTGGCTAATTTCATCATCACCAGCCCGGAGATAATTAATACCCCTGCGATAATCCGCATCATGTTTGCGGGTTCACCCAGCACCACAATCCCGACGATAAAGGCACCGATAGCGCCAATCCCGGTCCAGATGGTGTAAGCCGTCCCCAGCGGCAGTGCCCGCATGGCCATTGCCAGCAGCCCGAAGCTTATCAGCATGGCAATAATGGTGATCACTGACGGCCCCAGTTTGGTGAAACCCTCTGATTGTTTCATGGTAAATGCCCAGACGACTTCAAATAATCCGGCAGTAATTAATAAAATCCACGGCATGGTACATCCTCACTGATTTCTGGTTGCAGGTGAAACGTTTATAAGTTACCTTTGGTAACTTGTAAACACCTTTCCGATCTTTTTTCGATCTTTTCTGCCAGCTGACCGCGACCGGGAACTCTGTGATACACTTTCCGGCAGACAGAACGACTTTAATATCAATGAGGAGGCAGATTTGTCCGGACGTTTACAGCGCGACGAGCGCCAGATACAGCTGCTCAATGTCGCCAACAGCATTATCCTGGCGGAAGGCACCGATGCCCTGACCCTCATTACCCTTGCGGAAAAGGCGGGCGTGACCAAGCCGGTAACCTACAAACATTTCGGCAACCGCAAGTCTTTGCTGCACGCGCTGTTTAAATACAGTGATGATGTTCTGACTGAACGGATGAATACCGGGATGGAACAGCCGATAGCGGACCTCGATCAGGCCGTTTCTGTCTTTATCACGACCTATTTTGATGTGATGGCGGATGACGGGGAAGCCTTCAATGCCACCGTGGCGGCACTGAAAGCCTATCCTGAATATGCGGGGATCAGCCGCGAAGTGCAGGATTTTTTCTGCCAGATCCTGCAACGTGCACTGCAGCGCTGGTTGCCGGATAATTTCCGGATCCCGGAATGGACTTCTGTGATGATTTTCGGTGCAACCGAGTCACTGTGCCTGATGATGTTTGCTGACCCGGCGCTGAAAGCAAAAGTCTGTGAAGAAGCCATCTGGCTGGTCAAAACCCTGCTGGCCGACCAGCTTAAGCGGTTCACCGGCCGCTGATGACCAGTTCTTCCTCTTCTGACGGATAACTGAAGTGCGCGGTGATCAGGTCAAACTGCTCCGCTGAGGTGGTGAACGGGTTTTCCCCGCTCAGATTCCTTGCGGCCAGGCGCCGTTTACACTCTTCATCACTCACATTCAGCACATGACAGCAATAGCTGCATCCGGCCTGCTCTGCCAGTCCTTTCAGCCACTGGCGTTGTTCCGGGGTATTCGCCGGAAAATCCAGTACCAGTGTTATTCCTTTTTGTAATAACGTCACCAGATGCAGCTCCAGGGTGGATTTCAGCAGACGGCTTTTTTCAATATAATCAGCCAGCTGTGTGATTTGTCCCGGATACAGTGCCGCCAGCCAGGTATCTTCAGACAGCAGAACAGCCTGTTGTCCGCGGACTAATTGTTGTGCCAGTGTCGATTTCCCTGAGGCGATTTTGCCGCAGAGGAAATGCAGTGTGGCGGAAGATTGTGTTTCTGACATGATTGCTCCCTGTCTGTTATGCCGCTGAGAGAGCAATAAAAAACCCGCTCAGGCGGCGGGTTCTGAATACAGCACATCCCCCGCTATGGTGCGGAGATAATAATCATGCCGGATGCGCTGTATAAATTCATGGTATTAACCTTATTGAAATAATCATCATTTCAGTGATTCTGTTTTAGCAGAGTCTGCCGCGGATGTCAGGCAGTTTTTTTCGGCCGTTTAATACTTATCACCGCCAGTGCCAGCACAATCATCACGATCCCTGCCGTTTCTGTGCTGCCCGGCTCCTCACCCAGCAGCCACCATGAGAACAGCACACCGCAGACCGGCACCGCCAGTGTGCTCAGACTGGCAATCCCCGCCGGTAATTTTCTCAGCACAAACAGCCATAAACTCCAGGCAACGGCGGTCGCCAGAATAGCGCTGTAACTCAGTGCCCAGAAGACATAGGGCTGCCAGTCAATCGTGCGCTGCGGTACCAGCAGCGCCACCACGGTCATAATAATTGCGGCATACACCATCTGCCAGGTGGTGAGAGAGAGTAAATCCACCTGCGGATAGCGGCTGTAGAGTTTTTTCGCCACAATCGCGCTCGCCCCCCAGCTGATACCGGATGCCACGGCCAGAAAGGCACTTTTCATAGAGGCGAAATCGAGCGTCCAGGGCTGGATCACACACAATAGCCCTGCACCGGCAACTGAAATAGCCGCATACTGGAGGCGGCGCATCCGCTCACCGAGCAATACTGCTGCCATAATCACCACCCAGAACGGCATGGTATAACTGAGGATCGCCACCTTCCCCGCACCGCCGCTGACCAGCGCCCATTGTGCCAGCCCGACCATACCGCAGGTCTGAAGGACGGCTATCCCCAGCGTGTAGCGGAATGGCGTAAAGCGGATTTTCCGCCCCATCGCGCGTTCGCGGATATACAGCACCAGTAATAACATAATGGCGCTGAATACACAGCGCATCGCCGTAAAGTCAAACGCACCAATATAGTGCGTGACCTGCTTCATAGCGATCCAGCTGTAACTCCAGATCAGTGTTAAAATGACCAGGCCGGTAATGGCGATGGCATTGTCTTTTTCCCGTAAAGCCATAATATCCTGTGACCACTTCACGGCAGTACCCGTCTGTACCCCGCGTGCGGCTCCTGTTTTTATAGTACCATAACCGGAATAATATGCCGGATGCCCGCAGACGGACTGACCTCATGCAATCTGCATTTCTGCCAGTTTACACCCGGTTTGAAAGAAGGGAAAAGATCTGCGCTCATTAATACCAGAAGGAAGAACGGGTGTTAAGTATGACGCAATTTTTCCCCGGCATTTTCCCTGTTGTAATGCTGTCTGAACCTGAATGAATATAAGCCTGCCGGGTATAACCCCACAGCCTCACTCAAGCATCACAATACTATCAATTTTCCACTGTCCGTTTTGCTGAATCAGTTTTACCCGGAATGACCGCAGCGGCTCCGGTGCTTTACCCAGTGTGATGCGCACTGTGGCAGTATCCGGGGTTTGTGATTCAGTATGTGCCGCGCGCTCTGTCATCCACGAATCCGGGTAATCCTGTGACTTGGTGTAATAATTGACATCATTTTCCACCCAATGCTCTCCCCACAGACAGATATAACTATATTCGGTTTCTTTGCAGGGACGCGGCTGGTCGCAGAACGCCTGATCAGTGCCCGGACCATCGAAATTACAACTGAGGGATTCACTGATGCTTTCCTGCAACGCCGGACTGACATACAAATCCTGGCTTTTTGCATAACCATCAGAAGGCGGATCCTGCAAATTGAGACGGTAGAAATCCAATACCACATTTTCCGGTGATAATTGTGCAGCAACCGCTGATAACGGCAATAGCAGAGACAAAATCAGCGGGAGGTATTTTGTTGTTTTCATGATAATTTTTCGTCACATAAAGCCCGCAGAGAAAGAATGCAACAGCTGATTGCCTGTTTATCAGAAACCGGAAATGATTCACCGGTCAGATAGCTATGCTTTGCTGCCTGCAACAGTTGCTGCAGTTGCGGATCGGAAATTGATTCAGCCAGCCACGCCGCAGCGTCTACTTTGGATGCAATGTGCCAGGTTGTCAGAGTATAAGCAATGCGCGACAAAGCCAGAATGATATTGCACTCATCATTTTCCCAATCCTCCGGTGTGTTCCATTGTGCAAGTGTCGCGGAAAATGCCCGTTTCAGATCGGTCTGCGGAACGGCGTCAAATATCACTGCCGCATCACCATTAAGTAACGGCATATTATGCAACCTGGCTGCGGATAGTAACCGGGACATGATTCAGGTTGATTTTCATCAGCAAATGCTATTCATAGAGTGCATACAACTGCTCTGCCAGCGGTAATGGTAAACCGTCATCATAAGCCTCATCATCCAAATCAACATACACATCACCGGGTGCGGCGATCAGCATGGTGTCAGGCACAGGCCGCCTGACCGGCAGGTCCGGGTAGTCATCCGGCCGTCCGCCTTCTGACTGCATCGGGTCAAACCAGATACCATGATCGGCATAAAACCCCGCAGAATAGCGGGTTTCAATTAACCGGATCAATGCCAGTGTTTGCCGTGAATAGTCCGGTACATCATCATCATGGCCATACTGCACATACCAGGCAGCACCCAAAGACCAGTACATCAGCAGTGCGGATGCCCGATCCAGTTGCGGATCCGCCGCCAGTTCGTTCAGTGCATCATAATTACTGTCATAATTAGACCGGGCGATAAACAAGTGCCGCTGTTCCGGCGTTGCATTTGTCAGAAAATCACGGATTAACTGTGCTTCTTTCTGTTCTTTTTCTTCGTCCGTCATGCCATTCTCCCCGACAACGCCAGATGCTGTAACAACATAATCGTTTTGCCATCATTTATTTCACCGCTTTTGATCGCTGCGAGAGCCTGCGGGAACGGCATTTCCAGCACTTCCACATCTTCGCCCTCTTCCGGCAGGCCGCCACCGGCCGTCTGCCGGTTATTGTCTTCGTATTCGGCAATAAAAAAATAAAGTTTCTCGGTGACAGCTCCCGGGCTCATAAAGGCTTCAAAGACTTTTTCAACATCGGTAATGCGAAAACCAGTCTCTTCCTCTGCTTCCGCTTTGATGCGGGATACCGGATCCTGCTCTTCCAGCAGACCGGCGGCCGCTTCAATCAGAAAGCCGTCATGGCCGTTGACATACACCGGCAAACGGAACTGACGGATCAGAATGACGCTGTTTTTCTGGCGGTTATACAGCAGAATAACCGCACCGTTACCGCGGTCATAGACCTCCCGCTCCAGACGCTGGCGGGTGCCGTCGCGGCGCAGATAATCAACGACATATTTTTTGAGGATATACCAGTTATCGGAAAGCGTGATGGTATCAATAATACGGACAGTGCTCTGTTCGGAAGTCATAGTTCACCGGATGTCAGCAAAATTGCGGGTTTGCAGAACACTCTAATCGCTTTATCCGCCTCCGGCAATGGCAAAACTGCCAGCATTATTTGCAGGCATATTAATGCTGACGATATAATCTGCCGCAGATAATCCACAAACAAGGCGGGTTGCATGAGTGACACTCAGGCACTGAGTTACAGCGAATTACACACAATATCTGATGCAGATATCGCACAAATTAATGAATTAATTATCACCACCTGGGATTACCGTAGTTGGATCCCGAAAGAGAAAGTTCTGCCGATGGCGGAATTTTTGCTGGATGATGTCATTCTGACCTCATCACGAATTTTTGTGGTGCGGGATGGCGATACCATCGCCGGTATTATGGCGGTCACGGCATCTGCCGATTTGCGGGAGAAAGTCCACGCCAAAACCCGTCAGTATTCTGCCCTGAAAAATATTATCGCCCGTGACCCGCAGGAAGAAACCCTGTTTGATATGTATCTGAATACGCTGATTATCAACGGAAATCTGCTGGCTTCCTGTGACGGGAATTTCGATGCCTCTCTGAATTTGTTTATGATAGATGCCCGCTTCCGCGGACACGGTATCGGTAACCGGCTCTGGCAGCTGGCGATGGATTATCTGCGGGAAAAACAATCCGCCCGTTATTTCCTCTGGACAGACAGTGATTCCGATTTCGGTTTTTATGAACACAAAGGATTACAGCGTATCGCCGCGCAAGCCTATGACTGGGGCGGCCATGACGTGACTGAAACCTATTATGTTTATGCCGGGGAACTCCCTGCTCTGTCCTGATGCATCCAGCTGTCCCACGGCGGGTCAAGCGGCAGCTTATCCGCCAGGAAATCAATAAAGGTGCGGATTTTCGGGGCATGGGTGTGCGCCGGGCTGTAAAGTGCATAGAGCGCGAACGGCGTGGTTTTCGGATTGTAATCCAGTAATACCGGCAATAATTCACCGTTATCAATATAGTTTCCCAGCATATAGGTCGGCAGGCAGACAATCCCCTGATGACAGCGCGCCGCCTCCAGTAATCCCAGGCTGCTGTTGACCTCAATCATATTGTTGATCGCCAGCGGATAGGCTACACCGTCTTTATCATTCATCCGCCAGGTGTCCGGGATATTCGGATTAATTAAACAATTGTGCCGGGCAATATCCGCCGGTGACTGCGGGATCCCGTTTTGTTCAAAATAATGACGGCTGCCGCAATAGATCCAATTTATATTGCATAGTTTCCGTAATGCAAAATTTTCCGGCGGATGACTGGTAATACGCAATGCAATATCAAAGTCAGTTTCATTTAAATTAATTAATGCATCGTTCAGATCAACGGATAAGCTGACCTGCGGATTTATTTCCCGGTATTCGCTGTAAAGCCGCATTAAATGGCAGACGCCGAAGGCAATTGAACAGGTTATTTTTAGCTGTCCCTGTGCATGCTGATAAAAACTCGCCGTATTCACTAATGAGTCATCGAGATCTGTCAGTAACTGTTGCGCCCTCTGCAATAAATAACGTCCGGCTTCAGTCAGGATAAAATTGCGGGTGGTTCGTTTCAGCAGAACCACACCGAGCTGCTCTTCCAGCTGCTGTAAGCCACGGCTGACAGACGACGGTGTTACATTGAGTTTTCGTGCCGCACCGCTGAAACTGTTGCACTCCACAATTTTGATAAACAGCTCCAGATGGCGAAAAATCGCGTAGCTGTCAATTTTTGCTTTAAACGCAAAAGTGTTTTTATTTATTAGCATAGTCGTACCCTGTTCAGCCTGCGTGTTACCCCTTACTATAACAATGGCTTTATAACACTGTATCCATACAACATAAATATATTCACGTTGTTCCTGACTTTTTAAATAATTAAATCTATAACGTTGAGGAATTGACTATGCAAGACAGCATTCAGACAGGTGCAAATGCAAATAGTGATTTAAAAAAGATACCCTTTACCAAATATGATGCCGGGTGGGTTGTATTATGTATCGGGATGGCGATCGGTTCCGGGATTGTTTTTATGCCGGTTCAGATTGGTATTAAAGGCATCTGGGTATTTATTGCCGCCACATTATTGTCATATCCGGCGATTTACTGGCTGCAGAATTTATATCTGAGGACATTATCAGAATCGGAAGAATGTGAAGACTATGCCAGCGTTATCACGCAGTATCTGGGGAAAAACTGGGGGGTTGCCCTTGGTATCGCCTATTTCCTGATGCTGCTGCACGGCATGTTTTCCTATTCACTCGCCGTGACCTTTGACAGTGCCTCCTACATCAAAACATTCGGTTTAACGGAAGGACTGTTATCCGATTCGGTGTGGTACGGGCTGATTATCCTGACAGTTCTGGTGGCTATCGCCGCACAGGGGGAGCGCCTGTTATTTAAAGTCTCCGGCCCGATGGTAATAGTGAAATTCGGGATTATCGTATTACTCGGGATTGTAATGGTGCCTTACTGGAACTTTGCCAATATCAGCGCGTTCCCGGACTTCCTGCCGTTCCTGCGGGATGTGTTTCTGACACTGCCGTTTACCCTGTTCTCCATTCTGTTCGTGCAGATTTTAAGCCCGATGAACATTGCCTACCGCAGACTGGAAAAAGACAAGCGTGTCGCAACTTACCGCGCGGTACGGGCAAACCGGGTGGCGTATATTATTCTGGCCGTTGCTGTTCTGTTCTTTGCCTTCTCGTTTACGTTCTCGATAAGCCACGACCAGGCCGTCTCAGCGTTTGAGCAGAATATCTCGGCACTGGCAATTGCCGCACAGGTAATTCCGGGCTCCGTTGTTAAAGTCATGACCGCAATGCTGAATATTTTCGCGATTCTGACCGCGTTTCTCGGTATTTATCTGGGTTTCCAGGAAGCGATTAAAGGTATTGTGGTGAATATCCTGACCCGCTTTATGCCGCAGGAGCGCATTAATCAGACCGTACTGCATTACGGTGTATGTATCGGGGTGATCCTGTCCCTGTGGTTCTGGGTCTCCACCCGCTTCTCAATTCTGTTCTTTATGCAGCTCGGCGGGCCGTTATTCGGCGTGGTTTCCTGCCTGATCCCGTGCTATCTGGTTTACCGCGTGCCGGTCTTACATAAATTCAAAGGTGCAACAGTCTGGTTTATTATCTTCTTCGGCGTGCTGTTGTGTCTCTCTCCGTTCTTTAAGTTTTTCGAATAACGCTGTAAATGAATAATGACGTATTACGCGTGAGGATGTTATGACTAAAAAAACCGTTTCAGATTTTCATATTGATACACAGATAACGCAGCTGGGACGCGACCCGGCGTCTCAGTCCGGTTTTGTTAATGCTCCGGTTTACCGGGGATCTACCGTGGTTTTCCCGACGATGGATGCCCTGCTCAATAACCGGGCTGAGTTTAACTACGGCACTGCGGGCACGCCGACCATTAAGAACCTCGAGCAATCCTGGAGCGCCCTTGCGGGCGCCGAAGGAACCGTGCTGTCACCATCCGGGCTGGGCGCCATTGTGCTGGCGCTGCTGACCACACTGAAAAGCGGCGATAACCTGCTGATGCCGGACAGTGTTTATCGTCCGACCCGCAATTTCTGCCGTGGTCTGCTGGAAAAAATGGGGATCACCATTACCTATTACGATCCGATGATCGGCAGCGACATTGAGTCTCTGATAAAAAGCAACACCAGCACGATCTTCCTGGAGTCCCCGGGATCGCAGAGCTTTGAGGTTCAGGATGTGCCGGCCATTACGGCGGTGGCGAAAAAATACAATATCGCGACGATTATTGATAATACCTGGGCAACCCCGCTGTTTTTCAGGGCGCACGATATGGGCTGCGACCTCTCCCTTGAGGCCGGTACCAAATATCTGGGCGGTCATTCCGATCTGCTGATGGGAATTGTCTCCGCCAACGCGGAATGGTGGCCGAAACTGCGGGAAACCTATGATCTGATGGCAATGCTGCCGGGCGCGGAAGATTGCTTCCTGGCACTGCGCGGGCTGCGTACCCTGTCAATCCGCCTGAAAGAAGCGCAGTCACGGGCGCTGGATATTGCACACTGGCTGAAATCGCGTCCGGAAGTGATCCGCGTGCTGCATCCGGCCTTTGAAGACTGCCCGGGGCACGAGATCTGGAAACGTGACTTCACCGGCTCTTCCGGCCTGTTCTCAGTGGTCCTGGATCCGAAATTTACACAGGATGACGTCGGCAGGTTACTGGACGGCCTCTCCATCTTCGGCATGGGTTATTCCTGGGGTGGTTTTGAAAGCCTGATCACACCGTTTGATTGCGCGGAATACCGCACCGTCACACAGTGGAATCCGGGCGGGCGGACACTGCGCCTGCAAATCGGGCTGGAAGATGTTGATGACCTGAAGCGTGATTTGGCGGATGGATTTGCGCGTATGGCGCATTGATATTCCGCCGGAAAAAAGCAATAGTAAGGTATACCCAAAAACCTGCATTTTGCAGGTTTTTTGTTGATTCCATTCAACAAATGCCCTTGCGACGAACTTACCTTACCGATATTTCCGGACTTATCATCTATATGATCCTCGCCTGGCTCAGTCTGAATTTTTTCAGTATCAGTGAATATAACCAGAATCCGGGCAAAAAAAATGCCGCACTGAATGCGGCAATTAAGTCATGAGGGTATTATATTAATACTACATAACATTGATAAGCCAGCCAGCCGAGTACGGCACCTGCTGGTAAATCAATAATATAATGCTGTTTGGTGAACATGCAGGATAAGGCGATTAACAGCGGGAACATGAATACCCATGGTCCGAGAGTGGCATAGGCCAGCAGCGCGGTTAATGTGGCAACAGAGACGTGCATGCTCGGGAAACAGTTGGATGTATCGTCGAATTTCTGCACAAACAGCAGGAATTTTTCGGACGCTTTCTTCCCGGTATTCATTTCACGCCAGTGCGGCGGCGTGGCAACCGGATACACCACAAAGAAAAACATCTGCATCAGTAACAGGATAACATAGCTGAATACGATGATGATAAACTGACGTGAATCCTGAATAATCCAGTTCAGATAGAGAATCGCCGGATAATAAAGAAAGCTGTAGATCCAGGACCACCAGGGCCAGAAAGGAATTTTTTCATCCAGTGCAGAGTTAAATGTTTTAACCGGCCTGACCATATGACGTTGCGTAAAGAAATAAAACTGATAGACACCTACGATAATAATACCACTGAGCACCAGGTGAATAACCCTGTCGATAAACATCATCTGAAAATTTCCTTTTAAAAAAAATCAATTAAACTGCTTTTCTGATTTTCAGCACACCGTGTTTTAGCATACCAGGGCACGAAATACTATCGTGTCATTTTATGTTGAATTGTAAAATCAGAATAATATCAAGGTACTACAGTCATTTACCACAACAAGGAAAATTCCTAATTTCTCAGTAAAATAGTGTCACTCTATTGATTTGACGGATAATATTTTATAAATCCTTCAGGTTCCGGTTTAATTTATCCGGCAGGCTGTTTTAAAAGCGTAAAACCAGCAGGTAACTATTTATGTCAGCAATGCCGGATATTCCGCGTACCGCTATCATTTTTCTGCTTCCCGGGATTCAGAAACAGAACTGAATGCTTACCCGGACAATGAATATCATCCGCAGGTTACGGAAAAATCACTGTAATAGCGTTTCTCATAAATCTGATAAAAATGAGTCTGTTACCGGCAGATAAGCAGCCATAAACTGATTTCCCCTTATCTGTTTATTATCTGCCGGAGAAACATTATGACTCAGACTTCTGCCTTTCACCTTGCCGCAGAAAGTACCCAGCCACAGTTGCATATGCTGACGTTACAGGCACTGAATATGATCCCGCCCGCCTCTTTCGCCGTACCCGCCACTTCACCGCAGGGAATTGCCACCACCATTCTCAGCATGGTGCTGAAATTGGTTTATAAAAAAATGACAGAGCCAAAGGAAGTGGATGTTATTGGTATTATTCAGGAAACACTGATGAAAAATACCTCTGAATGGCTGGAATCGGAATATCAGGCCGTCCGCAAAGATGCCGAAAGTCTGCAGGATGCTATCAGTTCCTGGCAAAATTCACCGACAGAAGAGGCGCGCCAGCTGATTGTGGTACGCAATGAAATTGCTGTCGCGGATATGCGCCGGTTATGTATTCTCAGCATCAATACCGCAAAAAGCAGAGGTATTGTCCGGCTGTGCGGTGTGTGTGCCCTGTCCTGCCTGCTCTATTTCTTTACATTACGCGATACCCTGGTATTCGGCAAGAGCTGGGGCTATGCCTCCGATATGCTGGAAAAGTACAGCAAAGCCCTGACGGAACAGGCGGATATTATGTTTAAGGACGTACTGACCGCAGAAATCAATAATTACACCGAAAATGATGATTTTTATGACCCGGAAAGCCAGGCCAAACGCTCCGTTATTTACTGGACATCCGGATACACCAACATTCAGGATCACCTGACTTACGGCGCGCAGCAAAAATCCACACGGGTCTGCCCTGAACGCGGCGATATAGCTGCCAATCCGGTTAATGCTGACAACCACACGGTTTATCTCGGCAATCTGTTTCTGACCGCCGGGAATTCTTCTGCGAACGGTAGCTATAATTATTTATCCGCCACCGAACCCCGCAGCTATGACAGAGGCGGTGACCCGGTCATACTGCCGGTCAGAAGTGCCGGGCAGTATAATATCCGGCTGTATTATGCCTATATGACCAACTCCCTCAGTTTTGATTATGAAACTCAGTTGCGGATTGAACAGGCCGGAAAAATCATCACCGATGCCCATCTGACAGATTTAACCAAAACGGTGCTGACACCGTATAAATCCGGGTCAAATTACGGCCCGGTCATTTACCGGGAGACCCGGGTGAACCTTGAGGAAGGCGATATTGTGCTGACATTACATGAGGACCGTTCCCTTTCCGGCGGCGGGTTGCTGCAGCATATTGAATTTGTGAAAGTATAAAAGAGGTACAATGCCGTCACCGGAAACCGGCGACGGCATATCCGGATCACTCCGGTTGCAGAATATCCGTGATCTGCTGCGGTGTCAGCGTAATCCCATAAAACGTCTGATAAAACGTGGCTGTTTCATTTCTCATATCAATATCCGCAAAGGCGTCCGGGTACAGCACTGTAGCCAGCCAGAGAAACTGCAATGCCTCCTCTGACGTTTCGCGGCACCACCAGAACATACCACGCGGATTGGTATAGATCCGCCCGTTACGCACGGCATCAATTGACTGCCATTGCGGCGATTGCTGAATAAATTCCGCATCCCGCCGGTTCATCGCAATAATCACCTGCGGATCAGCCGCGATAATCTGCTCTGATGATACCTCTCCGTTCGCGCTGCTGTGTGCAGGGAACCAATTTCCCGCCACATTGACCGCGCCGGCCAGATCCATCCAGTCCTGATTGAGCGACGGCCGCCCGGAGGTATACAGTGGATTTCCCATACTGTGATACACCCGCAGACGGGCAGACGCCGGAACATTTTTCAGTCGTTCCTGCACCCGGCGGATATTGTCACGGAAATAGCGCTCATATTGCGCCGCCTTCTCTGCCGCATCCGGGCCAAGCGCCTCGCCGGTCAGTTTTACCCGCTCCCGCAGGGCATCCATACTGTTAGCCTTAAAAGCCAGCACACGAACACCGGCCTGTGTCAGTACCTCCTGCTGCGGAACGCGGATCCCGTCATGAATAAATAAAATATCTGTCCTCAGACTCAGAATTTGTTCAATATTCAGCTCATTTCCGCCGGTTGTGCCGATGACCGGTACATTATCAATCTGCGGCAGCATCTGACGGAACAGCGGGATCTGTTTGGCAACCCGCGAGGTTCCGGTGATATTACTGCCGTAACCCAGCATCATAATAATCGCATTCTGCGCCGGCCACGGTGTTGCTATCCGCAGTGCCGGCTCCGGCGGGGTTTCTGCCGGGGCACTGAAGACACAGGTACTGACAAATAACAGGCATAACGCTGATAAATAGTGCCGCATCACGCTGCCTCCGTGTTAAAAATCAAATGATACGGTGGCCCGGAATTCACGGCCAGCACCGGTAAAGGCATTGGCGCCGCCATTTTTACCGTTACTGTTGCCGGGGAAAATAGACGCCCAGTAATGCTCGTTGGTAACGTTATCCGCAGAGATCCGCAGCGTGACCGGCACATTTTCTATCTGAGTGGTATAGCGGGCACCGAGATCCAGCGTGATATAGCTGTCCGCCCAACTGGTGTTGGTATCATTTGCCGCCCGTTTGCCGGTGTAATGAATGTTGGCACTGTATACCCACTGCGGAACAGTTGGCAGACTGTATTCCATCAGCAGGTTTGCCTGTACTTTCGGCACCCCGACAACCCGTTTATCCTCAGTCTTACTGTTTCCGGTATCCGTCAGTTCTGCTTTCAGGAACGTGACACCGCTGTAGATATTCAGCCCCTGCCAGACATTGCCGGTGGCGGTCAGTTCCAGCCCGTCATTCACCTGTTCGCCCTGTTTTTTGAAGATCTGGTCGCTGTCGGTATAGGCAAACGGCCGTTTCAGACGGAAAACTGCGGCACTCAGGTTCATATTGCCGGTATTGGCTTTAATACCCCATTCATATTGTGTACTGCGGTACGGGCTGAGTGTTTCACCCCGGTTTTTGACTTTATCATCATCCGGCGCGGTATCCCCGGGCTGGAGAGAATCGGCATAACTGATATAAGTCATCACATCCGGGGTGATTTTGTACATCAGCGCCATATTCGGGCTGGTGCCGGTCTGCTGATCACGGTCAGTTTTGTGTCCCTGCTTATCGAAGTTACGGGTCGTGATCCAGCTCTGACTGACATACACCATGGCAGACCATTGCGGGTTAAAAGTGACAGTGTCACCAATGATAATGCTCTGCTGCTGGTTTTCACTGGCTTTGTAGCGTTCCCCGCCGGTTCTGATGCGGCCATCGGAAGGTTCGGTCATGGAAGACGGGTCATACATATTGGTATTGCCGAGCTGAAAGGTTTTACCCCGCTCTTTGGTACTGTAAATTGACCAGGTATAACCGGTGGTGGCGAGAGCAACATCATGGTTTACGGAGCCGGTATCAAACTGACCGTTCAGTGCGAGATTATTACTCAGCACGCGGAAACGACCGGCAGCCGGAGAATCCGTGATCGAGCGGCTGATAGTTCCTTTACTGTCCAGAATTTGCGACGAAACGGAGCGCATTGCCCGATCCGCCTGCTGATAGCCGATACCGCCGCTCAGTGACCAGTCATCATTCATATAATGGGTGAAACGGGTACTGACAGAATCTGTTGTCAGGTCATTACCGGCGGTATTCAGTGCAAGGTCAGGGTTGGAGCTGTCCGGCGCATTCGGTAAATCAATATCCGGGCCGTAACCAAAGCTGCCGGGAAATCCTTTGGTCACAAAATGGTAGTGACTGGCGTCCAGCTGTATCTGTGTTCCCGGCCGGATCTGCCAGTCCAGGGCAACTGCGGCCAGCTGACGGCGGATTTTACTGTTTCGGACATAACCTTCCCCCTCTTCATCCAGCAAATTCAGGCGATAGCCGAAAGTCTTCTCTTCATCCACCTGACCGCCAAGATCCAGATGCGCACTGTAAGCATTACGGTTCTGATATCCTACCGTCACCCGGTGCAGCGGATCCTGAGTCGGTCGTTTGGAGATAAAATTAAACTGACCGGAAGGGCTGGCCGGGCCGTAAATTGCGCCGGTCAGGCTGTTCACGGCATCCAGCCGCTCCAGCATTTCCACCGGAAACGCGGTGGTGGAGACAATATTCAGGCCGTTCAGTCTGCTGTTTTCCACCACGCTGCCCTGCATTCCCCGGCTCTGCGGACGGCCTACATCCATACCGCCGCGGGCCTGCATCTGAGAAGACGGCAGATATTTCAGCATTTCACTGACACTTTTACTTTGCTGATTACGGATCATCGCTTCGCTGACCGTATTGCTGCTGTAGGGAATATCCAGCCACTGGCGGGTACCAAGCGGCCCCATATCAATATCTGTCGCCACAAAACCGGCACCGGCTTGTGTTTGCGGGGTGATATGAGAAGGCTTGTCCGTCACAATTATGGTATCTGCCAGTGCCTGCTGCGCCGGAAAAAGGGCAACAGAAATCAGCGCAGGCAGCAGTGCCCGCGAAATATAGTTAGTCTTCATAGAACCATCCGTTATCGTTTTACTGTCATCGTTATATATTTATATATACAGCGTAAATGATATTGATTTTCGCTTCGGGTAAACGTGATCGGTATCAATGAGTTCCGGAAGAGATAATTTCTCTCGTTATTATTACTTTTTGCAATATATCGGACTGAGAATGTACCCCGTCAGTGCCGTTGCACAAAACAATAGCGCGGTAACTGCAGGTAATAATATCTGACTATCCTGCTGTGCCGCTGCCACCGGTAATAAAATAAAAATACTCAGATTATTCATACTTTCTGACAATGCCAGTGCCTCTCCTTTACGTGTTCCGGCATGCTCAGCAATGATGGCTGTACTGACGGGAGCGGCAATCCCCAGCGCGCATCCCTGCAATAACATCCACAACATCATCCCGGGAAGCCCGCCTGTTCCGCTGATAAATCCGGCAATCATCACACTCATCACTATCAGGCTGATGAGCAGCAGCCGGGTATCTGTGCCACTTAACCGCCGGAACAGCGGCATCAAAAGATTCCCGGTCAGTAATCCGCCACCGAATATTGCACTGATAAGCCCTATCGTTTCTGTATTCAGCCCGAACCGGTCACGCAGCAATTCACCACTGAGAACAAACATAACCACTGCAGTACCGTTCCACAGACCTTTTGCCGCGATCAGCCCCGATAATGCCGGTGAATAGTATTTACCGGGCCGGATTGATGGTTGAGAGGAAACCCGGCTGACGCCGCGAAACACAAAACAACAGGCTATCCACATGACCAGACTTCCGGCAGCAGTCAGCAGAAAAGGTGCATACCAGCCGCAGCGGACTGTCAGCCATCCGGCAATCACCGGGCCGGAGATAATACCGGCTGTCATACCCGTCATCACCAACCCCATAGCAGAAGCCTGTCTGTCATGCGGAAATTGTTCCGCAATCAATGCAAAAACAGATGGGATCAACGCAGCAGACGCCAGACCACCCAGGATACGCAAGCCCACAGCCACACTGAAACACGGTGCCAGTGCCAGTGCGATACCATCTGCCACAAACAACAATAATGCGGCACGCAACATCCGGTAACGGCCGATACGGTCTGATAATCGTCCCAGCATCGGTGCGGCGAGCGCATACGATAAGGTATACACCGCAATCAGCCATGAGGCTTGCGCGGGTGTGACATCAAATGCAGCCGCCAGCGGCGTGAGCATCGGTGAAACCATAAATTCAGTAACGCCGGTAAAAAATACCGTGAATGCCAGTACCGGCAATGTATAAGGTGAAATCATAAAAATCCTGTATAACGAAATGAAAATAAACGGGTTACGGATTGAATTCACTCATCAGGGGAAGATAAAACAGACGAAATGACAGGCGGCAGACAGAGGGTGCACTGCAGATAAACAGCAGCATATTCAGAGGATAAATAAGAGGGATGTGAAACAGAGCGGAAAATACAGAAGGTAAAAATACGAAACCGGCAGAGGATACCGGCGGGTATGGTATCAGGAATACCGGCTGCCGGAAACCCGGCAGCATCAGTGGCAACTATAATCAGTTCTGTTTTTGCTGCCAGAAATCATACAGTGACGGTTCACCTTCCGGTTTTTGCTGTGTAAAAGAGAAGCCGGGCTGTTCATGCGGATCTGCCCGTAAAGCCTGTGCGATGGATGCTGTTGATAAACCGTAAGGTTCCGCATCTGCATTGGAATAAGCATAGACGGCACGGGTCACACCTGCCATCCGCATTGCGGCAAGACACATCGGGCATGGCTGTCCGCTGGCATACACCACACAATCTTCCAGCCGGGTCTGCCGGAGGTTGTTACCGGCATGGCGCAGAGCCAGCAATTCCGCATGAGCGGTCGGGTCATGCAGCTCAAGCATCTGATTAACCCCTTCACCGACAATTTCCCCGTTTCTGACCACAACGGCACCAAACGGGCGACCGCCCTTTTCGGCATTCCGGCGGGCCAGTGCTATCGCCTGAGCCAGAAATTCACTATCTGTCATCAGTTATTCCTTATGATTGATTAACGGGGATTCCCATATGGCTTTCCCCTGCCATTGTGTTTCCAGTGTATTGAGAAACTCGCGGACTTTCGGCGCCAGAAATTGTTTTGACGGATATACCGCACACACGGGTTCTCCGGGCGGTGTAAATGCAGTCAGTACCGGCTGCAATGCCCCTTTCGCTATCTCAGGCCCGGCCAGAAAAGCACCCAACTGGCAAATTCCGCCATCAGCCAGTGCAGCATCAAGAACCGCGCCGGTATCTCCCAGACTGAACCGGCCGCTGACCGGATGCAACTGAACGTTTTTATCCCGCATAAACTGCCAGGGAACATTTCGTCCCCGGTGGCGGAAGATAAGACACTCATGTGCTGCTAACTGTTCCGGTGTTTCAGGTATACCGTGCCGTTCCAGATAACCCGGTGACGCACAGGTCACCAGGCGATGCGGCGCCAGAACTTTACGCACCAGGCGGCTGTCATCATTACCGCCGATACGCACGGCCACATCAATACCTTCCTGAATCAGATCACAGTAATCATCAGAAAAACTGACATCAATATCAACATCGGGCCATTGTGCGGCATACTGTTGTATCACCGGCATCACATAATTGCGGCCAAAAACCACAGGAACAGCGACCCGCAATGTGCCGGAAGGTTTTTGTCTGCCTTCATATAATGCATTTTCCGCATCATCCACCTCGGATAATATCCGTTTGGCATGCAGATAAAAACATTCGCCCTCTTCTGTGAGACGCAACCGCCGTGTGGTCCGGTGAAGCAGGCGGGTACTGACACGGTTTTCCAGGCGCTGAAGGCATTTTCCGGCAGCGGAACGTGAAATCTGTAGTTTTTCAGCTGCTGATGTGAAATTACCGGTTTCACTGACCCGTACAAAAACCAGCACATCGAATAAGTTATCCAGCAGTAAACCATTTTTATCTGCCACGATTTGTCCCCGGTGTTTGGCCAAAGATGATATTTATCTGTCATACTGGCGCAGATAGACTCTCTTCTCAAGTAAAGTTATTACCATGAGGAATGTATGTCAGACAGTCATTGTTTATCACTTTCATTGCCGCCAGCCCGCCGGGGATGGTTTTCCGTTGTTGCGCTGACTCTCGCAACCTTTGCTGTGGTGACTACGGAAATGCTGCCGGTCGGGTTACTGACACCGGTTGCGGCAGAGTTCCGGGTGCCACAGGCGTATGTCAGCCTGATGCTAACCATACCAGCCCTGGTCGCTGCACTCTGTTCCCCCCTGATTATTCTGTTCACCGGCCGCCTGAACCGCCGTTATTTACTGATGATACTGATGCTGTTATTAATGGTGGCCAATATCTGTGCGGCAACAGCCACCCACTTCTCTGTTCTGGTCGCGGCCAGGATTATTGTCGGGCTGAGTATCGGCGGGATCTGGGCAATCGCCGGCGGAATAGCTGTCAGGCTGGTCGATTCCCGGCATGTGGCGCTTGCCACCTCTCTGATATTTGCCGGTGTTGCCGCTGCATCCGTACTGGGAATTCCCGCCGGGGTGATCCTCGGTGAATGGGTCGGCTGGCGTGGCGTGTTTGGTATCATGAGCCTGTTTTCCCTGGCAGTGTTGCTGCTGATGCTGAATCTTCCCTCTCTGCCGCCGGTTCAGGCACCGGTTGTCCGTGATTTTCTGACCCAACTCCGCCGCCCGGTTATCCGGACAGGCTTGCTGATCACATTACTGCTGGTGACTGCCCACTTTATGGCATTTACCTTTGTCCGCCCGCTTCTGCAACAGGATCCTCAGTTGCAGGCACATGAACTCAGCGGGTTACTGGCGCTGTATGGCATTGCAGGTATTGCCGGTAATTTCGTGCTGGGGTTATTGTCAGGTCGTCATCTGTTCCGTGCCGTATTCTGTGTCACCGGCGGTATTGCCCTGAGCCTGGCTGGGTTACTCCTGTTGCCTGCCGTTCCTGTATCACACACCATCATTCTCACGCTCTGGGGAATGACATACGGCGGCGTATCTGTGACGCTGATGAACTGGATGATCCGCTACAGCGCACAAGCGATTGAAATAACCGGGTCACTTTATATCGCCTTTTTCAACACCGGTATTGCTGCCGGCTCTGCTGCCGGTGGCATGATGGTGTCTGCGTTCTCCTTACAGGGAAATGTCATTGCAGCACTCATCTGTGCTGCAATAGTGCTGATATTGATTTGCGATTTTGTTATCCGCTTATACCGGCCGGGACGTCACCGGCAGGCCAATCTCGATCAGGTTTAAATCCGGGTCACGGAAATAGACTGATATTATCGGGCCGGTTGCCCCCGTGCGTTCCACCGGCCCCTCTTCCACAACAATTTTTTCTTTTGCCAGATGCGCCAGCGTCTGTTCAACCGGGGTTCCGGTGAGAAAGCAAAGATCTGCTGAACCGGGTACCGGTTTATCCGCATTCGGCAGAAATTCATTTCCTGCCTGATGTAAATTAATTTTCTGACGGCCAAACACCAGAGCCCTGCGATCCCCGCGAAATGTAATGACCGAAAACCCCAGTACGCGGCGGTAAAAATCACAGGTTTTTTCAACATCGGCCACAGTCAGAACCAGATGGTCAAGGTGTGAAATTGTAATCATCAGACAACTCCCTGTATCGCTGTTATTCGTACATTACGTGGTATCACATTGGCTGAAAATACACAATTCGGGGTATTTGCTTTTTTTAATACATCCGTAATGATGCACTACAGACAGGAAACTATTTCCGGCTGCCGGGCGCGTGTTATGCGGTAAATCAGATATGCGGCACACAGTGCCATCAGCACATTGAACCCGAGGCTGACACTGTAAACTGCGGCCGGGGTGGATAACAGTACCGTATCTCCGCTGTGCCGGAGTGAAAACTGTAAAATAACCGATACTGCGGTTGCACCGGTTGCCGCACCAATCTGCTGTAATGTGGCCGTCAGTCCGGATGCCATCCCAGCCTGTGCCGGTGTAACCCGGGACAGCACAATGTTCAGCATCGGGGTCATAATCATGCCCTGTGTGAACCCGACCAAAAACAGAAACAGGCTGAGTATCGTATTTGCGGTGCTTTGCGGCAGGAAATTCAGCCCGGCAATTAATACCAGATAACTGGCGGCATACCCTAATGCACCGTAATAAATCACCGGTTCGCCCCGTCCGATAATCATTCGCGGGGTAATAAAGGAGGCAATAACAAAGCCGATACTGGACGGTACAAAAATCAGCCCGGCTTCCAGCGGTGTAGCCCCCATACCGTTTTGCAGTAACAGGGAAAGTATCAGCGGAAATGCGGATGAGGTGGCATAGACACACAGCACAGCGCCGGTGCCGGTAACAAATGGCCGGTTACTCAATACCGCAATATCAAACAGCGGCGTTTGTCCGGTGCGTGATAAATGCTGCTGATAACGGACAAAACAGAACAACAGAACCATACCCGTAAACAGCAATCCGGCACTGAAAAGTGTCAGGCCCCAAACCGGTAACATCAGAAGCGGTAACAGAAATGCGGTAATTCCGGCAGCGGATAACAGTACGCCCGGCCAGTCAGTGGTGAGTCCGTCCGCAACGCGCCCCTCCTGTAAATGGCGGGACAATACCAGAGCCAGAATACCAACAGGGAGATTAACCAGAAAAATCAGCCGCCAGCTCATATCAAACAGATTCAGGGTAATAAGCCAGCCCCCCAGTGCCTGACCGGCAATCGCGGCCAGCCCCAGCGTCATCCCCAGCCAGCCGAATGCTTTTCTTGCCTGTGTTTCATCAAAATTCAGGCGAATACCTGCATACACCTGCGGGAACAGTAATGCGGCAGCCAGTCCCTGGATAAAACGGGCAATCACCAGTAATAAGGCTGTCGGTGCGACAGCACACAACAGTGACGCGAGTGTAAAAAAGGCCATTCCGGCCTGATATAACCGGCGGCGTCCGTAAATATCGCCCAACCGCCCACCGGTGATCAGCAGCAGGCCGAAAGCCAGTTCATACCCGGCAATAATCAGTGTCAGTTCAGTGAAACTGGCCTGTAAGCCGCGTTCGATACTGACTATCGCCACATTGACGACAAACAGATCAAAAATAGTGACAAACCCGGCGAGGACTAATACAAACAGTGCAATACGTTGCTGCTGATTCATGTTTTTCTCATTTTGCCATTTTTAAAAGCAGGAATGAGACTATAATCAGGTCGTTATTCTGTTACAATTTAACCGTTTATACTATTACTAATAGTGACAGGAACTCAGGGCAACATAGCATAAGGCATCTGATAATGAGTGAAAACCCGCGCACGCGGCCGGAACTGGCTGATTTTTTACGCACAAAACGCGAAAGTCTGACCCCGGAATGTGTGGGGCTGCCGCATACTTCGCGCCGCCGTACTCCCGGTCTGCGCCGCGAAGAAGTCGCCGCACTTGCCGGGGTGGGCCTGACCTGGTACACCTGGCTGGAACAAGGGCGTGAAATCGGAGTATCCACCCGCTTTCTGGACAACCTGGCACGGACACTGCGTCTGAATGAAGCAGAACGCCAGCACCTGTATCTGCTGGCTCACCAGCGGGCTCCGGAAGCTTCCGGTGATACAGAGCATCATGTGCCGCCGGTTATCACCCGGATGCTGGATGATTTTCCGGATAATTATCTCTGCTATGTGCTGAATCTGCACTGGGATGTGCTGGCGTATAATGAAAAAGCAGATCGTTACCTGCACTTCTCTGAAGCGCAGCCCGGGATGTGTAACTTTCTGTATTTGCTGTTTACCGATCCCCGCTATCAGACCCGCTTTACAGACTGGGAAACCGATGCTCAGCGTCTGCTGGCCAGTTTCCGCCGGGATTATGCCAGAACAAAGCATGACCCCAATATTCAGCGGATGATAACGGCATTATGTCAGGAATCTGCGGCTTTTGACACGTTGTGGAATAAACACGAAATATATCAGCCCTGTAACGGCATCCGCGAAATTGAATTTAACGGCAGACGGGAAACCTACGAGTATGCGTCCCTGACATTTGATATCGATAAATCCAACCGGTTACTGGTGTATACGCCGGTTACCGGTGAGGATTAAATCACCGATGCCACCGACAGCAGTAATGCCATAAGGATCATCAGGATACCGCCGCACAGATTAAACCAGCGCAGACTGTTCCCCCGTAAAAATGACGCGGATTTAACAGCATGTGCGGCATAAACCCAGATAATATCGATAACAATGCCCAGGGCTATCGGGATCAGCGACATCAGCAGCAACACAGTGGTAGCGGACATCTCCGGCGGAATTTCACCGGTAAATCCGGGAACAATCGTACCAAACATAATCACGGATTTCGGGTTCGCGGCACCGACAATAATACCGGCAAACAACGACTGACGGCCTTTATTCGCCGGCATATCCATCGCCATACTGATCCGGGATGCCCGGACATACTGCCAGCCAATCAGCAGCAAAACCAGTACCCCGATCAGACGGATAATCATCAGGATCTGCGGAGAAGACATCAGCACCGCACCAATTCCGAAAGAAAGCAATACCGCAATGCTGTACATACCGATGGCATTTCCCGCCACGCCTTTCAGGGCATTTTTCTTCCCGGCAGATAACGCCTGGCCGACCAGAAACAAAATACTCGGCCCCGGAATGGCAATCAGCACGGAGCTGGTGATCACCAGCCCCAAAATACCCTGCAGATTACCGGTCATGGCTCCTGACCGGCAAAATAGTCTGTGGCCCGCAGCAGCTGATCCCGGATCCCCGGTTCAGACATCGCGTGCCCTGCACCTTCAATCAGGTGCAGCACCGATCCCGGCCAGGCTTTATGCAGATGCCACGCAAAGGTTGCCGGACACGGCATATCATAACGGCCGTGAACAATAATTCCCGGAATACCCTGCAGCCGGTGAATATCACGCAGCAACTGACCTTCCTCCAGCCAGCACCGGTGATAAAAATAGTGATTTTCCAGCCGGGCAAAGGCGATGGCGAAATGGTCATCAGTAAATTCGCCAACGTGCTCTGCATCCGGTAGCAGTGTGGTGGTTTTCCCTTCCCACAGAGTCCAGGCTTTGGCCGCCGCCAGCTGAACCTGAACATCATCACCGGTCAGCAGTTTATGATAGGCAGCAATCATATTGTGCCGTTCCTGCACCGGAACCGGTGCCAAAAAGGCTTCCCACTCTTCCGGGAACATCTGTGAAACGCCAAATTGGTAATACCAGTTCAGTTCCGCCTCTGTCACGGTATACACACCGCGCAAAATGATTTCACTGACCTGCTGCGGATGCGTTTCACTGTATACCAGTGCGAGGCTCGAACCCCAGGAGCCGCCGAATACCAGCCATTTACTGACACCGATATGCTTTCTCAGCCGCTCAATGTCCTCCACCAGATCCCATGTGGTGTTATGGGAAATTTCCGCATGCGGTGTTGAACGCCCGCAACCGCGCTGGTCAAACAGCAGCACATCATAACGGGCAGGATCAAAATAGCGCCGGTATTCCGGGCTGATGCCGCCGCCGGGTCCGCCGTGCAGAAAAACAGCCGGTTTCGCGCCGGGTGTACCGGTGCGTTCGTAATAGATCCGGTGACCATGACCAACATCGAGAAACCCTGTCTCATAAGGCTCAATAGCCGGATACAAAGTACGGAATGTTGTGTCAGAAGAGGTTGTCATAGCAAAATCACCGGTTAGCAGTAAACAGAATTCACCACTCTAATCAATAACCCGCATAAAAGACAAGCAGTCCGTGGATTTACATCACGGACTGCCATACTGGTTTAACCTGCTGATTCATTTATATAGTCGTGCATTGCTCTGCATCTGAAGCAGGCTTCTGCGATTTTGTCCGGCGTAAGGTTATCCGCAGCACCACTAATCCGGCGGCGGCTACCGCCGCCCCTGCATAACTGACACCGGCATAATCACCACCGTTTGCCAGCACCGATGCGCCCAGCGCGGCACCGACTGCATTGCCGAGATTAAAGGCACCGATATTGACTGATGAGGCCAGCGCCTGCGCTTCTGAGGCTACCTGCATCACTTTTACCTGAAGCGGCGGAACGATACCAAAACTGGCCGCTCCCCAGATAACCAGCATGATCCCAGCAGTGACAGTGTCACGGGCCATAAGCGGAAACAGAACCATCGTCAGCGCCAGCAGTGCAAATAATCCGTACAATGTGCGGGAAACCGAACGGTTTGCCCATACACCGCCCAGATAATTCCCCAGTGTGAAGCCCAGTCCGACCAGAACAAGCATGATGCTGATCTGCGTTTCCGGCACAGACGAGATAAAGGTCAGTGCGGGGGCAATATAGGTATAAAACGTAAACATGGCACTGGCACCCAGCACAGTACACAACATTGCCAGTAATACCGCCGGACGGGTCAGTACCTGTAATTCACGGCGCAGATTAAGTTCTTGTCCCTGCATATTACGCGGCAGTGATCGCAACAGCGCCGCCATTGTCAGCAGGCCGAGAAGACTGACCACAAAGAAGGATTCACGCCAGCCCAGCATCTGAGACAGTTTGGTGATCGCCGGAACGCCGCCGATATTGGCAATGGTCAGCCCCATAAACATACCTGCAATCGCCCCGGCTTCTTTGCCTTTGGCTACCACCCGTGTCGCCACCATCGCACCGATGCCGAAAAACGCGCCGTGATTCAGACTGGTGATAAAGCGGGCAAACAGCAGTGTATTGTAATCCGGCGCCAGTGCCGACAGCACATTACCTGCCGTAAAGATGCTCATCAGGAAAATCAGTGCCGCTTTGGGCGAACGCCGGATCAGCAGTAACGTCATCACCGGAGCACCCAGCATCACGCCCAGTGCATACACCACAACCAGCATCCCGGCGGCAGGAATGGAAACAGCCAGTGACCCGGCAATTTCCGGCAGCATACCCATCGGGGAAAATTCCGTTGCCCCGATAGCAAACGCGCCGACAGACAGGGATAACAGAGCAGTATTTGTTCGCATAATGTCCTCAGAATAAAAAACAACGTCACAGTGTTGTCAGGACGGCGATTCTGCCACATTGATTTTTGCGGAAACAGCCGCTAATCTGCAAAAAACAATTGAATAAAACGCAATAATGAAAATCACCCTGGAAGAAATGCGGGCATTTATTGCCGTCGTTGACAGCGGCTCCGTCACAGCCGCTGCCGCACAAAACGGGCTGACCGTTTCCGCCATCAGCCGTGCCCTGCTGCGTCTTGAAGAAAAGATGAACACTACTCTTCTGTACCGCACCACGCGACGGCTTAAATTGAGTGAAGAAGGCGCATTGTTTTTACAAAAAGCCCGTGATGTGGTGCAACTGGCACAGGAAGCGGAAGATGTGCTGATGAACCACAAAGAGATCCCTTCCGGCACACTGCGTATTGATGCCTCAACGCCTGTTCAGCTCCATGTGATAGCACCGCTGGTGACACAATTCCATGAACGTTATCCGCAAATCCGCCTTGAACTGACCAACTATGAAGGTATTACCAATTTACTGGAAAAACAGACTGATATTGCATTCCGCTTCGGTCCGCTGGCAGATTCTTCCCTGCATGCCACGCTGATGGGCTACACCCGGCAGCGGATTCTGGCCAGCCCGCGTTATCTTCAGCAGCATGGCGAGCCGAAAACACCGGAAGAGTTGGCGCAGCATACTCTGCTGGGATTTATCACGCCGGAAAGCCTGAATACCTGGCCGCTGTATAACGGCAACAAAAAGGGACTGAAAATTACCCCGTCACTGGCTGCGGGCAGCGGAGAAATTATCTGCAATCTGGCACGTTCCGGCGCGGGAATTGCCTGTATTTCCGATTTTGTGACACACGAAATGCGCGAAAACGGGGAATTTCGTCAGGTTCTGACGTCATACACTTATGAAAACAAACTGCCGATTAATGCGGTGTATTACCGCAGTCAGGCACTTTCTCCCCGGCTGCGCTGTTTTATCGATTTTGTCCTGCAACACAGCCAGTGTTTTAAACGCCCCGGTTAATCTGAACACTACCTTAAGCCGCTGACGGTGCATCTCTGTATCTTCTCGACAATATTTTTCAGCGCATTTAGTCTTAAAATAAACCTGCCTTGTAAAAATAAGAGAGAAATAACAATGCAAACGGCACTGAATGCGCTGACAGCGGGCTTTTCGCCGGATGAGCCCGGCGTTATCGTCATGGTACATACCGATAACGGCGCAACATGGTACAGCTGCCGGGGCATGGCGGATGTGGCAACCCGCACGCCGGTAACACCGGACACCATTTTCAACTTAGCCTCCGTTTCCAAACAATTCACTGCATTTTCGCTGCTGTTACTGGTGCAGGAAGGCAAAATTTCACTCAGTGATTCTGTTTTGTCCGTTTTACCGGAGCTGGGCGAATATGCCCGTCCGGTGACATTACGCCACCTGCTGCACCACACCGGCGGGCTGAAGGATTATATGGATCTGGCTTTTGCCCGTAAAACCGGCTTTTATGATCCGCTGACACCACAGGAAACCCTGGCGGACCTGGTCAGTCAGACAGAAGCGGATTTTCCGCCCGGTACCCGCCATGATTACAGTAATACCGGTTATTTTCTGCTGTCACAGGTTATTGAACGGGTCAGCGGACAGTCATTTGCTGATTTTGCCCGCGAACGGATTTTTACACCGCCGGAAATGAACCATACTTTTATTGTTGAGCAATATCCGGCACCGCAGACCATTGCCACCGGCTACGGCAAAGCTGCCGGTCAGTGGCGGATTTCCGAAAGCCCGTGGACACACACCGGCGACGGCGCGGTACATTCCAGTGCCGCTGACCTGATGAAATGGGGCGAAAACTACCGCACCGCCCGCATCGGTGGTACTGCGCTGATACAACAGATGGCAGAAACCCTCTCCCCGCTGACAGAAAACGGCACGCCTGTTACGGATTATGAGCCTTATGCTGCGGGGTTACATACCCTTCATCATTTCGGTGAGCTGAGTCTGGAACATGCCGGAGGCTGGATGGGAACCAGTACTTACTTTATCCGGCTGACAAAATCAGACACCACTATCGTCGCGTTATCCAACCGCGAAGAATGCGATACCGAAACGCTGGCCCGAGCCGCTGCTGCCGCCTTTCTCCGCCCTGCATTCCCTGCGATGATCACTGTTCGCGGGGACGAAGAATAACAACATGATACAGCGTTATTTCCGCCGGACACTTGCCGGGCTTGCTCTGCTGTTACTGATTGCCGGACTGGTACTGTTTTTTACCAGCCATCTTGATGATTTTGATTTTGACAATGCAGTGGCAAAAGAACTGACCTTCACCTCACAGGGAAACAGGCTTTCCGGTACCCTGCTGCTGCCCGGCAACGGACATCCGGCAGCGGTTGCCGTGATAATCCACGGTGACGGCCCGCAGGACAGATATTCAGACAACGGATATAACCCGCTGTTTAATACCCTGCTGGATGCCGGTATTGCAGTATTTTCCTGGGATAAAGCCGGTATCGGTAACAGTCAGGGAAACTGGCTGCATCAATCAATGGATGATCGCGCAGAGGAAACCGTAGCCGCACTGACATTGCTGCAATCCCTTTATCAGAATACCCCGGTGCAGATTGGTTTTCTTGGTTTCTCCCAGGCAGGATGGGTGATCCCGGCAGCGGCGGCACAATCGCAGCCTGATTTTTCCGTGATTATCGGCGGTGCGGTGAACTGGCGGGATCAGGGACAATTTTATCAGGGGCTGCGCTACGCACAGCAGGGAAAATCGCCGGAAGACATTAAACAATTGCTGGCAGCAGAGCAGGCAGAGAATGACCGGATATTTGGCCGCAATGGCTCAAAAGACCCGGCGCAACGTAGTGATATGACGCCAGATCGTTTTGAATTTGTGGTAAAAAATTACCTCAGCGATGCCACACCTGCGATCCTGCAGATGAACGGTCGTGTGCTGGCGGTATGGGGCGAAGAAGATCTGAATGTCGATGCCCGGCAGAATGCCTGCCGTTATCAGTCACTTTTGAAAGATAATCCAAAAGCAAAAGTCATTGTCTTTCCGCAGGCCGGGCATGGTTTATTACAGGCACCCGCCTATAATTATCAGCTCAGCAGCGACTGGCCGGTACTGCGCCAGTGGCAGTTTCTGTATGCCGGACGGGAAGCCTATCATCCGGGAGCATTGTCTCTTATCACTGACTGGATCAAAAACAAAACCCCTGATTTGACAGCGTATTACCCGGCGTGTCAGTCCTGAATCATCTGCTGATAACGGGCATAGCCCCGCTTCGCCGCTTCGTGATATTGCCGGTTCAGCGGTGCGGTCATACTTTGTGATATTGCGGTCATTTCCGGCCCTGCAAGTTGCGGGGAACCGGTGCGGAACGGCGGGCGCGGGTCATACTCAATCGCCAGTTCAACCAGCGCGGCCAGTTCCTCACCCCGCAGGGCTTTCAGCACCAGTAATGAGGCATCAAACGAACCGGTAGCCGGGCCGGAGGTGTAGATAGTATCGTCTATCACCACATCACTGCCGCCGACGGCAACAGCCCCGACATCCGGCAGCATCGGCACCACATTACTGTTACTGGTTGCCCTTCTGCCTTTCAGTAATCCGGCTGTACCCAGCATCAGCGAACCGTAACAGGTGCCAATCACATATTTTGCTTTTTGCCCTGCCCGCGCGAAAAAGCGGATCACCTCCGGATCTTCAATCACCTCAGGCGGCACCATACCGGTCACCAGTACATCCAGATCATCCGGACACTCATCGAAGGTCATTGTCGGCATCGTCGGCCAGCCGATATAGCCCTCCACCAGCTCCCGGCGTTTCCAGATAAAATAGATTTCCGCCCCTGCAATCGTAAAAACAGACTGCGCACCGTTGATATCCATCGGCATATAACCCGGACAGACAAAAATGCCGACTTTCAGTAATGCGGGCTGTGATGCGCGTCCGGCAGCGATCAGCGCCTGAATGGAAGGCGTGCTCAGCCCGTAAATAGTTTCAACTGCATAATCATGATCAGACATCAAAATACTCCGTGACAACATTTATTTACTAACCGGTAAAATAATGCATGAGGTACAATGATGTAAATTGTTTTTATACTGATCGGTAATCAAATGGCACAAAAAGGCAGACCCCGGAATTACGACAGTGCCGCCGCACTGGATAAAATCATGGCGCAGTTCTGGCGCAAAGGGTATACCGCAACGTCTCTCGATGAACTGGCCGCAGAAACGGACATGAGGAAACCCAGCCTGTACGCTGCTTTCGGTAATAAAGAACGGCTTTATCAGCTGGCAATGGACAGGTTCGGTGAAATCGCTCAGGCGCATTACTCCGCCGCACTGGCACCGCAGACGCCGGGTGAGCCGCTGGCCGCCCGCCTGACCCGCTGGTTACAGGCAACCGTCACCCTTTATACCGGAGAGCACGGCCCTGCAGGATGCATGGTGTTATCGACAGCCGCCGCCGAAGTGTACGACCCTGCCATCCGCAAGCGTCTGCAGGAAGTGATTGCGGCGCAGGAGATGATGGTGCTGGATTGTCTGAATGAAGAGAAAACTGCGCTGCACGATCCGGATTGCGCCCCGCTGCTGGCGAAAACACTGACTGCGTTCCTGCACAGTATTTCCCTGCGCGCCCGGGCCGGTGAAAGTGCCGGGCAACTGGCAGAGATGGTTCGTGCCGGTCAGATGGTATTGCAGTCTGCACTGACATCACCGGCGGCATAATATCCGCCGGTGAGTATTTTTCAGCGCAGTGAAACCTGACCCCGGATACAGTCTGTCACAACACCGCCGACCCAGATCCCGTCGGCATCCTGCCGGACACTCAGCCAGCCGTCACGTTTCACACTTTCACCCTGCCGCGCCAGATAGTGCGGCGGCAATGTGCCGTTGCTGATAAGCCACTGTGCCAGTGCTGCATTCAGGCTGCCGGTTACCGGGTCTTCCGCGCCTCTGCGGTTAATAAATGCCCTTACCGCAAGTACGGCATCACTGCCTGCCGGATACCGGGAAAACACGCCGATTTTATACAGCGCATTATTCCCTGACTGGCTGAGCACCGCATAATCCGGTGTGATTGCCAGCAGGCGGGCAACAGAATCCACCTCAACCCCGGTCCAGGCCGGGCCGTTATCAATATATTTTGCCTGCAAAATGGCACTGCGGGGGATGCCGTATGCCGATGCAACCGTATTGCACTCGTCTTCTGTCAGATCCCGCTCGTTAATCATCGGTGGTGCGGCAAAGGCAGTTCCCTGTTCAGACTGACGCAGCGTAATAAGCCCGGCGGCACATTCCTGAACGATATCCCGCGTTTCACTGAAACCGGTATACTGCTTCCAGACATGGCAACTGCCCAGGGTCGGGTGTCCGGCAAACGGCAATTCACCATCCGGGGTGAAAATGCGGACACGGTAATCAGCCTGCGGATCCTGCGGTTTCAGCAAAAAGGTGGTTTCACTGAGGTTTGTCCAGCGGGCAAAACGGTGCATTTCCTCATCCGTCAGATCATCCGCATCAACCACCACCGCCAGTGCATTACCCAGCAGCGGCACATCAGAAAACACATCAACCTGATAAAAGGAATGGGTTTTGTTGTTCACGGTAATTATCCTTTTGGTTTGTTTTCAGTCAGCGCAGCGCTGCCTGTCCGGTGATCACACAGGTCACATCCCCGGCAACCCATACCTGACCCGCTTCCTTAGTGACAAAGATTTTGCCGTCACGGCTGATAACCTGTCCCTGTCCGGCCACATAGCATTCCGGTAAAATACCTTCGCCGGTCAGCCACTGGGCAAGCGACGCATTCAGACTGCCGGTCACCGGGTCTTCTTCCCCCAGAGAACAGCATAATGCACGGACTTCCAGCTGAACCGGTCCGCTCTGGTCATCATACAGTGCACAGAGGCCGATATCGTACCCGTCCAGCAGAGAATAATCCGGTTTCGCTGCCAGCACCTTCGCAACAGAAGTCAGTTGCAGGCCAATCCATCCCGGGCCGTTATCCACCCATGCGGAGCGCACCACATCTTCATCACGCAGCCCCAGTGCTTTCACAATATATGCCACCTGCTGCGGATCAGTATCCCCGCCGCGTAACAGTGCCGGGGCTGCAAATGCCAGCCGGTTATCCTGCTGACGGACAGTCACCATACCGACTCCGCACTCCTGAATAATATCGCGCTTATCATTAAACTGCTGTGTTTCGCGCCAGACATAACAGGTACCCAGGGTCGGGTGTCCGGCAAACGGCAAT
>NZ_KV791662.1:295399-343084 GCF_001807955.1 Morganella sp. HMSC11D09
GGTCGGGTGTCCGGCAAACGGCAATTCACCGTCCGGCGTAAAAATGCGGACCCGGTAATCGGCCTGCGGATCCTGCGGTTTCAGCAAAAAGGTGGTTTCGCTGAGGTTTGTCCAGCGGGCAAAACGATGCATTTCCTCATCCGTCATATCATCTGCATCAACCACCACCGCCAGCGCATTGCCGAGCAGCGGTACATCAGAAAAAACATCGACCTGGTAAAACTGATAAGTGCGGGTATTCAACGTTATTATCCTTTTTATGTGTTAACAGAGCAGAGCTGATGATTTTTATCACAGAAAACGATTATGATGAAATCATTAACCATCACTGTGATAAATCGCTCATGCAGAAAACGGATTCTTTTTCCGGGATTACCGCCTTTGTCGCCGCTGCACAGCACGGCAGTTTTACTGCGGCAGCAGATAAACTGGGAATCACCAAATCAGCGGCCGGCAGACGGTGTGTGCCGCCTGTTGCCGGACTTTCAGCCGTATTGTGATAAAGGCTGCCGCCGCAAAGACAATTCCCTCCCAGATAATGGTTTCAACGCCAAAACTGCGGATCATCCGCCCGCCGGCCATTGCGCCCAGGGTGATCCCGAGATTGGAAAATCCGATATACAGACTGTTGGCAAATTCCGGCGTGTTCCCGGCTTCACGCAGCAGCCGGGTCTGGCTGACAATCAGCCCGGACGTATGCAGTATTCCCCAGAGCACCACCACCGGCACCATCAGCCGCGGCGAAGGACCGCAGAGCCAGACCGCCAGGTAAATCAGGATAAACAGCAGCGGATACAGTGACGTGGTTTTAATGACATTGCGCTGTAAATACCGGCTGAAAATAAAGTTGCCGAAATAACCACTGATGCCGAACACCACCAATAATGCGCTGGTCGTATTGTTGGAAAAACCGGTGATAGTGACGAGATAACCGGCGATATAACTGAACCCTGCAAACATCGCCGAAAAAATCAGTGTCACTGCCGCAATACTCAGCCATACATCACGACGTTGCAGAATCGCCAGCTGTTCACGCACTTTCAGCGCCTGTGTCACCGGTAATGACGGCACAAACAGCGCGATCCCCGTAAAAGCAACCACACTGGTCAGCGCACCGAACCAGAACGCAGCATTGAGTGTAAACATTTCCGCAATAAAGGCACTGAGCGGCATTCCCAGCACCATGCCGACAGCCACCCCGGAAAAAACAATGGCAATCGCATGGGCAGATCGTGCAGGCGGCACCACATTGGCGGCCACCACCAGGGCAATAGCAAAAAATACCGCGTGCGTCAGTGCCGGTAAAATACGGAAAAACAGAATCACATCATACTGATGCGTAATGGCATACGCGATATTGGAAATAATAAAAATCGCCATAATCACCAGCAAAACTGTTTTGCGGTTATAGCGCCCCAGCATCAGCGTGATGGCAGGCCCGGTAATGGCGACCACCACAGCATAGATACTGACCAGAAACCCGACCTGCGGTGCCGTGATCTGCAACTGTTTCGTCAGTTGCGGCAGGCAGCAGACCAATCACCGCCACTTCTGTGGTAATGACACCGAAGACCGCCAGTGACAGCGAGAGTAAAATCAGCATAACGTTATTTTTCATAGAGATACCCGCAGGAAGCACGATAAATGCTCCTGATATAAATAATGTGAATTGATAGTGCGGATATATCCGGTGCTTATCCTGGCAAATCTGCGATCAGCACGGAAGATCAGTCACGGAAACTGTCAGTAGCAAAAAAGTTGACACTCTCCGGAAAGCACAGTGTCATAATGGCTGCAAAGCACACATTCACCAGAGTGATAAAGGAACAGCAATGACGGCAAAAATGATCGATAAACTGGCACTGATCACGCTGAAAGACGGCAAGGTAGCCATGGTCCGCTCTCATAACAAAACCCTGTTCTACGCGCCGGGCGGCAAACGCGAAGCCGGTGAAACTGACGAACAGGCTCTGTGCCGCGAAATTGACGAAGAACTGACGGTGACACTGAAACCGGACACCATCACGTTTTACGGGGAATTCACCGGTCAGGCGGACGGTAAACAGGATGGCACACAGGTGCGTATCCGCTGTTATCAGGCGGAATTTACCGGCGTACTGCAACCGGCCGCGGAAATTGCTGAACTGGACTGGCTGGACAGCCGTGATCTGCCCCGCTGTTCTCTGGTCGCGGCACTGATTGTGAAAGACCTGGCAGCACGGAAACTGATCGGCTGATATCGCGCAGCTGCGCAATTTTGTACAAGACAGAATGTAACGCAGCGCGATAATAACTGGTTACCGTAAAGACAGAGCAGGACACACCATGCAGAGTGACGGGCATTGCCGTGAACAGGCTGATTATTTTCATCTGGACGATTTTTATGGTCTGGGGATGATCTCTGCCCGTTACTATCAGCAGAAATTCAGCCGCCATACGCACGAAGGCTTTTGTATTGGTGTGATTGACGAAGGTGTTCAGCAGTTTTTCCGCACCGGCAGTAATCATTATGCCCCGACCGGCGATATCATTCTGGTGAATTCCGATGAAATCCACACTGGTTCATCGGCACTGGAAACCGGCTGGGCCTACCGTGCGATTTATCCGACACCGGAAATGCTGGATGCGCTGATGCAGGATCTCAAATCGGCCGATCGGGGCTTTGTCCCCTGGTTTTCTCACGCGGTGGTCCATGATCCCGGCCTTGCCGCACAGTTACGCCTGCTGTTTGATGTATTGCTGAAGCCGGATAACCGGCTGCTGAAAGGCTCCCTGTTGCTCTCAACCCTGGCCTGGCTTATCACCCGCCACAATAAAAAAGGCTTTCGCCCGGCGGAGATCACCCCGGCCGGTCAGCGCCTGCAGCATATTGCAGAGATGATGAACAGCCATCCGGAAACCGATTATTCCCTGGATGAACTGGCCGCAATGGCGAATCTCAGCCCGTGGTATTTTCTGCGCCAGTTCCGTCTGCGTTACGGCATGCCGCCCCACGCGTGGCTGATTCAGGCACGCCTGCGCAAAGCGCGTCAGCTGTTGCAAAATGGCGACCGCCCGGCGGATGTTTCTTTACAGTGCGGATTTACCGACCAAAGCCACTTTACCCGCCATTTTAAACGGGCAATGGGAGTCTCACCGGGCAAATTTATGCAGCGCCGCTGATCCCGCTGAACAATTTTGTACAATCTTTCTGTTGTTGTGTCATGGCAGAGTATCCGGACTGTTTTACGCTGTACGGATGATAACAATGACAACAACCACAGATTTACCCGCCTCTCCGCTGAAAGATTTCCTCACCGGCGCACTGCATATGACCCCGCTCAACCTGGCCGTGGTGCCGTGGGCGATCCTTGCCGGATCGATGGCGGTGGACAGCGGCCTGACCTTTGCACAAAGTGTCGCGATGTCCGCAATGGTCTTTGCCGGTGCTGCCCAACTGGTAACACTCGGCCTGCTGAACAGCGGTGCCGGGGTGATCACCATTATCGTGTCCGTCTTTTTTATCACCTCACAACACCTGCTGTACGGGCTGACACTGCGCCCGCATGTGCGCCCTTTTTCCCCGCTGCAGCGGGCCGGTATCGGTTTTCTGCTGACGGATGAACTGTTTGCGGTCAGTGTCGCCGGGCGGCAGCGCCTGAGTTTTGCGTATCTGTTCGGCGCAGGACTGAGTTTTTATCTGGTCTGGGTGCTGGTCAGTATTCTCGGCATTGTGCTGGCACACAGCATCAGCGACCTGAGCCAGCTCCGGCTCGATTTTTCAGTGGTGGCGACATTACTGGCGATTGTGGTGCCGCTGATCAAATCAAAAAGTGCACTCGCCGGAGCCCTGTTTTCCTTTGTGGTCACGATTATTCTGACCCGTGCCGGTATTCAGGGCAGCGCGGTGATTGCCGGCGTCAGCGCCATGCTGCTGGCCGTTCTGCTGGGGCGTAAATGGGGGGACGTAAAATGAGCTGGGGATTAATATTCGCACTAACGCTGATGCTGTTTTCGCTGCGCTTTATTTTTCTGATCCCGGGATTACCGCTGCGGCTGCCGGTCTTTATTCAGCAGGCCCTGACCTATTCCGCGCCCTGTCTGCTGGTGGCTATTTGCGCGCCGATTGTATTACTGGAGGAACAACAGTTCCGTGATATCAGTGATAATCCGTATTTATGGGGTACGCTGTTCTGTATTATCGCCGCACGGCTGATTAAAAATACCCTGCTGACCGTGGTCCTGACGCTGGTATTTTTCTACACCCTGATTTATCTGTTCTGATTATGTAACTATCCGCACCGGAAACCCGGTGCGGAATTCAGAGAACGTTACGGTTTTTCGTGAATTTCTTTTGCCAGTACCGGCAAAATATCAATCGAGCGCGGTCCCGGCACTAATTCGGACAGATTCACTTTAATATAATTTTTATTTTTCACGGCTTTTACACCCTGCATTTCCGGCATGGATTCAATAAATGCCACTTTCTGGTCATAATCATCATCATTACGGAAGCCTTTATAAACAGGAATAATGATCACTTCCGGATCAGACATAATCACATCTTCCCAGTTACCGACCGCCCAGGTTTTTCCGGTATTTTTGCCGGCAAAAATATTCTTAACAGAAATCAGTTTCAGCATCTCTGAGGTATAACCATCAAAGAAGGTATAGGGTTTACCGTCCTGAGAATCAAAAATAAAGGCAGTTTTTTCCGGATACGCCTGAATCTGGCTGATAACGGTATTCAGTTTTTCTTTTTCTGCCGCCACGTATTTTTCAGCGGTCTCTTGTACACCGAAGATCTCACCAAATTTCAGCATGTCGTTAAAATAGGTATTCACATCTGCTTTCGGTGATGTCATGGATTCCGGCACATAAACGGCAACCCCTTCCGGCACAATTTTATTGGCTTCCAATGCCAGTTTTGAGAATGAGTTTGCCCAGCCGGTGGCGAAATCGGGTTTGACAGACATAAAGACTTCGTAAGACGGCCATTTTTCTGCCAATACGGGAATTTTGTCATATGCTGCTTTTACCGGCGGATAAATCGGCTCTTCCAGAAAAGCGGTACCGACCATACGGTCCCCCAAATCCAGTGCCAGCAGCATTTCGGTGGTGATCTGGCTGAGAGAAACAATACGCTGCGGGGATGTTTCCGGTTTAAAGTGATATTCGTTGCCATCCAGTTTTGCACTGAATTCAACAGGAACATAAGCCTGTGCTTTTTTATTTTCCGCAGAGGCTGTCACGGAAAACAATGCAGAGATAACCAGGGTACCTAATAATAATTTTTTCATAATTTCCTCATCCGGATTATAAAAATATAGCAACACGGTCTTCTACCGGTAATACCGTAAATTCCACACCAAATACATCAAACAGGCACTCCCGGGTTAATACTTCCGCCGGTGTGCCCTGCGCATAAATTTGCCCGTCATTCATCAGGATCAGATGCTGACAGTATTTTGCGGATAAATTAATATCGTGAATGGTCATAATTACGGTGGATTCTGATGCGGCCAACGCTTTCATTACTTCCACTTTATAGCGGATATCCAGGTGGTTGGTCGGCTCATCCAGGATCATAATATCGGTTTCCTGGGAAAAACATTTCGCCAGCATCACCCGCTGTTTCTCACCACCGGACAGTGCGTGATACTCTTTATTTTTCATTTTCTGCAGACCAAACAATGCCATGTAGTTGTCTGCAATCACAAAATCCCGGTCGCTGTAATCCACGTAATGTTTTTTATACGGCATCCGCCCCATCACCACGATTTCCTCAATGGTCAGTTTGCCTTCCACCTGGTCATTAAACTGCGTCAGTACCGAGATATTACGGGCGAGTGATTTGACAGAAAACTGAGCCACATCCGTGTTATCAAAGAAAACGGTGCCCCGGGTTTTGATATCCCGGTAAATATGCCGTAATAAGGTCGTTTTACCGGAGCCGTTAGGCCCGACAATACCGATCACTCTTTTGCCGGAAAATGACAGATTAATATCTTTCAGTATCCCGTTATAATTCAGGTCATTAATATCAACAGTACTCACGTTACCGGCTCCTGTTCGCTTTAATAATGATATAAACAAACAGCGGTGCGCCTATCAGTGAGGTCAGAATACCGACCGGAATCTCCTCCGGTTTAAACCAGCTGCGGGAAATCGTATCAATAATCACCAGAAATGCACCACCGACCAGACAGGAATAGAGCGATAACTTAAAGTGTTTCACAGAAATCGTATTACGGACAATATGCGGAATAATAAGTCCGATAAACGCAATCACACCGACATTGGCCACAATAATAGAAACCACAAAAGATGATAAAATAATCACTGCCAGCTTGATGGCACCGACATTTACACCTAATTGTGCAGATGCATCTGCACCCAGTAATAACGTATCAAGCACATTGCTGAATAACAGACAAAAAATTAATACTGCAATTAATGCCACCAGCGGCAGCGGGATATAAGACCATTTAATACCGGAGAAACTGCCCAGCATCCAGAACATTGCACTTTTAACCTGACTTTCATTCTTGGACAGATAAATAATGGCAGTAGTGATAGCAGAAAACAGACTGGAAATACCGATACCAATCAGCACAAGGTTGGTCATATTACTCTTTTTAAAATTAAACAGAACAATAATAGCCGTGGAAATCAGCCCGCCGGCAAATGCACCGATATAGACATTATACGGTGACATAAAAGCAAATAACCCGAGCACAATGGCGGATACAGCCCCCGCACTGGCCCCGGAGGAAACGCCGAGAATATACGGGTCGGCCAGTTCATTGCGGGTTATGGTCTGCATCAGGATCCCCACCAGCGACAGGGATGCGCCGGTAATTGCCACCAGGATAATCCGGGGCAGACGGATATTATAAATGATGGTTTCATACGGCAGGAGATCATCACCGCTGATGCCCCCGCTAATAATTTTGATTACCGTATCCAGCTTCTGATGAAATTCCATATTGACGCTGCCGTAAAACAGTGAAAAAAACATGGCAGCAAGCAACACAGACAGGCAGATAAAAAATTGTGAAAAATTCCGGCCATTCAGTTTCTTTTTACGCCGCACGGGTGTTTCTCTTACTGCTTCACTCATCACTGTTAACCTGTATTTCATCAGATCAGAGGCTGTTAACAGATTTACGGAAATATCACATTATGATAACGAAATACCGCCATAATTTGCCTGTCAGTCTCTGTTTCCACTATTTTTCTGATTATAGCGGAGAATACATCAAGGTTATGTACTCCCCCAGAGTATATTCCGGGAAATAATCCGTGAATATCCATATTTAATGATCTGTATCTGATTAGCACAGAATAAAACGCCGGAAGATTTCCCAGCGTTTTATTTATCTGAACAGCACTATTTTACCGCATCAAAATTATTCTGCCGGAAAATCGTGCTGTAAATACCAATCACTGAAGTGGTTCTCTGAAATTTTAAAAAACCGGCTCTTTTCTCATCCCGTTCAGCATATTACAGTACACGAAAGCAAAACAGCGCGGAGAGAAAATAAATGAGTCAGATAAATGCATTCGGACAAACTGTCGGTGATATCGTTCCGGACTGGACCGCCCGCCCTTACCCTGCCCGCATCAGTGCGGAAGGCCGTCACTGCCGGATCGATCCGCTGAGCCCGTCCCATGCGGATGACCTGTACCGGGCATTTTCACTCGCCCCTGACGGGCGTTACTGGACCTGGCTGCCGGATGAACCACCGGCCGATCTGAATGAATACCGCGCCCGTACCGAAAAAAATGCACAATCGTCGGATCCGCTGTTTTTCACGATTACGGATAAGCACACCGGCAAAGCCGTTGGCCTGTTTTCCCTGATGCGGACTGATGAGAAAAACGGCGTCACGGAAGTCGGTCATGTGCATTTTTCCCCGCTGCTCAGCGGCACGGTGATGTCAACAGAAGCCCACTGGCTGCTGATGAAATATGTATTTGATACCCTCGGTTACCGCCGTTATGAATGGAAATGTGACAGCCTCAATGCACCGTCCCGCAATGCGGCACTGCGCCTGGGTTTTCAGTATGAAGGCTGTTTCCGTCAGGCGCGGGTTGTCAAAGGCCGCACCCGTGACACCGAATGGTTTTCCATTACTGACCGTGAATGGCCGCTGGTTAACCACGCCCTGGAACAGTGGCTGTCAGCGGATAATTTCACACCGGACGGTAAACAGATCCGCTCCCTGGCATCCCTGCGTGATGCAGCATGAAAATGATTGATATCGGCCGTGTCGCAGAGCTGACCGGCCTGACAACCGCCACCATCCGCTATTATGAAAGCAAAGGCCTGATCACGCCTGCCGGGCGCAGGGGCCTGACTCGTATTTATGATGAAGAGGTGCTGACCCGGCTGTCCCTGATCATTCTCGCCAAACAAGGACATTTTTCGCTGGATGAAATCGCGGTCATGCTCAGCGAACTGCCGTCAAAAGGGATTGAACGGACGGCAATTCAGGCAAAAATCACAGAAATTGACCAGAAAATCCGCGAGCTGCAAAATCTGAAACAGGGATTGCTGCATATTGAGCAGTGCCCGGCAGAAAACCATCTGGCGTGCCCGAAATTCCGCAAAATCCTGAGTGTCAGTCTGAAAAAAAACAGAAGCAAAGCGGTGAAAAATCCCGCTTGACTTAAAGTTAACTTGAAGTTGTATCATCCGGCATACTGATTTCCGTTTGATGTCATTATTCACTTTTTCTGTTGAATAATAAGGAATTATTATGCCGCGTTCTGTTTACTGGCTCTCTGCCGCCTTAGCCTTATTTACCACCGGGAATGCCCTGGTGCTTTCCGTTGCCGTTCTTATCGGGTCACAACTGGCGGAAGATCCGGCACATGCCACGATCCCGCTGCTGGCACAATATATCGGCCTGATTTCCGCCTCAGTGCCGATGGCTCACTTTATGATGCGTTTCGGCCGCCGCGCCGGGTTTATTCTCGGTAATATCGGCGGGCTGGCCGGTGCATTACTGGCAATCGCCGGTATTTATACACACAACATGCTGCTGTTTTCCGCCGGAACGTTCTTTACCGGTATTGCCATCGGTACCGCCCAGCAATACCGCTTTGCCGCACTGGAGGAAGCCCCTGCCGCACTGCGGGCAAAAGCTATCGGCGTGGTGATGAGCGGCGGGATTATCGCCGTGCTGATCGGTCCGTCACTGGCGATGTCCACCCGGACACTGGTGGCGGCTTATCCGTTCCTCGGCACGTTCGGCGCGCTGACGGCTATTTATCTGATGGCTTTTGTTCTGCTGACATTTTTACCGCTGAAAGCTCAGCTTCCCGCTCAGATCAGCGATACCGCAAAAAACCGCCCATACCGTCAGTTATATTCCCAGCCGCTGCTGATTCTGATCGCCGTGGTCAGTGCCGCCGGGTATGCGCTGGTAGTGTATATGGTCGGTGCTTTCCCGCTGGCGATGAAAGCGCAGGGATTTGAATTCCCGGCAATTGCCTTTGTGTTTCAGTGTCATATACTGGGAATGTTTGCGCCCTCTTTCTTTACCGGGCAGTTAATCAGCCGGGTCGGGGTAAAATGCTTTGTCTGGCTGGGAGTGATTTGCCTGTTAATCAGCAATGCAGTCAGTCTGACCAGCAGCAGTTACGCGCATTTTCTCATTGCCATGACCTCGCTGGGGCTGGCGTGGAACTTTATTCTGATCAGCACCACGCATCTGTTGCCGCGCACTTATACCGGCAATGAACGGGCTAAAATCCAGGGTGCGACCGATTTTCTTATCTTCAGTTTCGGGGCGCTTGGCAGTCTGCTGGCCGGGTTCGCCTTCTGTTATGCGGGCTGGTATTCCGTAAATGTCGCCGGATTGGCAACCGGTATTGTGATTCTGGTAGTGATGTTTTTACTGCGCCACAGTATGAATGAATCCCCGGCGGAAAAGGCCGCCGCCTGAATACATCACCGCCGCTGCCTTAACGACAGCGGCGGATATCATTACTGCACCGCCGAGGTTTTATACTCAATGCCGTCACGGTTTCCTGTCAGGCTATTGCTGTAGTGACTCTCCTGAAAATAGAACAGACGATTGCGCCATTTATCAAATAAAACGGTTTCCCCGTACTCTTTCGCCAATGGTGCTGCTGTATTCCAGTTCAGCCCGCCATCATCCGATATCCGGGTTTCTGAACCTGACCCCGCTATCAGTAAATCATCACTGCCGCCCCGCAGTCCGTTAATATAAGATCCGCCGGTTTCCAGCCGCTGTGAATAATCACCCTTACAGTTAAAGTGGTTAACCTCCGGCCGTTTACGGGTTTTTTCTGTCAGCACAAAATAAATTTCTCCGCCGGTGGTACTGTCGAGCGCGTCAATCTCCCCGGGGACAACCTGATCAGATTCAGTTTCTGAGGTCCGGGTATTAAAACAAGCCAGTATCGTGTTTTCCGGATCATTTTGTTCATCCTTCATCCATGCGATCACCCGCGCGTCTCCGTTATAGTGCCATTTAGTGGTGCTCAGGCTGGTATACCAGCGTCCGTCATCCTGATACCGTTTTTTCCGGTTATCCATGCTGAATAAAGGCCGCCAGCGTTTTCCGGAATCACGGGTCTGATACAGTGTGTCCCTCTGCACCATCAGCACACTGCCGGGTTCTGTGATAGCGAGAAGCTGAGTCTCTCCGGCAGGTTCCGGCATTGTCCACTGTGATAACCACTGCCACTGCTGACCACCGTCCCGGGAGTAAAAGACATATTCTTTGCCGTAGGAGGTATAATCACTGAAAATAATCAGGCAGCGTCCCTGCATATCACACAGCTGGCTTTGTACCTGCCCCATAAACATCGCGCTGACCCGTAAATCCCCTTTCTGCTCAGTCATAATATAGGTGACCGGCACCAGCGGCCTGTCGCCGTAGACTTCACTGCGCCTCAGGTAATGGGTTTGTTTGTGCAGGTAATCGCCGATGGCTTTTTTATCCGGGGATATTTTCAGGTTCAGCAGCGGAATATCAGGCTCTTCTGCCGGGTTAAAAGCAATATTTTTACTGTGGCTGCAACTGCGGGTTTTCTGATCACAGGTAACGAGATCAACCCGCATAGCGTCTCTGGCACCGGTTATCATCACACCATCGCGGAAACTGCTGATGGCCGGTGACGTTAGTTCTACCGCTTTTTTTTCCGGCAGATAACTGCGGGTGCGTATTCTCTCCGGCGCTGAAAAAAATGAATCAGAAAACGTCAGCATCATTGAGGTGATAAACACAACCGCCAGCAACGTGATCCGGGTACGTCCGTCGGCAAACATCAGTTAATTTCCTGTACAAACGGATCTTTTCCGTTCCGTTGTCTGGCCTGAACCAGCATCTGGCGGGTAAACACAAAACGGGCCGAAGCCGCTGAGTATTTTCGTGGCACCACTTTTGATAATTTCACGGCAATCACCGGAAAACAACCAATGTCCGTGACCGGTTTTATCCGTAAATACCGCCACCATTTCCGCTGACAGAGGCAACCTATGACATCATCCCGAATACCGCCCTGCGGACGCCCTGCTCACCGGGGCAGCAAACTGACCGCCGAAAATATTCTGTCCGAGGCCGGAAAACTGTTACAGGAACAGGGAAAAGTACCGTCGATCCGCGTCCTTGCCGCACAGTTGCAGGTCGATCCGATGGCGATTTATTATTACTTCCGCAATAAACAGGCATTGCTGGAAGCCCTCGCCACTGCCCTGGTGGATGATATTTATCAGCCATCGGCACAGGCTCCGGTACAACAGGAGCTTCAGCGACTGGCAGAAAGTTATCTGCATCTGCTCTATATTTACAGTGATCTGCTGGATATTCTGTTATCACTGAACAGTGACGGCCCGTCCGGCTGTTTCCGTCAGCGCTATCTGCGCATTATTGCACCCTGCGGGCTGAATGAGTCACGGCAGACCGCTATTCTGCATCTGCTGGCGGATGCCCTGCACGGCCATACGGTGGCGATCCGCCGGACTGATTACACCTTTGAACAGAGCCGGGCGCTGTTTCAGCCGGTACTGGCATTAATTACCGAACTTATTGAACGCCCCGGAGCATCATTATCATGAATATCCGCCCTGTTACCGGTTTACCCGGCGATTTACCGCTGCTGGAAAGTATTGCTCAGGTTTTACATCAGGAATGGCAGAAACTGCCGCAGTGGCAGACACCGGAAATTATCCTGGCACGTCTGATAAAACGGATGAACGGTGATAACGGCGAAATACTGTTTGTCGCCACAGATAAAAACGGCGCGCTGTCGGGGACGGCCAGCCTGATCTGGCGGGAACTGAAAACCTGCCGTATGGCAAATGCAGACTGGTGGACAGGCGAGATTTACACCCTGCCCGCCGCCCGCGGTCAAGGTCTCGGCAGTACACTGACACAGGCAGTCTTTGCCACCGCCGGAGAGCGCCGCCTGGCAGCACTGAATCTCTACACGCCGGATAAACAGGCCATGTATGCACGGATGGGCTGGCAGGCTATGTATGATGATGTGATCAATGACGAGCTGGTCACGGTGATGCAGCGGACTGTCAGCGAAGCGTAATTCAGGGCTTCAGCGCCTTTCTCAGCAACACACGTAACCCGCAGAGAAACGCTTCCCGGCTGAACTCAGGTTCCGTCAGCTCACGCCCCAGCGTGCCGTCCGCCATCACCAGCAGCCAGGACGCGGTTTGTACCGGATCCAGCTGCGGGTCAATCTCACCGGCAGCCATGCCGCATCTGAGCACATCACAGAATTTTTTGTGCAGCCGCTGCTCATTAACAACAAAAGCCGTATTCAGCTCAGGGTTACGGCTTGCCTCAGTGATAATCTCCAGGCTGAGTCGGGTATAACCCGGCTCGTTATACAACATAATCAACGCCGTTATCATTTTTTCAATAATATCTGCCGTATGTCCCGGCGCATCACCGATACTCAGAATCGCCTTGTGGTCATCCTCGTCCAGTTCCGCAATCGCTTCAATGATGGCGTATTTAGTCGGATAGTAATGAAACAGATTCCCGGGGCTCATCCCGGCAGCTTTACAAATCTCTGCCGTCGAGGTGGAATGAAAACCTTTTTCGATAAAACAATGCATTGCAGCATCAAGAATCTGACGACGTTTGCGCTGCTGCTTTTCCGTTAATTTTTCCATAAGGAAGTGTCTCCGAAAAACCGGATAATAGAAATTAGACCGATTACTCTATCTATTATAATACCACATTTTCTGTATTGAAGATTATGACAAACATAATAAAAAACAGTACATCTGCTACTGATAACAGCAGATTAATCACCGAATGTCTGGATGAAACCGGGTTAGAGCCTGCCACTGCCCTGTTTTATCAGGCATTTTCATCCAAATTCAAAACGGTCAGCACCATGCCGGATGCACAGCGTCAGGCCGTGCTGGCGATGTTCTGGCAGCGCGGGCTCAGTGACCCGTATGACCGCCACTTTCAGGTAAAACGTAATGGCAGACTGGTCGCCGTATATGGCCTGACTTTCGGGGTTAAACACCCGCCGCAGCACGCCCCGGCACCGGTTTCTTCTCTGGCTATCCTGCGCAGAGCCGGTTTTATTCCCTTTCTGAAAATCCGCCGGATTTTTCAGATGTTTGTCCATATTCCGGCGGCGGATACGGCTTATCTGTCCTACCTGTGTGTGGATGAATCACTGCGCGGTAGCGGGATAGGCAATCAGATTCTCGATGAGATCACCACACAATTACGGGCGGACCCGGCCATTAACCGGTTATCACTGTATGTCTCTGACTTAAATATAAAAGCCAGAGAGCTGTATCTGCGCCGGGGTTTTCAGGATGTGAAATACGAAACCTCACGCACCACCGAACGCTATATGGATATTTACGGCTGGTATTACATGGCCTTACCCACACTATAATGAGCTGATTATGTTTATTCTGCCTTCCGGACATTTACCGCACACCGCCACCCGGATGGCGTTCGGCGTAAACCCGTGCATGGGCCGTCAGCGGACAGAGCAATTGTTGTCGCACTATCTCAGGCTGAAAACCATTATCCGGCTGAATGGGATCCGTAATCATGATATTACTGATGCACATATTGATTTTTATGCCCGGTGCATAATTCTCTTACTACTGACGGACAGACACATGACACCGATTAACTGGCAGACAGCTGCCCTGCATGACCTCTCCCCGCAGACACTCTACCGCCTGCTGGCGCTGCGCAGCGCGGTATTTGTGGTTGAACAGACCTGCTGTTATCTCGATCCGGACGGCGCCGACCTCACGGCGCTGCACGTTTGGGCGGAACAGGACGGTGAAATCATGGCTTGCTGCCGTATTCTTCCGCCGGAAAACAGCACGGCACCGGCAGCTATCGGCCGGGTGGGGATCAATCCGCAATTCCGCGGGCAAAAACTGGGCTATCCGCTGATGGCTACCGCCGTTCAGGCGGTATACCGGCATTTCGGGACACGGCGCATTGTTATCAGTGCACAGGCGCATCTGACCGCTTTCTATGAAAAATGCGGCTTTACCGTCTGTTCTGACGTTTATGACGAGGACGGTATTCCGCATTGTGATATGTTCCGCCCCGCTGCCGATTAATCCCGAGCTGTCATCAGCCGGTAAAATGCGGATTCCGCTAACCGCTGATGGTCCGCCTCACAGCCCTCACGCCCGCTGATAATTTCATTACGGTAGCTGGTAAATTGCCAGTGTGGCGGACGGATATCTGATAAAGGGTATTCTCCCGGTACAATCCCCCCTTCTGTCAGACGGTATTCAAGCCCGGTGATAAATCTGCGGGTTTCACTGAGCAGCTCTGCGCTATAAGGATGTTCACCCGGAACAGGACGAACATACAAAGTTATCTGGGCTCCGCGTTTAACTCTGCTGTCAGGCTCTGCCTGTGAAATATCCGTTATTTTCCATCTGTCACAGGGATTGTTATCTGAAAACAGCGCTCCTGACAGCATAGTGACCGCTTGTGCAATCTGTGATTCATGCACACTCAAATGAAATTTATCACCCTCAAACCCACCAGCGCAGTGAGGTTTCTCTCTGCGGGCGCGGATAAATACATCACCGCAATCATTAGATAAATGAAATCCGTTATATCGTGAGGAATAACCACATTGTTGCAGCATCGGATAATCCGGCGCATTCTCTGCCTCTTTTATGAATGAAACCGGCATTTGTTTCATCTGTATCAATAAGGCATCAATATGCTGTTTCAAATAATCATCTGTCGGCAAGTGTGTTTTTTTATCATCTTTCTCCGGCAGGTTAAGCAGTGAAAAATCCAGTTTTAATCCGGTTCGCTTTAATGGCATGGTGTCGTCCCCGTTATACAAAAGACGTTTTTATCATGACACCACAGAGAAAAACGCCAGAAAATAACCTTCTGTTCCGGAAGTTTAAGGCAAATTAAGCACCACCATTGTCTGTTATTCACAGGCAATGGTATGATGCTCGTATCCATCAACTCAGAAAATAAATAAGGAGGCTAATTATGGTGTTAAGTTATGTGATTGAATTCTCACATTTCTTTGGTAATCGTCAGAACTCAGGCTTTTCTGTTAACGCTGTGCGTTAATCCTGCCTGAGTGAAGCTTTACTGAATTTAACATCCTTCCTCAGCTTACAGGGTTATCGCGTTTTATGACCCATGGCATTGTTATGCCTGAAATTTGAGTAAGCTATGAGCACATTATTATCAACCCGTAATCTGTCATTCCATCCCGGTCACACACCACTGTTAACCGATATTTCTGTCGCCCTGAATCAGGGAGAAAAAATCGGCCTGATTGGTCATAACGGCTGCGGGAAAAGTACCCTGATGAAGCTGTTGTCCGGCCAGCTGGCACCGGATGAAGGCACCATTACCCCGGCCAACCGCGTCATTATGGCGTATATCGAACAGCATCTGCCGGAATCCCTCAATACCCTGTCACTGGCGGATGCCGTGCTGGAAAAATTACCGGCGGAACAGCATCTGTCCGAAATGTGGCGGGCAGAAATGCTGCTGACAGAGATGGGGTTTGACCCGCTACAGTGGCAGTTACCGGTCACCACCCTGAGCGGCGGCCAGCATACCCGGCTGTTACTGGCACGGGCGCTGATCAGCCGGCCGGATTTATTATTGCTGGATGAACCGGGCAACCATCTGGATCTGCCGACCATTTTGTGGCTGGAACAGTTCCTGAAAAACTGGCGCGGCAGCTTTATCCTGGTTTCTCACGATAACGCCCTGCTGGATCACGTCACCAACTGCACCTGGGTGCTGCGGGACGGTAATGTGTCGGTGTTCCGTCTGCCCTGCACACAGGCGCGGGAAGCGCTGGCGCAACAGGACGAAAGTGATGAGCACCGCCACAATGCGCAGCAGAAAGAGATCGACCGCATTGCGGTAAGTGCCAAACGGCTGGCGATATGGGGGAAAGTGTATGATAACGAAGCCCTTTCCCGTAAAGCCAAACAGATGGAAAAACAGATAGACCGGTTGCAGGATGATCAGGTTGAACTGGCGATCGGCAGTCAGTGGCAGCTTAAGCTGACCGGGGATACCCTGCGGGCAGACCGGCTGTGTGCCTTTAATCAGCTGTCCGTGATCCCGGCAGACAATTGTCCGCCGCTGTATGTGACAGACAATGTGTCTGTGAAATCCGGCGACCGCATTGCGGTGATGGGCGCAAACGGCACCGGAAAATCCTCACTGCTGCGGATGATCTGGTCACAGTCGCAGAAACCGGAGGTAACACTGCCGGACAGCCCGCTGGTGCTGCATCCCCGTGTACATTTGGGGTATTACGACCAGAAACTGGCGCAACTGAATGACAGTGATTCACTGATGGATGCGCTGAAACCATTTGCGCCACTGATTGATGAGCAGCGGAAAATGGCACTGATCAGCGCCGGTTTCCCGTATCTGCGTCATCAGCAGACAGTATCTGCCCTGAGCGGCGGCGAACGGGCGCGGTTGTTGTTTGTCGGGCTGAGCCTGGCCAATTATTCCCTGCTGATGCTGGATGAGCCGACCAACCACCTGGATATGGACGGAAAACTGGCGCTGGCGGAGGAGATCAGCCGGTTTAAGGGCGGGCTGATTCTGGTCAGTCACGACCGGGAACTGATCGAAAAAAGCTGTAACCGCTTCTGGTATATCGACGGTAACCGACTGACGGAATATCACGGTCTGGATCAGGTCTATGATGCTATCCGTGCCCTGAATGCAGATTCCGGCACCGGCAACAGCATGTTACCGGCGGTCCCGGAGCCATCCGTTCCGGTCAGTGACGAAGAGGATTCGCTGGCGGCACTGATTACGCTGGAGGAAAAACTGGCGGCGGATTTGCAGCGCAAACCCGCTCATCAGAAACCGGTACTTCAACAGCAGTGGCGCGAACAGATTGCGCAACTGCGGAATGAACTGGGGCTGTAATACGCCATTATAAATGCAGGCCGTTACGTTTTTTGTAGCGGCCTTTTTAATTCATCTTTTAAGTCCGTCTGCTTCCAGCCATCCTTCTGTGACTTTACCGGTAGCCGGATGTATATAACGGCCATGAACAAATCCCTGATACGGCTGAGGACGATCCACCCAGATCGCATCATCTTTCACCACAAAATCCGCAGCATCAGTAATACAACCCTTATCCGGAGCATCATAAAAACGCAGGCGATTTTGTGTCACACTGTATTTGTATGAGGAAGGCTTACTGTTTTTCAGGCCCGCCTGATACTGTTTGTCCGCGTTCCCGGTTGCCGCATCGCACAGCGCGTCCTGTGACGCCAGCCGGTTAACATTAATCCAGCCCTGCACATTGCCGTAAGCCACCAGCAGCCAGCCCTCTTTTTCCCCTTTCACCGGTTCCGTAGTCCGCAATCCGACCACCTGAAGGACATCCCCCGGAACCACAAAGACATTATCATTACGGCACTGTTCCGCCGGTGCTGCATAAAAATAAGCCCGGCCTTTGCCGGTGACGCGCCATTCCGGCGACATGGCAATAAAAGGTTCGTAACGGAGCGTACTGAGGATCTGCTGACACGTTTTCTCTTTTTTCAGACAGGATTGCAGCCGTTCACCCTGCGCTGCGCTGAAGGTCAGCGGGACGGGATGCTCCGCATCCGCCCCTGTCGCTGTCAGGGTATTTTCTTTGATATTGTAAGTAACCCAGCCCAGTTGCCCTGCTCCCGGCGATTCCGGTGAGGGCTTTTGCCGTGTATCAGAAAGCTGAATTGCCAGCTCGTTGATATCCCGGTTTTCAATATAAATCCCCAGCCTATCCGCCGTGACCTTTTCTGCGCGGACAAGCCCGTGATTACTGCCTGCAATCAGCTTTATCAGCTCACTGTCACAGTCAAATAACGGGCCGGTCGCTGTCGCAGGAATTGTTGCGTCATTATCCATAATGACCTCCGCCGTTGCCGGTGCAGCGGCAGCCATCACCGGCAAAACAGCAAAGAATAAACTGCTCAGTAACATTGTTGTTCGAAAAACATCTGTGCGAAAACGCATCCGTATCCCTTATATTCTTAACCGGTTTCCTGCTGCAATGCCTCGCGCTGCAACAGACGTTTTTTCCGTTCGATCCCCCAGCGGTAACCCACGAGTTCCCCGCCGGTTCTCACCACCCGGTGACACGGGATAGCCACTGCCAGGCAGTTTGCGGCACAGGCACCGGCCACCGCTCTGACCGCTTTCGGGGAGCCGATCCGCTCCGCAATCTCCCGGTAACTGACAGTCGTACCCGCCGGGATGGACTGCAATGCCTGCCAGACCCGGCGCTGGAATGCAGTTCCCCGGATATCCAGCGGTAAATCAAGCCCGGAAGACGGTGCTTCCACAAACCCGATCACCCGGGAGACCACCTGTTCAAACTGTGCGTCGCCACCGACCAGTTCCGCATTGGGGAACTGATCCTGCAAATCCCGTAACAGTGCTTCCGCGTCATCCCCCAGCAGAATGGCACAAATGCCTTTTTCACTCTGCGCCACCAGGATGTCCCCCAGCGCACATATCGCCAGAGCAAAGAAAATCCGCGCCCCTTTGCCGCCTGCCCGCCAGCTTTTCGGCGTCATACCGAGCAGTGTATCCGACGATTCATAAAACCGGCTGCCGGAACTGAAGCCGGATTCAGCGATTGCGCCAGTGATTGTCGTCTGTTTTGTCAGTTGTTCCCTCAGTTTATCCCCGCGATAGGCTTTTGCCCATGCCGCCGGTGTCAGTCCGGTATGTGAGCGGAAAATACGGTGAAAATGAAACTGACTCACGCCGCACAGTGTGGCCAGCTCTGCCAGTGACGGCAGCGGTTCACCATTATCGATCCGCGTTTCCAGCTCACGGCAGGCCAGCACCACCTGTTCCGCATGGCGCTGCGTCATGGCCTCACCGCTGCGCTGACGGCGCTTCCCGGCGCGGTAGCCGTGAGCCTCCGCCTCTTCAGGCGTGGCAAAAAATTCAGTATTTTCCCGTTTCGGCAGCCGCACAACAGTGGACGGAAATCCCCATGTCTGTGTGGTTTTCACCGCATACACAAACAGCGTATCGGCTGTTTTATCTCTGGCGACCAGCGCTGCCCAGCACGCATCGTCTGAGAGTATTGTCTGTTTTGTCATCCTGTTTCTCCGTTACCGCGCGCAGCGGAAGGTCAGATTAAACCGCCGGGCACCCGCAAGCGGATGCACCCCGGCTCTTACCGGACGGACAGCATGGTAATTCAGACGGGAACGGCCGCCCCACACCAGTACATCACCGTGCTCAAGCGCAAAGGTTTTCAGGGGATGATGCCGCTCACTGCCGCCGAACTGAAACTGCACCGGCAGACCGAGTGAAAATGACACAATCGGCTGGCGGCGATCCGGCTCATCCCTGTCCTGATGCAGAGACATACCGGCGCCCGGCGCATAACAGTTAATCAGACAGCTGTCCGGCGAAAATCCGTGAAACCCGGCCCGCTCTGCAGCCAACTGCGACAGTGACAAAAACGCATCCGGCAGCGGTGGCCACGGATTGCCGGTCAGCGGATCTGTTTGTGAGTAGCGGTAACCTTTGGCATCGGAGACCCAGCCGTATATGCCGCAGCTGCTCATGGCCGCGGACATCCGGTATCCGCCGGGCGTCTGCATATGGCGGAACGGCGAAATGGCGGTCAGGCGGCGGATTTCCGCCAGCAGCATCTCATCCTCATCACTGAGAAAACCTTTAAGCAGATACGCATCGGGTGCCACTGCAAGCGGTTCATCGTGAGCAAAGAGATCTGACATAACGCCTCCGTTCTGTTTCCTGTGTCTTTCCGGTGATGACAGTATTGCAGGCCGGATACAGACAAACACTCCGGCTCTTGCTTTTCAATTCTGAGGCACAGTATAAAGCGGCGGACAGTCAGGATGAAGTGTTCTGTTCCTGTTTCAGACGGCGCCATAGAGTGGTACGGCTGATCCCCAACCAGTCGGCGGCAGCACGGCGATCCCCCCGGAAACGGGCTACCGCTTCTGTTGCTGTGGCGGTATTCACCGGCTCCGGCGGGAGATCGGTCACAGGGGCGGGAGCAATCACCGTGCGCCGTTCAGGAGAGAGTTTCAGTAATAGTGATTCTGTAATAATTTTATCCGGATAAGCACTGCAATACAGCGCCACCCGTTCCATCAGATTACGCAGCTCGCGGGCATTTCCCGGCCAGCGGTAGTGATAGAAAAAGTCACTGCATGCCAGAATCTGCTGCAGATGGCCACGATGCAGCGGCAGATCCAGCTCAGCAAACGCCAGTTTGAGCAGTTTTTCTGTCAGTAACAGGATATCCGCCCCCCGGTCGCGCAGTGCCGGAAGCTGTAAACGCAATACCCCCAGCCGGTAAAACAGATCCGCGCGGAATGTACCCGCCACCACCCGGTTATCCAGATCATTGTGAGTTGCACAAATCACCCGCACATCCACAGTAATCGGTTTATAGCCGCCGATACGCACAATGGCGCGGTCTTCCAGCACCCGCAGCAGGCGGGTTTGCAGCGATACCGGCATTTCACCGATTTCATCCAGAAACAGTGTGCCGCCGTCCGCCACCTCAAATAACCCGGCACGGCCGCCGCGCCGCGAACCGGTAAATGCGCCCTCCTCATAACCAAAGAGTTCCGCTTCCAGCAGGCTCTCCGGGATAGCCCCGCAGTTCACCGCCACAAACGGTGCAGCGCGTTTCGTCCGCTTATGTTTATGAAACAACGTATATTCATGATGAATAGCTTGTGCCGCCATCTCTTTACCGGTACCGCTTTCCCCCTGGATCATCACTGTCGCTTTCGAGCGCCCGAACAGCGTGATGGTTTCACGCACCTGTTCCATCACCGGCGAGGTGCCGAGAATATCATTCAGCGTATGGCGGACATTCAGAGAGCCCGCCACCGGCAGCGGCATGTTCTGCGGCTGGTCGCGGATGCGTGTCAGTTCTATTGCATCGGTGAATGCCCGGCGGACGGCATCATTGGAATAAATGAAAATACAGGTCATGCCGCACTCTGCGGCGATATCGGTGATTAATCCGGCCCCCACCACCACAGAAATACCGTCCGCTTTCAGGGCAAGACAGGCTGCCCGTGCGTCTTCGGCGGTTACATAACTGCGTTGTTCAATCTGTATGCCGAAACTCTGCGCCAGCGAATCCAGAGCCGGAAAAGTATTACGGTAATAAATGAGGCCGATGCGCTGACTGAGCTGCCGTGCCCGCGCCAAAGCCTGCATGATATCGAACCCGCCCGGCGCGGCGACAATTACCGGCACCGGCAGATGCTGTTTCAGATACGCGCCGTTAGAGCCCGCACTGACAACCGCATCACAGCGTTCTGTTTTCAGCCGTTCACGAATCGCCTCTACTGCGGCATCGAACCCCAGATTGATCGCACTGATACTGGCACGAGCACTGAATTCCGGGCTGATATCACGGAACAGGGTAAAAAGGCGTGAAATGGAGACCGTCCAGATCACCGGTTTGTCACTCTGAGCCATGCGTTTCTCCCCTGTTTTATGCGTTTCATATGTTCCATATTCATTTCATGAAACACATTAACAGCTATTTTGAAACATAAATAGCATCACCATCACAGAAAGCTAACATCCCGCTTGTCAGACGGAATCGGCAAATTCTATAGTGGGTAACGTAATGACAGGATAAATACGCCAAATGTGTGATGTATCTCGCGTTTTAGTTACCTTACCCGGCTGATTGGCATAGCGATTGCTTTATAACATCTGAGTATCAAACTAATAACAAGGTGAATATATGGCACTTTATTCCGCAGGACGCGCATTCCGCGACGCTGTACAGTCTGAATCCCCGCTGCAGCTGGTCGGTGCTATTAATGCCAACCATGCACTGCTGGCAAAACGTGCGGGTTACAAAGCAATTTATCTCTCCGGCGGCGGTGTTGCCGCAGGCTCTCTGGGTATTCCTGACCTGGGCATTTCCACACTGGATGATGTACTGACGGATGTCCGCCGTATTACGGATGTGTGTGATCTGCCGCTGCTGGTGGATGCGGATATCGGTTTCGGCCCGTCAGCCTTTAACGTGGTGCGTACCGTGAAGTCCCTGATCAAAGCCGGGGCTGCCGGGATGCACATTGAGGACCAGGTCGGCGCAAAACGCTGTGGTCACCGCCCGAACAAAGAAATCGTCTCAAAACAGGAAATGGTTGATCGCATTAAAGCTGCGGTTGATGCACGGACTGATGAGAATTTCGTGGTGATGGCGCGTACCGATGCGCTGGCGGTGGAAGGTCTGGAGTCCGCTCTCGACCGCGCACAGGCTTATATCGATGCCGGTGCGGATATGCTGTTCCCGGAAGCGATTACAGAGCTGGCAATGTATCGTCTGTTCACCGACAAAATCAGCGTTCCGGTACTGGCAAACATTACCGAGTTCGGTAAAACACCGCTGTTTACCCTGGATGAGCTGCGCAGTGTGAATATCGCTATCGCCCTGTACCCGCTCACCGCCTTCCGCGCCATGAACAAGGCCGCTGAAAATGTCTATAACACCCTGCGCCGTGAAGGCACGCAACAGAGCCTGATTTCACAGATGCAGACCCGTGATGAATTATACCAAAGCATTAACTACTACGATTATGAAGATAAGCTCGACGCACTGTTTTCGCAGAAAAAATAACCTCTGAAAGATAACGCGAAGCAGGTTGTACACTCACTATAATAATAAGGATCACCCGTCATGAATGAACAACTTAGCAAACCTGAACCTGCACTGAAGAAAGGCAAAAAATCCGTCGCACTGTCCGGCGTTGCTGCCGGCAATACTGCACTCTGTACTGTGGGGATTAACGGGAACGACCTGCATTACCGCGGTTATGATATTCTGGATTTAGCCACACAATGTGATTTTGAAGAAGTTGCTCATCTTCTGATCCATGAAAAACTGCCGAACGCCGCAGAACTGGCCGCTTACAAGGCGAAACTGAAATCACTGCGCGGCCTGCCGCACAGTGTGAAGAAAGCCCTGGAAGCGCTGCCTGCTTCTGCCCACCCGATGGATGTGCTGCGTACCGGCGTGTCTATTATGGGCTGCGTTCTGCCGGAAAAAGAGGGTCATCCGTTATCCGGTGCCCGTGATATCGCCGATCGCCTGCTCTCTTCCCTGACCTCCATGCTGCTTTACTGGTATCACTATGCGTTTAATGATCGCCGCATTGATACCGAAACCGATGACGATACCTGCGGCGGCCATTTCCTGCATCTGCTGCACGGCAAAAAACCGTCTGAAAACTGGGTGCGTTTTATGAACTCCTCGTTCATTCTCTATGCAGAACATGAGTTTAACGCCTCCACCTTTGCTGCCCGTGTTATCGCCGGCACCGGAACGGATTTTTACTCCTCCGTCACCGGAGCGATTGCCGCACTGCGCGGACCAAAACACGGCGGTGCCAACGAAGTGTCTCTGGAAATTCAGAAACGTTACAGCTCACCGGATGAAGCTCAGGCCGATATTCTCGCCCGCCTCACCCGCAGTGAAGTCGTGATGGGCTTCGGTCACCCTGTGTATACCATTGCTGACCCGCGTCACCAGGTTATCAAAGCGATTTCCCGTGAGTTATCCGAAGAAGCGAAAGATTTCCGCCTGTTTGATATTGCGGATCGTATTGAATCCGTGATGTCTCAGCACAAGAAGATGTTCCCGAACCTCGACTGGTTCTCAGCGGTGGCGTATCACCTGATGGGTGTGCCGACCGCCATGTTTACCCCGATTTTTGTTATTGCCCGTTCCGCAGGCTGGGCTGCACACATCATTGAACAGCGTCTGGATAATAAAATTATTCGTCCGTCCGCCAATTACACCGGACCGGAAAACCAGACCTTCGTACCCCTTAAAGCGCGCTAATTATTGATTAAAAAGGAAGATAAAGTATGTCAGCATCTTTTACCCCGCAGCATCAAGAGTACGACAAGGTCATTCAGGACATCACTGATTATGTTCTGAATATGGACATCAGCAGTGATCGCGCTTATGACACCGCATATTACTGCTTCCTGGATACCCTGGGTTGCGGTCTGGAAGCCCTGGAATATCCGGCGTGCAAAAAAATGCTCGGCCCTGTCGTGCCGGGAACCATTGTCCCGAACGGCGCCAAAGTACCGGGCACCCAATTTCAGCTGGATCCGGTTCAGGCGGCCTTCAATATCGGTGCCATGATCCGCTGGCTCGATTTCAACGATACCTGGCTGGCGGCGGAATGGGGTCATCCGTCCGATAACCTCGGCGGTATCCTGGCCGTTGCAGACTGGTTATCCCGTGAAGCGATTGCCAAAGGCAAAGCACCACTGCCGCTGAAACACGTGCTGACCGCCATGATCAAAGCCCATGAAATTCAGGGCTGCCTGGCACTGGAAAACTCATTTAACAAAGTCGGCCTTGACCACGTTGTACTGGTGAAAGTTGCGTCTACGGCAGTTGTCGGCGAAATGCTGGGGCTGGATCGTGAGCAGTTATTAAGCGCGGTTTCTCATGCATGGGTGGACGGTCAGTCTCTGCGGACCTACCGCCATGCGCCGAATACCGGTTCACGTAAATCCTGGGCTGCCGGTGATGCCACTTCCCGGGCGGTACGTCTGGCGCTGTTCGCACAGAAAGGTGAAATGGGCTATCCAACTGTCCTGACTGCCAAAACCTGGGGCTTCTATGATGTGCTGTTTGACGGTAAGCCGTTTAAATTCCAGCGCGATTACGGCTCTTATGTAATGGAAAACGTGCTGTTCAAGATCTCATTCCCGGCAGAGTTCCACTCTCAGACCGCCGTTGAAGCAGCAATGACACTGCATCACAAACTGGCGGCACTGGGTAAAACCGCAGATGATATTGAGAAAGTCACTATCCGCACCCATGAGGCTTGTATCCGTATTATCGATAAACACGGCCCGCTGAATAACCCGGCTGACCGTGATCACTGTATTCAGTATATGGTGGCAGTTCCGCTGATCTTCGGTCGCCTGACCGCCGCAGATTATGAAGACGGGATCGCGTCAGACAGCCGTATCGATGCCCTGCGTGCCCGCATTCACTGTGAGGAAGATACCGCGTTCACCCGTGATTATCATGATCCGGAAAAACGCTCTATCGCCAACGCCCTGACCGTGACCCTGAAAGACGGTACCGTGCTGGATGAGGTTGTGGTCGAATATCCGGTCGGGCACGCCCGCCGCCGTGAGGAAGGTATTCCGCTGCTGCTGGCGAAATTCCGTACCAATCTGGCGCGTATGTTCCCGGAAACGCAGCAGCAGCGCATTCTGAATGCTGCCCGTGACCGTAAAACACTCGAATCCATGTCTGTCAGCGAGTTTATGGATCTGTTTGTTATTTAATTTCTCTGCCCGGCAACGCAGAAAAACGAAGCGGATACTCAGGTATCCGCTTTCTGTTTTATCTGGCTTTAAATATTATTCAGCATGAAACATTGCCAGAATATCCTGCTCAGTCAGCATCGGCGTTTTTTCCGCAAAATTGTAATACGCCGGTTTACTGTCAGTGTAAATCTGCATTGAGAGGCGGGATTCTGTTGTCTCTCCCAGCAGTGCCGCAGAGACATAATACTGATCTGCCGGTTTCAGGTAATAAAACAGGTGTGTCCCGCACTCGCGGCAGAAACAACGGTCGCCCCACTCTGAGGAGTGATAACGGGTGATATATTCCTCACCGCTGAGCGTAACATCACTGCCGCAATCCACAGACATAAACGGTGCGCCATTCCATTTTCTGCACATGCCGCAATGGCAGACAGAGACATCGTGCACCGGTTTCGGCACAGATACTGTTACTTTACCGCACAAACATTGACCCTGAACCATTTTCTGTCTCCTGTATATAATCAGGTTGTTATTGATTAACTTCAGTGTTTTTCCGTGATGAAAACTGAAAAACGGAATCTGTAACCCGCTTTCTGTCATGCAGACACGATACACTATCAGGATATTACCACCGGTATTATATCGCCATGGTTATTGTTATTTTTTCCGGGGATCCCCGCTGACAGAATCGGAGTATGTGATGATTGTTTTAATTACAGGTGCAACAGCAGGTTTTGGTGAGGCATTTGCCCGCAAATTTATTGAGAACGGCCATACCGTTATCGGCACCGGCCGCCGTATTGAGCGCCTGGCAAAACTGCAAAAAGAGTTCGGAAGCAAATTTTTCCCGCTGGCTCTGGATATGACAGACAGTCCGGCAGTCGATAATGTGATTAATTCACTGCCTGAATCCCTGCGCGAAATTGATGTTCTGGTCAATAACGCCGGACTGGCGCTGGGTATGGAAACCGTTGATAAAGGCAATCCGGCAGAATGGGATGTGGTGGTGGACACCAACATCAAAGGACTGCTGCATATGACCCGTGCAATCCTGCCGGGGATGGTGGAAAGAAACCGTGGTCATATCATTAACTTAGGCTCAACCGCCGGGTCATGGCCGTATGCTGGTGGTAACGTTTACTGCGGAACCAAGGCGTTTGTCCGTCAGTTCAGCCTGGCACTGCGCGCAGATCTGGCCGGTAAAAAAATCCGTGTGACTGATATTGAACCGGGCATGGTCGGTGGTACCGAGTTCTCCGGCATCCGCTATCGCGGGGATGAGGAAAAAGCCGCAAATACCTATAAAAATACTGATCCGCTGATGCCTGATGATATCGCGGAAGCTGTTTTCTGGGTTGCAACATTGCCGTCGCACGTAAATATTAATACTATGGAAATGATGCCGGTCTGTCAGTCATTCGCCGGGCTGAGTGTGCACCGCGAAGGCTGAAACCACCACAAAAGATAAGCCGGTATCCGTATAATCAGGTAATTTTCTTAAATTACCTGAAATTATCGCTGAAAAACGTTGTCTTTTATTGGTGCATTAATACACTTTGCTATAATGCTCACGATCAGAATGACGTTTGCAGGTTTGAACTTTGAGGAAAACACGACAATGACTAACTCCATGCTCAAAAAGTGGTTTATCGCGACCGCCTTTGCTGCACCTTTCATGTTTGCAGCTCATGCAGACGCGGCCACCACCAATTGCAGCCCCGGCAGCACTTGTGTGATCAGCGGCGGCGATACTGCGCTTGAAAAAGAGAGAGCACGCCAGGAAAAAGAGCAATGGGATGATACCCGTTCCCTGCGTCAGAAGATCAACCGCCGTGCGGAAAAAGAGTTCGACAAAGTTGACCGTGCTATTGATGCTGAAGATGCATGTTTAAAAAGCTCGGTTGTTACCGCGTATTGGGAACCTAATACGCTGCGCTGCCTTGATGCAAATACAGGGCGTGAAGTTTCCACTGGCTGGAAATAAATATATTTAAGGATAAATAATGAAAAAACTGATTGCGCTCAGTGCTGTTCTCTTTGCCGTTTCGCCTGTTATGGCGCAGGCATCCTGTGAAAGTGTGACTGAGGAAATTTCGCAGAAAATCATCAGCAATGGTGTTCCTGCTGACGGCTTTACACTGACTGTGGTTCCGGCTGAAGAAGCAGCACAGGCAGAAGGTCAGGTTGTGGGTAACTGCAACAACGAAACTCAGAATATTATTTATCTGCGTAAATAATATCCCGCTGTCAGGTTTTGACCATGAAAAAGGGCTGGTTTATCAGCCCTTTTGTATTTCTTACCGGAGACTCAGGACGCCGCTAACGCCTCACCCCAGAGCATCTCAATCTGCTCTTCATTGAGATAGTGCGACAACTCCCGCTCTTCCGGGCGCAGCAGATACGGGATCTCGCCCAGCAGTGGTGCCGGTAAATGCGTCAGTAAGCGATCCATAACCTGTGCGTAGTGTGATAAGCCCGGGTTTATCCGGTTCGCAATCCAGCCGATAATTTCCAGACCATCATTTTTAATGGCTTCGGCGGTTAATAATGCATGGTTCACACAACCGGACTGGATCCCGACCACCAGGATCACCGGCAGTTTTTCCTTTTTCACCCAATCGGATAAAAAAGTCTCGTTATTCAGTAAATAACGCCATCCGCCGTTCCCTTCCACCACGACCTGATCCGCCAGATGACTTAATTTTTCCAGACCCTGCGATAATGCAGGAAACTGAACGTCGGTGGTCGTCTGACCGTAATTACTTTCCAGCATGACCGGGTTGATATCCTGATAAGAAACATCAACTGATGATGAATCATGCAGGATCATCGCATCACGGTTACGTTTGCCGTTAAGTGTGTCGTGGTATTCTGTCGCGATTGGTTTATAGCCAACGACAGATTTACCCAGGCGGTTGATGGCTTGCATTAAAGCCCGCGTCGCAACAGTTTTGCCGATATTCGTATCTGTGCCGGTTATAAACAAGCGCCTTAACATAGATGTTTTTCCGTTATATCAAGAGGTGCGTATCAAAATTGATAACGGAAGCAGTGTAAGACATCCGGTTTATATCAGGCTTGCGCCAGCGCAATTTTTTGCGAAAATCCTGTTTTCATGAACAAATCCCTGTCATTTATTTGTTTTATGTCAAAGATAGACACTACAGAATTATTTAACCATCCATCAGTCTGATAAGAAGTGAGCCGTTATACAGTGCCTCTTTGATTAACGCCGCGCCGGGTAATGTACCGCAATTAGTAAATTCGCATGAAGTCATTGTCAGCTCCCGGCTGAATGCCGGCAAGGCGCGCTGCGTAATCCGGGCGCCGATGGCGGGAAACAAAACAGAGGATGCCGGGTTTAATGGTGAGCCAATCAGGATAATCTCCGGATTAAAGATATTGACCATCACGGCGGCAATATCCCCGATATGCTGCCCCACCTGCTCTATCAGCTCACGGGCGGCGGGATTACCGTCCAGTGCCGCGCGGCACAGCATTTCAGCGGTCAGCGGTTGCCCCTCCGGAACGGCCAGGAACTGAGCGGCCATTTCCAATACATGATGCAGACCAATTTCAGTTTCCAGACAGCCGTGATTACCGCAGTAACAGGGTTTACCCTGCGGGTTTATCTGTGTGTGACCGATTTCTGCCGTGCTGTGACTGCCGGCATGCAGCAATGCACCGTCGGTAATAATGGCAGCACCGACATTTTCATCAATCACCAGTTGGATAATATTCCTGCACTCTTTCGCCGCACCAAAAAAATATTCCGCCAGAGACCAGGCAGAAATACCATGCTGGAGGAATACCGGCATCCCGGTATGCTGATAAAGAATCTCTGCTACCGGTAAATCGGTCAGCTGATAGTACGGGGAATGGCGGATGATACCGTTTGCAGGGTCAACAATGGCATCGGTGGTGATGGCAATAGCAGTCAGGCGCTCGGTTATCCGGTGATTACGGGAAAAGAAGGCATCAACCTGTGCCAGAAACAGGGTGACAAAATCCCGGCTATCCGCCGGAAATGCAATAATATCTTCGGCCAGTAATTTTCCGCTCAGTTCCCGCAGCGCAAAAACCAGTTCCCCCCGGTTAATTCGGATACATAAAAAATGCCAGCCGTCACAGTCCGTTTTCAGCCCCACTGCCGGGCGGCCGCGAAAGCCTAATCCCGGAAACTCAGTTTCCCGGACCAGATGCGCATCCATCAGCTCACGGGTGATTTTGGTGATACTCGCCGGTGCCAGCTGTGATTTTTTCGAGAGTGAAATGCGGGAAATGGGGCCTTCACGATCAATATAACGGTACACAACCCCCATATTGGTTTGTTTTATATGGTCAATATGTCCGGGCTGTGCTGAAGGTTTCACCAATAATAATCCTGTGCAGATGATGCTAAGATGTTAATTATCCGAATAAATACGCGCTTAGTAAGTGGCTTCACACAAAACTGTGAAATGATTCACAGTCAGGGGGCAAAAGCCGAACGATAAACCACAATTCCTGTTTTATTTTGCAGATATGTCCGTAATGGTGAATCAATGACCCGTTGTTCATTCCGTTTTGATGAGGCATTACGTAAAAACAGCCCGTCCGGGGTACGGATAATAACTCCGGCATGCGAGACATCCAGGCCGGGACGGTCAGAATAGATACCGATATAATCACCGGTCTGCAATTGTGAAAGCACAGCGGGTGTCAGTGCGGAAACCGGCAGCCAGGTGATATCCCGTGCCGTAACCGGAATATCGGGGATATAACGGGAGCCGTTTTTTTTCTGATTCAGCATCTTGTGTGTCACCCGGTAATCCGGCGACAGTTGCCGGGTGATATCCTGAGCCACAGGCTGCGGGCCGCTGACCCAATCCGACAAAAAATGACGGCGCTGATAATAATTCACCTCTCCGTTTTTATAACGGATGTGCATCAGTCTGTTGCGGAAATTCTGCTGCTGCGGGCTGCGTTTCAGTGCTTCGGTGTAATCCAGAAAAGTGAAACAATCGAGCGCGTTCAGGTCAGCCACCAGAATTTCCGGTGATCCGGGAGAGCCAATCAGCTGACCGGCGCGGTAAGGTACGCCGAGAAACTGCCCGGTCAGTGCAGTAATATTGTCAGGCGCAATTTTGCGTGAGCCATCCGGCTGATAGAAATAGCTGAGCGATACCCCTGCTCCCGCGGCGCTTGTATATAAAAGAAAAAGAAATGCGGTAATAACAGAAAACCGGTATCGCCGGAACATCCGAACTCCTGACAGTCAGATCCCGCTCAGCGGAACACATTATTTTTCAGCATCTCAATCAGCCGCTGACCGGCCGGAGAAAGTGTATTGTGCTTATGATACACCAGCCAGACCTCAGAAAATGCCTGATTTTCAGCTAAATGAATGTAACGGACACCATCCACTTTCATACGGGTAAAAGATTCCGTTACCAGTGAAACACCTAACCCGGCAGAGACCAGCCCCAGAATAGTCATAGCTTCCCCTGCTTCCTGGGCGATAACCGGTGTGACACCCGCTTTTTTCAGCAGATTGATAATCTCATCATACAGCGCCGTTCCCACATCCCGCTCAAAGAAAACCAATGGTACGCCAGTGAGCATCTCCAGGGGAATACCCGTTTTGAGGTATTTCATCAGCGGATGATCATCATAGACCGCCAGCATAAATCGTTCTTTAAACAGCAGTTCATGAACCAGATTATCCGGCAGTTGCGTATTGCGCATTACACCGAAGTCAATCCGGCCGCTCAGCAGCGGGTTAATCTGCTGTTTGGTATTCATCTGATGCATGTGGATAGCCACATCCGGGTATATTTCACGGTACTGGCGGAATGTCGCCGTAATATGACGCATAAACGGGGTTGTGGAAGTGAAGCCGACAGAAACTTCCCCCAGTTCCCCGCGATCCATTCTGGCTGCTTTTTCAACCGCTGCCTCGACCTGAGTACGGATTTGGTAAGCTTCACGCAGAAACATTTCGCCCGCCGGGGTCAGACTGACATTCCGGTTGTTCCGTGCCAGTAATTTAGCCGGAATCGCGTTTTCAAGTGCCTGAATCTGCTGACTGAGCGGAGGCTGGGAGATATTGAGACGCTCCGCTGCCCGTCCGAAATGCAGCTCTTCAGCGACCGCAATGAAATAACGCAGATGGCGGAATTCGATCATTATTCCCTCATTAGGTCGTAAAACATATCAAACAAGAGTATTAATATATTAGACAAAATACCAGCATCTTTTTATGCTCGGTATTATTACCAAATGCTGAGATAAGTGTATGACAGACGAGAATAAACTGATAACTGACAACCGTGTGACCTCACCGGTGCAGAATGATCATGCAAAGCAGCACTATATCCAGCGCGACGACAAACTGTATCTGCGTGTCACTCTCTCTTTCTTTATGGTCGGTCTGGCGACGTTTGCTCTGCTCTATTTTGTACAGCCGATCCTGCCGTTGTTGTCAGACGATTTTTCGGTATCACCGGCGCAGGCCAGTTTGTCCCTTTCTCTGGCGACCGGATTCATGGCCGTCGGGCTGCTGATCACCGGCCCGCTGTCAGATGCGGTCGGACGTAAAAATGTTATGGTGATATCCCTGACATGCGCGGCAATCTTTACCCTGCTCAGTGCGTTTACCACCAGCTGGGCGGGGATCCTGGTTGTCCGCTCCCTGGTCGGATTATCTCTCAGTGGCGTCGCCGCCGTGGCCATGACCTATCTGAGTGAGGAAATTCATCCCAGCTATGTTGCCCTGTCTATGGGGCTGTATATCAGCGGTAATTCTATCGGCGGGATGAGCGGACGCCTGATCACTGGCGTTATTGCGGATTATGCCAGTTGGCGGATTGCCGTTCTGGTACTGGGAACATTTTCTCTGTTCGGTGCTTTTCTGTTCTGGCGGTTACTGCCGCCGTCACGCCATTTCAGAGCCAGTTCACTGAAACCGAAAAGCTTGTGGAAATACCTGATCCTGCACTGCCGTGATGATGGTCTGCCGTGGCTGTTTGCCATCGGTTTTATCATTATGGGCAGCTTTGTCACCCTGTTTAACTATATCGGCTACCGGCTGATGGAGCCGCCGTATCACTTCAGCCAGGCCGTTGTCGGTATGTTATCGATAGTTTATCTGTCAGGAACTTACAGTGCCTCAAAAGCAGGCGCACTGACACGGAAATACGGCTACGGCAGAGTACTGATTGGTGCAGTCACATTAATGCTGACCGGGATTCTCATTACGCTCGGCAGTTCACTGGCAGCAGTTCTGATCGGTATGCTGGTACTGACGACGGGATTTTTTGCCGCCCATTCCGTCACCAGCAGCTGGGTCGGACGCCGCGCCCGGCGCGCCAGAGCCCAGGCATCCTCACTGTACCTGTTTTGCTATTACGGCGGTTCCAGCATTGCCGGTACTCTGGGCGGTGTTTTCTGGTCTTACTGGCACTGGAATGGCATCGGCTGGTTTATTGCCGCTATGCTGGCAACCGGTGTGCTGATTGCTCTGTATCTGAATAAGCACGCTCACTCATAGTACATAACTAATACAGTCAGATAATTAATAGTTATGTCATATAAAATACCTCATCGGGTTAATTGCCGGTCAGCATACAGATATGTAATCTGCATATGTTTCGCAACAGTAAATGTTCTTGATTCGGTGAGGTTTTATGATAACACTTATATTGAGCAGTACACTCTTGTTCAGCAATCTGTATCAGTGTGATATTAATTACCCTGAGTCCTGTGATATCTGGCCGCCTGTCGGATTAACAGAAATAACGGAGTAAATATTTACTGCGTAACAAGCACCATGGTATTAGCATCTTCATATCTATAATTTCCTGTATTGATTTATTTATATTTTTAGCACCACCAATGAAAAGTTCATTGGTGGTGCTTTTTAATTACCTGCTGAGAAATCTGATAAAAATAACGAAAATAATAATCACGTATTTATATATCTTACAAGAAAAATACCTAATCCAGTTAATTACCACCAGGCAGGATTTACGTTAATGTTATCAGGCCAGACACACTCTCATTCACCACAACAGAGGCATGCGAGGTTAATATGCTGACACTGATACTGAGCACCTCCCTGTTTACATATGATATCTTTCCTCCCGGAGACCCGAAACTAACGCAGTCACCACAACCTGAAAAAGAATTGATAATATACCGGGAAAATACCTGCTCGCTGTCCAATCCATTTTGCTGAAATCTGATACCCGGCAGATAATATATTCATTCCTGATAAACAGAGGTAACTATGCTGACACTTTTATTAACCGGAACCTTATTATTCTCATCAGTGGATTCATTTGAGTCTTGTGATATCGTTGCACCGGAATACTGCCCGGTTATATGGGGCCATTAAAAAAATCGATCTTAAATGATGGCAGATATACACAAGTAACTTACTTTTATGAATCATGTTAAGGAGTCTTTATGCTGACACTTATTTTAAGTAGCTCACTTATGATTCACAGCTGTTTTCCAAAACATAATGCAGATGAAACACCACCAGACCTTTGGGAACCAGCAGAAATCCACTCTGTTTATGATAACTGCCCAAAGACTAAGGCTTATTGCAGCAAAATATAAAAATACAGCCGTATATTATTATCCCATACTAATGATGAGCAATCATTTTTACGCACATTAACCGTAAAGGGATAATGCGACGTTGATATACACCCACAAACTTTGCCGTTAACCCACGATGCTGTGGGTTAACGGTGAAAACTACCATATGTTCCTGACACTTCAGTCCCTCCCCTCGTGCCAGACAAAATGTATTTGTACAAAGCACGATGCTGAGTTAATGTGATATAAATACATTTGTATGTTGTAACTAAAATGGCGATATATGCGATACGATGCAATGATTTCTCTCACCGACTGCTTTAATCAGCTGGAATCGGCACTGAATACATTATGCAAAGCTATCCGGCTGCACCCTTCCCGGACTGCTGAGGTTTACCAACTTCCTGAGATACTGAAAGGAGAGGAAAATAACACCGTCAACACCATTTCTGTCATTCCGGTCAGTGGCGAAGATGCTGTTTCCCTGGCGCTGTCCCACTATCAACGTTTGTTTATCTTCGATAATGATCAGGAAATCAGCAGCAAATCTGCCATCCGGTTGCCTGGTGTACTGCTCATTACACTCTCCCCTGCACAACGAAAAATAATGCAGCAACAGCTTAATGAGGTTAACAGGCTGAAACAGCAACTGGCCTCAATCGTGACAGAAACCTCCGGTGTGGACAAAACACAGCGTTTTGAATTCGTACACAATCAGATAAAAGGATTGATTACACTCAATGCCTACCGGCAGATCCAGTCAGTCACCTCCCCTTCCTCAGTCCGGTTTGGCTGGGCCAATAAACATATTATTCAGAAGGTGGATCGCGATACATTGTTATCTCAGTTGGAAGAACAATATCAGAACCCGCGCGCCATTCAGTCTCTGACGCGTGAAGAACGGCAGGTTTATCTGGCGAAAGAGATTTCCGCCTTAAAACAGGTGCCGGAAGACGCCATACTCAAAATCAAACGACCGGTAAAAGTACAGCCAATCGCCAGAGTCTGGTACAGCGAAGCGCAAAAGCAGGTGCAGTATGCCTGTGCATCGCCGCTGATTGTATTTTGTGATGAGAATGAGGAAAAACCGGTAACAGGCGTACTACCGGATTATGATGCGGAAAACATCAAAATCCGTCACAGACCGAAAGCAAAGAAATTAATTCCGGTGATATCACGACTGTATGTATATATGGAAGTGATGTAAAAAACGGAGCCATCAGCGACTCCGTTATCACTATTCCTGACTGCGGATTACTTCATGCTGCCGACCATATCTTCCGGACGTACCCATGCATCAAACTCAGCTTCTGTCAGATAACCTAACTTCATGGCAGAGGCTTTCAGGGTCAGACCTTCTTTATGGGCCTTTTTCGCAATTTCAGCGGCTTTGTCGTAACCGATGTGCGTATTCAGCGCTGTAACCAGCATCAGTGATTCATTCAGCAACTGACTGATACGCTCGCGGTTCGGTTCGATTCCGACCGCACAGTGCTCATTAAAACTGCGCATACCATCAGCCAGCAGGCGGACAGATTGCAGGAAGTTGTGAATCACCATCGGACGGAACACGTTCAGTTCAAAATTACCCGATGCCCCGCCGATATTAACCGCCACATCATTACCCATTACCTGAGCACACAGCATCGTCATGGCTTCACATTGTGTCGGGTTCACTTTACCCGGCATGATAGAACTGCCCGGTTCGTTTTCCGGAATGGCAATTTCACCGATGCCGCAACGCGGACCGGATGCCAGCCAGCGGACATCATTGGCAATTTTCATCAGTGAGGCTGCCAGCCCTTTCAGTGCGCCATGGGCATGAACCAGTGCATCACAGGTAGCCAGCGCCTCAAATTTATTCGGTGCCGTCACAAACGGCTGACCGGAGAGTTCAGCAATTTTCTTCGCCACGCGAACAGCATATTCCGGATGAGTATTGAGACCGGTACCGACCGCAGTGCCCCCCAGTGCAAGCTCACTCAGATGCGGCAGGCTGTTTTCCAGATGTTTCAGGTTATATTGCAGCATTGCCGCCCAGCCGGAAATCTCCTGGCCCAGTGTCAGCGGTGTCGCATCCTGTAAGTGGGTACGGCCGATTTTCACGATATCACGGTAAGCTTCTGCTTTCGCGGCCAGAACACTGTGCAGGGATTTCAGCTCAGGGATCAGCTGTGTGCTGACCGCAATCACTGCAGCGACATGCATCGCTGTCGGGAACACGTCGTTAGAGCTCTGGCTTTTGTTCACATCATCATTCGGATGAACAATACGTTCGCCGCCGCGCTTCCCGCCGAGGATTTCACTGGCACGGTTTGCCAGCACCTCATTCATATTCATATTACTCTGTGTGCCGGAGCCGGTCTGCCAGATTGCCAGCGGAAACTCTTCCGGATGTTTACCGGCAAGCACTTCATCCGCTGCGGCGATCACCGCATCTGCCCGCTCTTTCGCCAGCAGTCCCAGATCACAGTTGACAGCTGCCGCTGCTTTTTTTGTAATGGCCAGCGCAGCAATCAGATCCGCAGGCATTTTTTCAACTGAAATACGGAAATGCTCTAAAGAGCGCTGGGTCTGAGCGCCCCATAATTTGTCCGCAGGAACATCGATAGGGCCCATTGAGTCTTTTTCAATACGCGTGGCTGCCATTAGTCTCTCCTTAGCACACAAAATAAAATGGATTTAAAATCCCGAAAGTTACAGATAGACTCTGAAAACGGGCCTATCTTGCCATACTTTCATTTCCGATTATGCGATCCGGGCGGAGTTATTGCTTTATTGTTACTATCTTATTGTTAACTGTTTAAAAAGAGAGCGTTGCTATGTTAAAAATGCAGAATCAGGTGCAATTCTATGATTGGGGAAGCCATACCGCGATGACAGAAATGTACGGTTACCCGAACCCTGACAAGCAGCCGATGGCCGAATTATGGATGGGCGCCCATCCGAAAGCCAGTTCGGTGGTGACAGACACCCGCGGCAACACCTGCTCTTTATATGATTTTATTGCCGGTGACCCGCAGTCCGCGCTCGGGGATGAAATTAACCGCCGTTTTCGCCGGCTGCCGTTTCTGTTTAAAGTGCTGAGTGCCGCTCAGCCGCTGTCGGTACAGGTTCATCCGGATAAAGCCGCTGCAGAGGAAGGATTTGCCCGCGAAAACAACGCCGGGATCCCGCTGGATTCACCGGTTCGTAATTATAAGGATGATAACCATAAGCCGGAGCTGGTTTATGCCCTTACCCCATTCCGCGCAATGAATGCGTTCCGTCCGCTGGCCGATATTGCCGGACTGCTCAGTGAGGTCGCTCCGGCACATCCTGCCATTGAACGTTTTATTGCCTCGCCGTCAGAGGAGCACCTGTCCGTTCTGTTTACCCGTCTGCTCTCCATGAGCGGGGACACCAAAGAACGGGCTGTCGCTGTACTGAAATCCGCACTGAACAGCCGTCAGGGTGAACCGTGGGATACCATCCGTAAGATGACAGAGTTTTATCCTGACGATAATGGCCTTTTCACCCCGCTTCTGCTCAATGTTGTTGAATTAAAGCCCGGTGAGGCAATGTTCCTGTATGCCCGCACACCTCATGCGTATCTTGAAGGAACTGCGCTGGAAGTGATGGCTAACTCGGATAATGTGTTACGCGCCGGTCTGACACAAAAACATATTGATGTCGGTGAATTGCTGAATAACCTTGATTTTGTACCGAAACACGCAAAAAGTTTATTTATGCAGCCGGAACATATTAACAACACTGAAATTTTCCCGATTCCGGTTGATGATTTTTCTTTTTCGGTGATGAAATTGCATAATCAGGAAATGATTCTTGAGAATAACAGTGCTAATATTCTTTTTTGTGTGGAAGGTCATGCAGTTATCACTACGGAAACAGAACAATTAAGAGTTATCTCAGGTGAATCTGTTTTTCTTTCTGCTATAGAAAGAAAGTTTAAAATAGATGGTGAAGGAATCATTGCCCGCGTTTATAATGCTGTGTAAGTAACTTCTCTAATTTTCTCCGGGCAGTCCGCCATTGAACTGCCCGTTAATTTTGATACCGTGCGAAAACCTGCAAAATAAATCGCATATAAAGGATGGATTGATCTATGAAAAAGTCGTTAGTTGCTGTTGGCGTTATTGTCGCATTAGGCGCCGCATGGGGTGTAGCTTCATGGCAGACAGGTAAGAAAATTGAAGCAAACCTTGATGAGTATATCGCCAAAGCGAATAAAGCAATCAAGGACAACTACCCTGATGCACCTGTCACGCTGACCGCCAAAGATTTTTCACGCGGTATTTTCAGCTCTGATGTCAAACTGATCATCAAAGAAACGAAAAAAAGCGGTGATACCTCCGGCGAAGAACTTGTGATCCTCAATACTATCGATCACGGTCCGTTCCCGTTATCTCAGCTTAAGAGTATGGTGTTCTCGCCAAATATGGCTGCTATCCACTCTGAGCTGGAAAACAATGACATCACCAAACAAGCCTTCGAAATCACCGGTGGTAAATCCCCGGTTGCAACGGATACCCGTATCAGCTACGACCAGAGTTTCGATATTGATCTTGCTGTCAGCAAAATCAACTATAAGAAAGACGGTGAAGAGCTGGCATTCTCCGGTGCTGATCTGAACGTTAAATTCGACAAAGAATTCAAAAACGTCAAAGGTAAAGGCAGCAGCAATGAACTGACTTACCGTAAAGGCGATCGCGAAAGTATCGTGATGAAAGGCCTGTCATTTGACAGCGATGTTGCCAAATCCGGTGACAGCTACTTCTACCTGGGTGACCAGAATCTGAGCCTGAAAGAGTTAGCGGTTGTTAATTACAGCGATACCGTTTCTCTGAAAGATCTGAAACTGAACGGCACCTCCGGCAGTAAAGATAACAAATTGACTGCAGATGTTGATTACAGCCTGGGTTCACTGAGCTACCGTGATATCGATCTCGGCGCTATCAGCCTGAAAGGTTCTCTGAAAGATCTGGATGCCACTTCCGCGAATACGCTGATGGCATCTGTTGAAGAGTACACCAAACTGTCTGAGTCTATGTACACCGAAGATTTCGACGATGCGAAAATGGAAGCACTGGATGAGAAAATGAAATCCAATGCACTGGGTCTGTTCAAGTACAGCCCGTCCTTCGCTATCGCACCTCTGAGCTGGAAAAACAGCGGCGGTGAGTCAAAAGTTAACCTGAACGTGACCTTCAACGCACTGAACGAAGAGAGCTTTAAAGCACTGGAACACGCAGGCAGCTTTGAGAAAGTTCTGCCGGTTCTGGTGAAAGAGTTCGGGTTCAATATGGATCTGTCCAAACCGATGCTGACTGATTTCGTTGCAGTTGCCATGCAGTCACAGGGTATGGGCGCGAAAGAAGCCAAAGAACAGGGTGAACAGGGTGTTGCTCAGATGGCCAGCATGGGTGCCATGATGGAAATCGTGAAAGTGACCGATAAAGCGATCACCATGGATCTGAAATACAGCAACAACAACATCGATTTCAACGGTAAGAAATTCACCGTTGCTGAATTCCTGGAAAAATATGACCAGTACGGCGCACTGAGCGATAACAGCGGCGACGACGAAGGTTACGAGGAAGAAGCAATCGAAATGGATCCTAACGGTGATGTTACTGAAGACGTGACTATCGGTGAAGAACCGGCTGCTGACGTTGCGGCTCCTGCTGCTCAGTAATTTCACACTGTTATTATCTGTTGATCAGACAAAAGCCAGTCGTCAGACTGGCTTTTTATCATCTGAGGAATACCACAATGATTAACCGCTCACTTCCCCTGACCGACCTGCACCGCCATCTCGATGGTAATATCCGCCTGTCCACCATTCTGGATCTGGCCCGTCAGCACAATTTGCCGCTGCCCGCTTATGAGACTGAAACCCTGCGCCCGCATGTGCAGGTGATGAGCAATGAACCGGATCTGGTGCAGTTTCTGAGTAAGCTGGACTGGGGTGTTTCCGTGCTGGCAGACCTCGATGCCTGCCGCCGTGTGGCCGCTGAAAACGTGCAGGATGCCGTCAGTGCCGGGCTGGATTACGCCGAACTTCGCTTTTCCCCTTACTATATGGCGATGAAACACCATCTGCCCGTTGAAGGCGTGGTGGAAGCGGTACTGGATGGTGTGGTGTCCGAAGTCCGCAACAGCCCGGTACGGATTAATATGATTGGTATTCTGAGCCGGACATTCGGTACAGATGCCTGTCATGAAGAGCTGAATGCCCTGCTCGCTCACCATGAGCGGATTGTGGCACTGGATATTGCCGGTGATGAATCCGGTTATCCGGGCAATTTATTCACCGATCATTTCCGCAAAGCCCGTGACGTCAACTGGGCCATCACCGCCCATGCCGGAGAAGCCGCCGGCGCCGCCAGTATCTGGCAGGCTATCCGCAACCTGGGTGCACAGCGCATCGGTCACGGTGTGATGGCGATTGAAGACCCGGCGCTGATGGATTACCTGGCAGAGCACCGCATCGGTATGGAATCCTGCCTGACCTCGAATATTCAGACCAGCACCGTGCCGTCACTGGCCGCGCATCCGCTGAAACAGTTCCTGGCACACGGCATTGCCGCTACCATCAACACCGATGACCCGGCGGTTGAGGGTATTGAGATTGCCCATGAATACAATGTTGCTGCCCCGGCAGCCGGTCTGACACAGGCAGAAATTGAACAGGCTCAGATTAACGGGCTGGAAATAGCCTTTTTATCCGCAGAGGAAAAAGCGGCACTGAGAGAAATGGCAGCAAAACGCGGCCAGTAAGCGCCATTCCGGTAAAAAAAAGCCGTGGCATTCTTTGTCACGGCTTTTTTATGTCTTTTACCAGCTCCCGGAAGCACCGCCACCACCACTGCTGCCGCCTCCGCCACCGGACGATCCGCTGCTTCCGGAACTACCGCCGGAACTGCTGCTGTAACTGCCACTATCAGAACCGGATGAATACCCGCCTCCTGTACCTGCTATGACACCGGTTAATTTCCGTATTTCCGCTTCCTGAGTAAGATATTCCGGAATTAATGTATATAACAAATAACAAATAAATAGTGAGCCAAATACATTAAGAAAAATGAGCATCATTATACTGATGAACAACGCATCAGGATCAGGATCTCCGTCTATCAGAACCCGTGTCATTATAAAAATCAGAACTGAATAAAATAATACGTTCACAGTATGGCCGAGCGGTGTCGGATAAATATACTTATACTGCAAAAATGCCGTCAGGCGTTTCTGCGCAAGGCGGATTATCCGTTCAGGCTGACGTTTTTTCTTGTTTTTGGATTTCGCGTATTCTTCTCTCAGATATTCAATATCGTTAAGAACCTGCTTTTCTATCCTTTTCTTACGGCGGGGAGAACCAATAAATAATGACCAGAGATACACCGTAATAAAGGTCAGAAGATAAATAATCGTCAGTCGTTTGAGTTTTAATGCTTCTGTTCCGGATGTCTCTGATTTGATATATTCCGGTTCATTTCCGCTGATAATATCAATGGCATCGGTCACACCCGCTTCAATTCCGGTAAAATAATGGCCTTTTTTAAATTCAGGGGTGATACGCTGACGGATAATACGGCCTGCGGAGACATCCGGCAGAATACCTTCCAGTCCATAGCCGACCTCAAAACGCAAATTACGGTCATTCACCGCCACGACCAGCAACAGTCCGTTATTCTGACCTTTGCGGCCGATCTTCCATGTATTAAACGCACGGTGCGCAAATGTCTCAATACTTTCTCCGCCGGTTGACGGCACAATAAACACCACGAACTGGCTGCCGTCATTGCGGCTCAGTTCATACTCAATGAGTTGCCGGTTAAGCTGTGTTAATTGAGAGCCGGTCAGAAGACCGGCGCTGTCAATAACCCGTTCCCGTTTCAGTTCCGGCAGAGCCTGCACATCCGCACGGGCAAAGAAACTGACAAAAAGAAGTATCAGGCATCCTGCCATAACCCTGCTCATAATTACTCCTGTGAATGTTCTTTCCCCTGCCGCGCATAGCGCGCCGCCATCACCGCACACACCATCAGCTGGATCTGATGAAACAGCATCAGCGGCAGCACCAGAATTCCCACCACGGCCGGCGGAAACATAACGTTTGCCATCGGCACGCCGTTTGCCAGGCTTTTCTTCGAACCACAGAATACAATGGTAATTTCATCGGCCTTATTAAAGCCGAGTGCCCGTGAGCCGTACACGTTGATCACCAGCACAATCGCCAGCAACCCGCACGACACCACCGCAATCTGCAGAATAGACATTGCATCAATCTTCTGCCAGATCCCCTCGGCAACCGCTTCGCTGAAAGCGACATACACCACCAGCAAAATAGAGGTGCGATCTGTTTTATTAATGATTTTTTTATTGCGATCCACCCACTTGCCAATCAGCGGACGGGAAAAATGACCGACCACAAACGGCAGCATCAGCTGCAATAAAATAGAGCGGATAGCACCCAGGGTATCCAGTTCATGCGCGCCCTGCGTTTCCATCATAAAACCGATAATAACCGGTGATAAGAACACACCAAGGATACTGGAGGCGGATGCACTGCAAATCGCCGCCGCCACATTTCCGCCCGCGACAGAGGTAAAGGCGATAGCCGATTGTACTGTCGCCGGTAAGGCACATAAGTATAAGAAACCCATGTAAATGGTCGGAGACATCCATTCCGGTACCAGGAACTGTAAACCCAGCCCCAGCAGCGGGAAGAGGATAAAAGTACTGGAGAACACCATCAGATGCAGACGCCAGTGCCCCATCCCTGTCACAATCGCTTCCCGAGAGAGTTTTGCGCCGTGGAAGAAGAACAATAACGCAATCGCGGCGGTGGTCAGATAGCGGAATCCGGTCGCCACACTGCCGGTTGCCGGAAAGAGTGACGCCAAAATAACAACCGTGATCATTATGACCAGGAACGGATCTAACCGCAGTTTCTGCCACCAGTTTGTCATGCGTTATTCACTTTTGTCTGCAATAAGAAGTAATGACTATTTGTTACAGTGTCACAGTCCGTCCGGTTTTATGCGATTCCATACCGGCCTCTATAATACGGATAACTTCTGCCCCTTCCTGCGCAGTCACCGGGTTCGGACCGTTATTGATAATCGCCTCTGCCACTTCCGCGTAATAGCGGCCATAGTGCCCGGCTTTGTTCGGATACGTTTCTGTGATCACTTCAATACCATCCGGTGACAGGCTCAGTTCCCCGTCGCGGCTGTCATGACCCCAGTTGACACCGACCGGCATCTGCCCTGCTTTCAGTGCATTTTCCTGCGGATCCAGTCCGTACTTCACATAGCTGCCTTTCATGCCGTGAACGATATACACCGGGGATTCCGCTGCCGCGACCGTGGTGGCATGCAGCACGACTTTGACATCCGGATAGTGCAGTTGCGCATGGAAATAATCCACCGCCTCAGAACCCGGACGGATCATCCCCAGGTCGGCAGTGATCGCCGTTGGTTTTCCGAAAAACTGCAGTGCCTGGTCAATCAGATGAGAACCCAGGTCATACCAGATACCACTGCCTAATGCAGCAGCTTCGCGCCAGCGCTTTTGCGGCTGCGGGCGGTAGCGGTCAAAATGGACTTCAAAATATTTGATAGCCCCGAGTTTTTTACTGTCAAACAGGGATTTGAGCGTCAGATACCCGGAGTCAAAACGGCGGTTATGATAAACAGACAGCACCAGTCCGGCGTCATCCGCCTGTTTTGCCAGGGTAAATGCCTCTTCCGATGTCAGGGTAAAGGGCTTATCCACCACCACATGTTTACCCGCAGCCAGCGCCATCCGCGCCAGCGGGAAATGGGTGTCATTCGGGGTCGGGATCACGACGAGGTCAATGGCCGGGTCAGCAAAAATATCTTCCGGTGTGGCGACAACCTGCACATCCGGATAATCCGCATGCACTTTGGCGGCATCACTGCTCGCGACTTTGGCCAGTTCCATATTGGCATTATTGACAATAAACGGCGCATGGAATGTTTTTCCGGCAAAACCGTACCCGATCAGGCCCACTTTCAGTATTTTCGTCATCACTCCCTCCGGGGGATTGTCATGTTAACGGATAAAAACATGCTTTCAGAATCTGTCATCCTCCTGAAAAGTACCACTAACTGATTCCGTGACGCAAATGCTGTGCCCGGTTTTCATCAGTTTTGCCGCTTTTTCATTCTGATACACACAGTTATCCGCGCTTTCACACAATCCCGATAACCCCGGATGCCCGGGGATTGCTATTATTCACCCCGCTTACCGGGGATCTCGGTTTTTTATGTGCTTTATTTGTATGTTTTTAAAGACTCGCTTTGGGCATTGTAATGGCTGACTACTTATTACTTTTTGTCGGGACGGTGCTGGTTAACAACTTCGTACTCGTCAAATTCTTAGGATTATGCCCCTTTATGGGGGTCTCCAAAAAACTGGAAACCGCGATTGGCATGGGGTTTGCCACCACATTTGTGATGACACTCGCCTCCGTCTGCTCGTGGCTGATGGATACCTTTATCCTGATCCCGCTGGATATTCTCTATCTGCGCACACTGAGCTTTATCCTGGTGATCGCCGTGGTGGTGCAGTTCACCGAAATGGTGGTGCGGAAAACCAGCCCGGCGCTCTACCGGCTGCTCGGGATCTTCCTGCCGTTGATCACCACCAACTGTGCGGTACTCGGTGTGGCGCTGCTGAACATAAACCTGTCGCATAATTTCCTGCAATCCGCCGTTTACGGCTTTGGTGCGGCAGCCGGTTTCTCCCTGGTGATGGTGCTGTTTGCCGCTATCCGTGAGCGGCTGGCAACGGCAGATGTGCCGGCGCCTTTCCGCGGGGCGTCTGTCGGGCTGGTCACGGCCGGTCTGATGTCTCTGGCCTTTATGGGCTTCAGTGGTCTGGTGAAATTCTGATGACAATGATTTGGATTGCCGTTGCCGTACTCAGCCTGCTGGGTCTGGCATTCGGTCTGATACTTGGTTACGCCTCCCGCCGCTTCAAAGTGGAGGAAGATCCCATTGTGGATAAAATTGATGACATTCTGCCGCAGAGTCAGTGCGGTCAGTGTGGTTTTCCGGGCTGCCGACCGTATGCGGAATCTGTTGCCAATGGCGGCGCAATAAACCGCTGTGCCCCCGGCGGCGAGCAGGTGATGCTGAAACTGGCGGATATGCTGGGTGTGGATCCGCAGCCGCTCGACGGTGACGAGTCCGTACTCAATCCGGTGCGCAAAGTGGCCTTTATTCATGAAGACCAGTGCATCGGCTGCACCAAATGTATTCAGGCGTGCCCGGTGGATGCGATTATCGGTGCCACCCGCGCCATGCACACTGTGGTTGAAAATCTCTGCACCGGGTGTGATTTGTGTGTCGCACCCTGCCCGACAGATTGCATTGAGATGATCCCGGTCGCCGTCACCCCGCGTAACTGGAAGTGGGATTTAAACACCATTCCGGTCAGAAATATTCCGGCGGATACCGGCGGTACTCCTGTCAAACCTGTTCAGATTGAGGCGTCGTAAGTTTTATGTTCAATTTGCTCAACTTTCTGAAAAAAGACCGGGTATGGGATTTTGACGGCGGCATTCATCCGCCGGAAATGAAATTACAGTCCAGCCGGACACCGATGCGGGTGTGCCCGGTACCGGAAGAACTGATTATTCCGCTCCAGCAGCATATCGGGAACGAAGGCGATGTGCTGGTCAGCCCCGGCGACCATGTCCTGAAAGGTCAGCCGCTGACACGCGGAACCGGCCGCAGCCTGCCGGTGCACGCCTCATCATCCGGCACGGTGACTGCCGTGGAGCCTTGTGTGACCGCGCATCCGTCCGGGCTGACCGCGCCGTGCATCCGTATCCGGACTGACGGGCTGGATACCCCGTACCCGGCGGAAAAAACAACGGATTTTACCTCTCTTTCCAAAACAGAGCTGACTGACCGCATTCATCAGGCCGGGATTGCCGGTCTCGGCGGTGCGGGCTTCCCGACCGCCAGCAAGCTGAAAGGTGGCGGTGATCTTATCCGCACTCTGATTATCAATGCGGCGGAATGTGAGCCCTATATCACGGCGGATGACCGTCTGATGCAGGAACATGCCGGGGAAATTCTCACCGGTATCCGTATTCTGATGCACCTTCTTGAGCCGGAACAGGTGCTTATCGGCATTGAAGATAATAAACCGGAGGCGATTGCCGCACTGCGTGACGTTACTGCCGGGGAAAAACAGATTTTCGTGCGGGTGATCCCGACCAAGTACCCGTCCGGCGGCGCCAAACAGCTGACCAAAATTCTCACCGGCCGCGAAGTACCATCCGGCGGACGCTCTTCTGATATCGGCGTGCTGATGCAGAACGTCGGAACTGTGGTTGCCATCAAGCGCGCCATTACCGACGGCGAACCGCTGATCCAGCGCGTGGTAACAGTAACCGGCGAAGCGGTTGAATCACCGGGTAACTTCTGGACACGACTCGGTACGCCGGTCCGTTTCCTGTTGCAACAGGCCGGTTTCCGTCCTCAGCATGAACAAATGGTTGTGATGGGCGGCCCGCTGATGGGCTTTACACTGCCGGATCTCGATGTGCCGGTAGTAAAAATCTGTAACTGCATTCTTGCACCAACCACGAACGAGATGGAACCAGCTGCACCGGAAGAAGCCTGTATCCGCTGCAGTCACTGTGCGGATGCCTGTCCGGCCGGATTACTGCCGCAGCAGCTCTACTGGTTCAGTAAAGGTAATGAACACGAAAAAGCAGAACAGCACCATCTGTTTGACTGCATTGAATGCGGTGCCTGTGCCTGGGTCTGCCCGAGCAATATTCCGCTGGTGCAGTATTACCGTCAGGAAAAAGCACAGGTCATTGAGATCCGCGAAGAAGCCCAACGCGCCGCAGATGCCAAAATCCGCTTTGAAGCCAAACAGGCACGAATGGCACGGGAAAAAGAAGCCCGTGAAGCCCGCCATAAAAGCGCGGCTGTTCAGGTGGATGAGAAAGACAGTGCGGCTATCAGCGCCGCCCTTGCCCGCGTGAAAGCCAAAGACAGCAATGCAGGGATGACGATTTCTGTTAATCCGTCCGTTTTACCGGATAACAGCGCCGTGATTGCTGCCCGCGAAGTCCGTAAAGCACAGGCCCGCGCACGTCAGGCAGAAAAAGCGGCTCTCGCGGCTGAAACAACACAACCGGCGACAGAAGCAGACGCCGATCCGCGTAAAGCCGCAGTGGCTGCCGCCCTTGCCCGCGCCAAAGCGAAGAAAGCCGCTC
>NZ_KV791663.1:0-1703 GCF_001807955.1 Morganella sp. HMSC11D09
AACCCCACCGTTTCAGGATGAAGCGTAATGAAGGGATGCTGATAACAGAGGAATGAATATGAAAAGTGAATATGTGATGCACAGACAAGTGATGAAATTTGTCACGCCAGAACCAGACCCGAAAGATATCTGTAACCTTTGTGGTGGTTATGTCGGGAAAGATAATTTAATTCAAGGACAGGCGGCAAATATCTGTTTTGACTGCTCGGATTTAGCGAAGAAGTTAGCAGATGAAAAGCGGAAAGAAATAGCTGAAAAGGAAATTCAGCAAATGGCAAAAGACTTGTCACTGCAAAATATAACCACCGGCAAAGGAAACGTTGGTATTGCTGACACAGGCATGGCAACTGCTTATATGTATGCCGATCGCCTATATAAAGCCGGGTACAGAAAATCAGCGCCAGTAATTAAGCAGATTCAGGAGGGGTGATGGATATATCACGGCAGCAGTTTGAAGAATTTATTAAATTACATACCGACCCTAAAGAATTAAAAGACAGGTTGGTTATGGTTAATGCCGGAAAGAATTACCGCAATGTGCAGACTGATTTAATGTGGATTGCATGGAAAGAATCGCGCAGTGCATTAAAATTAGTCGGCTATATTTCTCCTGTTGGTTTGGTGAATATAAGAAGAAACCAGCCTGTATTAATAACCCAGTATAAATCAAAGTCAACCATACCACTCTATCACTTAGATAAATAACCATGACCATAATCGGATTTGTATTACTACTGGTAATGCACGGCTCTACTGTGCCTGTAATTCGCCTCTGACAATTCAGGAATAATCAATATGGTTTTATTTAACGAAAGGCCACCTTTTGAAAAGGCATGGCTCTCTACCTCATTCCGCGTAGTTATGGCCGGGATGGGTGATGATACGGTAATGCTCATTGCTGAAATGTATAAACGCGGATATGAACCGGATGAGATTATATTTTGTGATACCGGCTCTGAGTTCGAGCACACCTATAATTTTATTGGCTGGCTGAGAAGCTGGTGCAATGAAAGGAAGTGGTCAAAAGTTGTTGTGTTGAGAAAGTGGGATAAAGACGGCGAGCCACTGAGTGTCATTGAGACAGCAGAGAAAAACAACACGCTGCCACCTGCTGCATTCGGCAGTAAATCATGCTCACTGCGATTTAAAGTCGAGACGGCCGACAAGTATTTTCATAATCACCCTGAATGCTTAAAGGCATGGGGAGTTGAGAAAAAAGGCGTTCCGCTGGATTCTCACACAGGAAGTATTCTGCGTATTATCGGCATTAACGCCGATGAGCCGCAACGTGCCGAACGATGGAAGCCAGAGCATAAATGGGTGCAAGTGTTTCCGCTGGTTGACTGGAATATCGGAGAGAAAGAATCATCAGCGGTTGAGGAAGTCGGCCTGTATTATCCGGGTAAATCATCATGTATCTGCTGCCCTCACCTTACCGGTTCTGAATTAATCATGTTACGCGACAGATACCCGGAAGATTTCGGACGTATTATCGCGATGGAAAATAATTATATTCGACACGAACTCCGGCCAGATTCAACAACAAAGGGAATGTGCCGCAGGAAAACAATAAATCAGAAAATAGATGAATACGAGCGTGACCAACTGGATATTGCAGAAGGTCAGTGTCAGTTGTGTTTATTACAGTGAGAGCCGCGCAGTGCAAATGAAGACTGTGCGGAATGTTGAATTAGTGTGTGCGG
>NZ_KV791664.1:0-8045 GCF_001807955.1 Morganella sp. HMSC11D09
ATGGCTGGTTTATTACGTTGGGTATATAAAAAATTTTTCCATAATTCAGATGATAATATGGGGGCTGGAAATAACATGCCGGATAATAAGCAAATTATAACCATAAATAACAATATGGGTCAACATGGATCTGACTCAACTAATGGTGAGAAAATGGAATTGAAAGAAGAAAAAGACACAATTGAACAAGCACAAAAAAGAACTCATATACTATTTATAGACGATAAAAAATTCCTAGTAACTGATATATTGGTATCATCAGGATGGTCTAACACCAGAGCAATAAAAGATGTAACAAGCATGAACCAGAAGGAAATAAGGGATTCCGATATTATATTTGTAGATATACAAGGTGTTGGGATTAAAATGAAATTTGCTGAAGAAGGTTTGGGATTGGCAAAAGCATTAAAAGAACGGTATCCAGATAAAAAAATAATAGTATACTCTGCTGAGCAGACAGGTAATAGATTCCACGAAACATTAAAATTAGTTGATGACTTTTTACCTAAAGACGCAGACCCTTATTTATTTGAAGAGATAATCGAACGTTTTTCATTGAAAAATCAATGGGCTTGATATGCTTAACTACAGAGTAATAAATAAAGAAAGCAATGTAATTATGTATAACGACATAACCACAGAACAAATGTCAATTATAAACAAACACAATATAAGAAATGAAAGTAAAAAAATAGAAAATGGTAAAATAAAAATAAAAAATATTGATACAGACCATTTTTTTATCGACATGATAACAGATGAAAAAGATTTAATTAAAAGCAAGAAACTGATGGATAGAGAAGCCAATCTAATTATTTTCTCTATACAAAGAATCAGTGACTCCTATGATTTAGCAAAAAAAGAAATAAATGCCCATGCAAGTCGTTTAATTCATAACCTAACAACTATAAATGGGCAAAACTTACAGTATGTATACAGCGTGATACCTCAATCCATATTTGATAAAAAAAATGAAAACACAACATCAGATTGGTTAGAAATAATGAATGATGAAGTTTATGAAAAAGTAGGTAAAGCAACAACCAGCTTAATGCGAATAGCAAAAAACAGCATGCAATTTAAGAATGAAATTAATATTTACAATGCACTGCTAAATAACAACTTCAAATTGAGACTTATAAATCATAATATGCACAAAGTTTTAATGAATGCTTTTTATGTGTTTTTCCCAGACTTTACAGATGCATCTATAAAAGTAAATATACACAAAACAAACATCAGTGCAAGACTGGATTACGACACGTTCCAAGTTGCCATATATCATATAATAGAAAATGCGGTTAAATATACAAAACCTCATAGCGAAATAGACGTCTCCGTCTATAAAGAACAGGGTGAAATAAAAATCAAATTTAGCATGATTAGTTTAAAAATAAATAAAGATGAAGAGAGCCTGATTTTCAATGAAGGTTACTCTGGAGTTTCCGCAATAAAATTTGATAAGAACGGTAGTGGGATAGGCATGCCAAGGACAAAACAATTACTAAAATACAGCAGTGCAGAAATATCTCTTTTAGCGAAAAGAGATAAAGACAGTGAACATTTAATTGGTTTCGATTACCATAGAAATGAATTCATCATAACATTTCTAAATTAATTTTTTAAGATAGAAATATTCTCTTCTACTTATTCCTAATTTTAGCCAAGGCTTAATTTCCTCTTGGCTGTTTTTACGCCTCACAACTCCAGACATTAAGGGGTTCCCCGTCGAGTTCAGCGATCACAATATCCCCGTCAAAAATCCCAGCATCTTTCATTGAATACCCCTGCGCACGGAGAAAATAGGTACTTTCAGGGTAGCGGACTAATTCGGTATCCAGTGAAATACGCCGTTCAGAGAAATCTTCCGCAAGGCTGGGAAAACCACAGGACACCGGAAAATCAAAAAGGGGAACCTGTGGCATAGCAACCTCAAAACAATAGCTGTATATAAATACAGTGTTATTCCTGTTTTACAGGTGCAACCACTGGTGTTTTACTGTGCCGGAGTGCATTATCAGCCGCAATGCCCATCCCCTTTACCGCAGACGACAGCGGTGCTGTAACTTATTTTTTCTTTGCGGGTTCGATGCCCGAAAAGAAAAAAAGGGCGCCATCATACGGCGCCCCATTAAATTGAATTAGTGCTGATTAAAATTTCTTATAGACATCCTTACGGTGGCCGACCGTCAACGCTATTACCAACAATTTATCGTCTTCTATCGCTGCTATAAGGCGGTAATCCCCTATACGGTAGCGGATAAATTCGGCTTTATCCCCTTTAAGGATTTTCCCTGTAAGACGTGGGTTTATTGCATTGTTGATATTTATCTCAATATACTTCTGAATAATTCTTTGGTGTACCGTGTCGATTTTTTTAAACTCTTTTACAAACCGTTTTGTGTACTCTGTCCGGTAGCGTGTGGGGTTTGAGGGCCAATGGAACGGAAACGTACGTTAAGAACGTAATTTATTGATATTCATGAAAAATAAAAAATGACCGTTGATTGTTCCTTTTGTTTTGCTATTTAAATTTCGATAAACATTAACAACGAGAATGCAATAGCTCGGCTATCTCATGAGCAATTTCATCGATTGTATGAGTTGCAGTACTACGAGCAACTTTGTCTGCTAATGATGGGCTAAAATCGATAACTTCTTGTTTTGTAATATTATGCCATATGGGAAGCAATATTTGCTCACCAGAAATAGCACGAGTGACGATTCCATCAAGTTCATAATTTGTCCAACCTTTGCTTATAAACGCCGGAGACAAAACTACTAACCCAACACGACTGTTTGCTAAACCTTTGTCTATTTTTTGTCTCAGGCTGTCACCAATTCTTAACGTCATTTCGTCATACCATACGTTAAGGCCGTGACTGATTAATGAGTTTGCCAGAGAGCGAACAAAATCATCTTTATCCTCTGAGGCATGCGAAATAAATACGTCATGTATCTCGTCGCTCTGTGCTGTTGACGGTGGTCTGTTATCTCTTACCAGACTAGGAACTTCGCTTAACGGCCTATCCTGAATTTCAGGAAGAACCCCTGGAAGAACGCGAACAGAAACCCTAGTACTCCCCCTTAATCCCTGCATATCTACAGCAATATGCCAATGGCCTGATGAAGGGATCTGTAACCTTATGGGGGAGCGCTTTGCTAACCCACCAATGTAGGAATGTCGTCGGCCATTCTTATAACTACTGAAGTTAGAACTATCCATTAGTCTAACATTTGCACCACTGGTGAGGGTGATTTCAACAATCTCCCCTCTTTTTCTTTGACCTAGATCATTATGGATGAATTGCATGTAAGTCTGCTCTCTTCATTTGAATTGGAAGAATGTAGCCACTTCCTGATTATACTGTATCCGGTGGTTGAGAGTATCTCCTAGTGTGAAAAAATAAATTATAAGACTTTCACTCGGTATGGATGAAGATATAAAATCCGTAAACCAGAGAATAAATGAGGAAAAGGCGTGACTAAGCACAAAGTTTTCATCAGTTACCACCATGCTAATGACCAATGGTACAAAAACGAACTTGAAAAAATGAATGATGTTTTTGATATTTTTGTGAATCGCTCGGTATCACTTGGAGACATTGATGATGAAGAAGAACCTCAAAAGATCAGAGAAATAATAAGGGATGAATATTTACGTGATACATCCGTTCTTATTTTACTTGTTGGGACTGAGACTAAAAACAGAAAGCATGTTGATTGGGAATTATATTCATCCATGAGGGATAGCCCCAGAAACGGCAAATCAGGTGTTTTTGTTATAAATCTTCCTTCAACAGGAACAAACTACATTAGGGCCAGTCATGGTGAAAATGAAAAAAATGAATTTCACCCTAATATAACGGAGTGGATAACAATCAATGACAGAACAACATATAAAGAAAGATATCCATACATGCCTGAAAGGATTATAGATAACTTGATGAGTGAAAAGTCATATATATCAATAGTTAACTGGGATCAGATACACAACAATCCAGAAAACCTTAGAAAAATGATTGAGTTAACATTTCAAGATAAAGATAAGTGCGAATACGTTTTTTCTACCCCAATGAGAATGCGTAATGGCAAGCAGAAACAGTAAAGGGGAGTATAATACTCCCCTTTACTTGTTACCAATCCCATTTGGTGGTGTTCACGTTAAATGTTTGTTGAACCCGTGATGAGAAAAAATCATTTACTACTTTAAAATCGTTACATATTTTACTATAGTTATAGTATTGTTTTTGTATTTTATTTATAGGCGTTAGATGAACTTTTAATGGTGTATTAGTTATAATGTCAATAACTTCATCCTTATCTGATATATATTTATACCATCTTTTATAATTATTTTGATTTTTAGTTAAAAACTTATTCAACACCATTAGCATATCATTGCTAATATTATATAATTCATTATCTTTTTTGGGGTTCAATATTTTCATTTCATCTCTAATAAATTGATATGTCTGATAATATGATGAGATGACTTCATCGAATGCGTCCACATTTTTCTTCAACTTAAAGATAGCTCTTTTTGAATCCAAGTGATTTTTTATACTTTTGCGATATAATGTACCACTTTCATTGAACAGAACATTAACACCACCTAAACTTAGTTTCTCTACTTTAAATGAGTATTTTTTTAAAAGATACAATGCTACAATTAGCCATATAAAAATAGACATTAATAGTATATATATAATACCAGTTACTAATGGTTTGTTTTTATTAAATACGGTGTAAATTGAAGGTACATATGATGAAAGATCCACTGTACACATTACAGCAATTACCGCAATGAAAGCTATTGTCCAAATTATAACAAAGGTTCTCACAATTCCACCTTGCCAGTTTTAAGATAATCAATTATTGATTAGTGAGCGTTCTGAATTGATAATTTTATATACGGTTGAACGCGCAATACCCATATGCTTAGCTATTTCAGTTGCTCCAATTCCTTTATCATGCATAACTTTTATTTTATTTCTGTCTATCTTCCGTTTTCTGCCAAATTTAATTCCTTTAGACTTGGCCTCCAGTCTTCCTTCATTTGTTCGTTCAAGGATGCGAGTACGTTCTGCTTGTGCCACTGCTGATAGAATGGTGACGATCATCTTCCCCATTTCACCATCGGTACTGATCCCATCATCAATGAATCGGACTGCCACACCCAAGGCATCGAATTCTTTTATTAGTTGAATCATATCGGCAGTGTCACGGCCAAGACGATCTAGCTTCTTCACCTGAATGACGTCGCCTTCCTCTACTTTCATACGCAGCAGCTCCAGTCCCACCCTGTCAGCAGAACTGCCAGATGCCTTGTCGGTAAAAATACGATTGGCTTTTACCCCTGCGTTCTTAAGTGCCCCAACTTGAATATCTAGGGACTGCTGACTGGTTGATACCCGTGCGTAACCAAAAAGTCGCATAAAAATGTACCCTAAATCGAATATCAGACGCCTTGTGTCTATTATGGCAAAAATACGATTTAATAGACAGTCCATGCTTACCGTTTTATGTTGTCTGATAATTTATAATATATCGGACGTGGGTGTATGTGCATATTTGATGAATAACCGCAAATTTCCTTTTAATTGCTTTTGGTTTAATATCCGAATCATTGAAGATGACAACAGACCAAGTGCATAATATGAAATATAGAATCTGTCAATGTTCCATAGTTCTTTTAATCATTTTTCTTCTGCTGATTTATTTCACAGAACCGTGGTATTCAAATTCTTATTGGGAGGCAAGTTTAGATTTTATCGATGTTGTTTTTACTGGCTTAGGTGCTGTTTTTACTGGCTTAGGTGTTGTTGTCACTGGCATCATTTGCTTTCTGACCTATCGCTCAGTAAAAGAAGTGATTAGCTCAAACAAAGAAAACAGAGCGTATAATTTAGCAAAAGAACAAAAGGATAGTTTTGAGAAGCAATTCACCATTCTTTTACAAGAGCATCATAATTACCTCAGCAAACTATTAGACTCTGATAATAAATTGTACAGACCCGATTATTTACTATCCTTAAAAGGTTTTGAGGCGCTATCAATTATAAGGGGGGAAGCAAAAAGAATTACGACATCAGGCTACACCTTCGCGCTAAAAGACGATGAACTTTTAATTAAACTTAACGAATGGACGGATGGAGAAAAAACTTGGTTTTTCCCAAGCGAACAAATAATTAAAGATAAAAATCTAACCCAGATATCAAATCACGAATTTTTTATTTCAAAATGTGGTTCCGTTTATACAATAAGCAAATATGATACTTTTCATGAAATATACAGCATTCCTGCATCAGTAATAGAATCTTTAGTTGGTAAATTAGAAAGAAATTTTAAAATGTTCGGTGATGAAATTATAAAAACAATAAAAACGAGCAATGTAGTCTCCAAAAACATCTTAAGTCCATACATGCGAATTGTTTATAACATATTAAAGATTGTAAATCATAATACCAGCAACATAAAGGAAATGAAGCAGTACACCAATATAATACGGTCGATAATTCCAAACGACATACTAATTCTAATTGCAATAAACGCTATGTTTTTCTATAGAAATCACCCTGATAAAATCAATGGCTCATATAGATGGTTTGATTTTTCTCTTGATGAGAAATCAATAGAATCACAGCTTACCAATGATTACTACAAATACTATAATCTATTAATTAAATGTGATTTTTTTGAACATCTAGCAATGGATTTTGAAAATGCCATAGAAGAATATAACGCATCAACCATAAGCCCAGATTTCAAGCACATCGATTTCAGAAGAATCAGAGAAACGGATTCTGAACCACTTAGTTTAATTTTGACTTGTTATTTAACTGTTGAACTTCTCGCTATCTATAAGGCTATGGCTAGCGCCACCTACTCAATTAAAACCAACGCTCTTATTATCGCATTCTACAACGGAACGAAAATGAGCGCAAAAGTAGCTAAGAAAAACAAAATAATTATATCTGAAATTTTATCGAACAAAAATAACTTCAAATCTGAGGGCAAGACGAAAAAAAATAAATCGATTTTTTTCCTTGGTTCCTATGTGGTTAAATATAAGTCTGGATATGGATATATTAATTTAGGTTCGGATTTTGTAGATAAATTTACAAGTGGGGAGTTTTTCTATATTGTAGATTCCAGCGATCTGGATTCAAAAACAGTTCATTCAAAAAGGAATATTAAATCAAAAATAGCCAATGCGTTACGCTATTTTAAGGGCATTAAATTTACAAAGAAAATATAGCATAGATTAGCTAGAGAGGTAACCTCTAGCTTCCATGGAAATAACTAATTGTTATATCAATTAGGGTAAAAATTAAGGAATCTATCTCAGACCACCTATAAAAAAGCTATTTTTCTCTATACAGAATAAAGTAACATTTCTGAATGCGCATGCTGTTATTAATGTAACCGCATAGCCCTTCCTTTCCATTAGCATCACGGCCGATCCACAATCCAGCCAGGCGCTTGTCTGGCTTTTCGGACAACACATATACCTTGTTGTTGAAACGTTCAATGCTGGCTTTCTGAATACCGTCCGGTACGGTGAACTCTCCCAGATGCGCGTAGCTGTTCAGTCGCAGCACGGTTACTTTCCCTTTTTCACCAAGCCGTGCAGGTTCGTTCGGTTGTGCTACCGAACGCTCACCCTTGTCTGCATAAACAGAATTTGGGTCGAATTGTGGTGCTGCCATTGCGCTACCGGCCATCAGACCCAGCACGCCCACCAGCGCAAGAACATTGAGTTTCATCGTGTGCCCTCGAAATGTATGCCCCTTACCGCAGAGGCGGTCTGAACAATGAGATCGCATCCCCCCACGGCACGCGAACGTTCAGTTATTTAGCCCCTATCATTCAGGAGTAAAAGGTCTTTTTCAAGGTGTATACAAGGAAAGGGTTACGAATTGAGGACGAAAAAGGTCATTCCGGCGCAAGCGATGAATACCGTCATCAGTAAAACGCCGCTGTACTTATATATAGAAGCAAGAATGCCAAAGATGGGGTCGGTTCCGGCTGAGGGCGAAATG
>NZ_KV791665.1:0-2434 GCF_001807955.1 Morganella sp. HMSC11D09
AGGATGAATATCCGGCCGGTACCGCATCCATACGCGGACCGTTATTTCTGACATTTCCGCTCCGGCAGTCAGCAGTTCCCGGCCATTGACGGGTCTGACTTCCGCCCAGGTTACGGCAACGGGCAGCCATTGGTTTTCACGCTGGCCGGACGGTAAGATAACCCGTTCAGCACGCTGAAATGTGACGCGATGCCTTAATCTTCCGGCCTGCACAGTGCGCTCCCTATAAATTGATGAACCTGTACGGTTCAAGCAGCAGAAAGAAGCCCGCCGGTATTGCCGCATTTTCCCGTGATTCATACAGGTAACCAACGCAGACCAGCAGGGCCAGTTCTATATCATCCGTAACCGGTAATCCGTCCGGATCTGATGCCGGAACCTCTGTGTCATAAAGATGACGGTTAATATAATTTTCAGCCCGCTTCACGGCCGCCCCCAGGTAAGTCAGAAGCAACTCATCCTCAAGGTCATTATCCTCATCAATACGGCACTGCATTCTCAGTTTTTCGAGTGTCGGTAACGGCATGTTTCCCCCATGCCTGCGGCCACTTCAGACCGCAGGCACAAAAAAACCGCAGTTAAGCGGCGCACAGGATTGCAACGGTATGACTATCAGGCAGCTTTTGCCACCAGCGCCTTAATCGCTGAGGTATCTTCCAGACAACAGTCAAAGCGGTGAAACGCCAGAAACGCGGTCTGGTCAAATTCAGCATAACGCTCGACCAGACGTTTCAGCGTCATATAAGTGACACGGCGGACAATAAAACGGTCAAAATCACCACAGAAGATAAATTTTTTACCGGCTTCCATACTGTCAACCGCCTGATCAATCACATACGGCATACCCAGAATTGTCGCGGGAGCAACACCGGTGATTTCCGGCAGCCACAACGGACGCTTGTTACCATCCTCCATTTCCGTGAGCACTTTCAGGGTGCTGTCATTAAAGGCCAGCCTGAACTTAGGGCTGTTGCGGTACGCCGGATCAATGGCGTGTTTCAGCGCGTTGATGTCTTTCCAGCTGAATGCGGCTGTTTTCGCGTTTACCGTTCCTGTCACGGAAACATCCAGGCCTTTCGGCTGTACCGGCGTACCGGCACCGGTACCTTTCACCAGGTATTTAGCCTCACCACGGCCGATACGCTGCGCGATACGGGCGGCAAGGTAGGATTCAATATTGATCCCGCTGTCCTGCAGCAACTCATTTGATACACGGATAATTTTGGAAGACAATTTTTTGGCACCGAGAATGGCGGTGCCGAATTCCACATCCTGTTCACTGGCAGCGGTGTTTTCCCCCAGCAGTTCACCTTCCTCCGCTGTGCCGTCCGATGTTGACCAGGTAATATCCTGGCCGTCCGCCGTCGGCAGAACATGAGAAACCGAGACAATCCCGCCGTAGGCTTTCATCTGCTCAACAACTTTGTTCAGCATCTTAACCGGGACGGTATAGCCCCCTTTCTCATCCGGGGATGTTCCCTGAGCCCGTAATTCCCTCACAGCCTGACGCTCTTCCGCCGTCAGTTCACCAAAACCATGGCGGAGGTAGCGGTCAAATGCCGCTGCGCGGCGCTCTGCGGCTTCACTTTCCGGATTACCGTTCTGTTTTCCGCGCTGTTCCGGCTCCTGATCATCCACAAAAGCCTGATCTGCCGCACGCAGTTCCTCTTCACGGGTGATCTGCTCATTCAGACGATCAAACTCTGTTTTGGCCTTATTCCACTCCGCACGCTGTTCTTCGGTCATAACACCGTCACCGATCTTTTCATGGATTGCACGCATTTCGGTGGCGATAGTATTACGTTTCTGTTTTAATTCATGAAGTTTCATAGAATTGCCTTATACATTCATTAAAGTGAGAAGACGCTCACGCGCCAGTTTTTCATTGACAGCTTTGGCTATACCGCCGCTGTCGCGTGCTTCTTTCCACGCCTCCATTGACCGCACGGTTGAATTTGCGGCCAGATAGGCCGGATAAGTCACCGGACTGACATCATAGAGACGGGAGATCCGGTGAATTTCACGGACAACCATGCCGTCATCATCCTGATACCAGTCATCGCCGTTCACCGCCACGCTGAACGCGAACGAACTCTGACTGACATCCCCGCGTAACATCGGAGCAACCACAAGGTCCCGGATAGTTTGTGTATCCGGCACCGTAATATCGTAGGCCAGTCCCTGTTCGCTGATACTCAGCGATAACGTTCCGGAAGCAGACCGGCCGAGGATATAATTGCGGTCATGATTGAACAGCGCCCGCACATCATCATTCAGCACATCGTCAAATGCGCCGGGTTTGATAATTTCACGGAATCCCCACATCGGCTCTGACAGGGAATTAAACACCGAGGCCAGACCGATAATGTGGGTCGGTTTATCCTCTTCTCCCGGCGCGGCCCGAACCTCTCCGACATAGCTGCGGGTTTCTCTT